>DATJIA010000255.1:0-55153 GCA_035493675.1 Kofleriaceae bacterium | reverse complement strand
ACGCCCGACAGCTCGCCGCGCCCGCGCGTGACCAGCATCTCGGTGAAGATGAACGGCTGCGTCGCGATGACGTCCGGATCGACGTTCTGCGCCACGTCCATGACGTGGCGGTATTCGTCGAAGTCGTTCGAGTTCTTCATGATGATGACGTGCGCGTTGACGCCGAGGACCTTCTCGCGGAACTGCTGCTGGAAGCCGGTCGTCATCGAGAGCGCGAACGTCAGCGCGGCGACGCCCAGGATCACCCCGAGCACCGAGACGCTCGTGAAGACCGAGAGCCACGTGAGGAGCATGAAGACCGCCGCCGAGATCATGCCGACGATCAGCATGATCACGCCGACCGGCGAGTTGCCGCCCGAGCTCACCGCGAAGTACGCGCCGGCCGCGACCACGAGCAGCGACGCGATCGCGCACGCGAGCATCGTGCGATCGAACTGACCGCTGTAGATGTAGCGCCACCCGATCCGCAGCTCGTACACGGCGACTACTCTGTCACCTTCTTGCGCGCGCGCAGCTCCCAGAATGCGATTCCGCCGACGATGATGACGGCGGAGATCAGCGCGGCCCACGGGCCGTGCACGGCGGCGGCGTCTTCCGGCGCGACCGTCTTGCCCTGGATGTCGAGCGCGCGGCCGATCGCGAGCGCGATGCGGCCCTGCACGGTGTAGCCGAAGCTCGCGCCGAACCCGATCATCAGGATCCACACGCCGAAGCGCGACACGCGCCCGACCACGCCCTTGTGCGCGAGCGAGAAGTAGAAGTAGAGCAGCGACGCCAGCAGCCCGAGCAAGAGCAAGACGTTCGACGCGATCCCGAACCAGTCCTTCTCGCCCGGCGTGACGCTCGCCTTGGCGTCGAGCCCGACCAAGCCGCCGCGCTTCTCCGCCAGATCCGCCTGCTCCGCCGGCGTCAGGCTCGCACGCGACACGGCGTCGTCGACGGACGAGAACGCGTGGCCCTCGCGCTCCGCGATCAGCTTCTTCGCGATCGCCGGCGACATGCCGGGCACGCCGCCGAGCGTCTTCGCGTCGGCCGTGTTGAGATCGACCTTGCGCGCGTCGAGATCGTGCATCGCGAAGTTGATCTGCGCGCCCAGCTCCGACTGCGCGACCGCGTTGATCGCGAGGCCCGCGTACAGCGCGACCGCGAACGCCAGCGGGAAGCGGCCGAGCCACGCGTAGCGGCGCGACATCGCCTTCACCAACATCAGCGCGACCAGGATCAGCGGGAAGATCTTCCACCACTGATCGGTGAGGTGCGAGATCAAGGTCGGCTCGATCGTGTCCTGGTACTGCAGCGTGACGACGTAGCCGATCGACACGCCGACGAACAGGTGCTCGGCGAACTTGTAGAACGGGTTGTCCTTGTAGAGGAAGGACAGGATGCAGAACGTGAGGAAGATGCCCAGCCAGGCACCGATCACGTCGATCAGCGGCAGCGCGGTCACGCCGCACCTCGCTTGCGCGCGCGGCGGCCGGCGAAGAAGACGAGGTTGCCGAGCACGATCGCGAGGATCACGACGCCGTGACCCGCGTTGAGCACGTCGGCGCCGGCGGTCGCGGTCCCCGTCACGCCGACGAGCTTCTCGTACTGCGCCGCGGCCGCGAGGCCGCCGACCAAGCCGTCGAGCTGACCGGTCTGGTAGTACGGCGTGAGATCGGTGAGCGACACCGCGGTCGTCGAGACGATCATGTGGAGGCCGTAGCGCGACTGCACGTACTGCACGTACTCCTTCGCGCCCGGATAGCCGGCCGAGACGTCGACGAGCAGCTTGAAGTCCTTCAGCTGCTTGATGCCCGTCATCATCGGGATCTTGTCGAACGGCGTGCCGTCGTCGGCGCGGCCGTCGAAGGTCTGGCGTAGATCGGCGCCCATGCGGAGGATCGTCGCCTCGCGTCCCTCGCGGAAGCCGAGGTAGACGTAGTCGACGTTCTTCTTGTACGCGCCGTCGGGCGCGCCGTCGTAGCCCGGATAGGTCGGCGCGAGCGGCTGCTCGATCGCCTCGCGGATCCAACGCTCGACCAGCGGCGGCGCCTGGTACCAGGTCGTCGTCACGACGATCTTCACGTGCTTGCGCTTCAGCTGCAGCACGACCGCGCGATAGAACGGCTCGAGCTCGGGCGTCGACGCCGGATCGAGATCGAGCGAGATCAAGGCGACGTCGCCGGGCTGGAGCTCCTCGACGGCGTTGTAGGCCGCCTTCGTCATCGGGCCCGGCTTGATCGGGAGGCCGAGCGGGAAGATCAGCGGCACGATGATCGCGAGGCCCATCACGAGGAAGAGCCAGCGTCGATCGAAGCGCTGGAGGCGCTCGGTCCAGTGCGCCTTCGCCATCAGTCCGCCCCCAGGTGCGAGCGTTCGAGCCCGAGCACGATGCGCAAGCTGGTCGCGATCGCGCCGATCGCCGCGCCCATCATGATCGCGCGACGTCCCGCGTTGTTCGGGATGTCGAGGATCCACTGCCCGAGATCGACGAGGTCATCGGAGATCCACGCGCCGATCGGCGCGGCCGCGAGCATCACGATGATCGCGGCGCCGAGCAGCAAGGTCGCCTCGACGTTGCGCATGCGGAACGCGCGGAACGCGGCGGACACCACGAAGAACGCGAGCAGCGCGAACATCGTCGCGTTGCACGGCGCGAAGACGTGATCGTAGAGCCAGTTGTAGACGCGGCCCTTGGTGCCCCACAGCATCGCGGGATCGACCGAGACCGTCGCGATCTTCGCCGGCGCGACCTCGAGCGTCGCGTCGTAGTCGCGATAGCCGGCGATGCGGTTATAGACGCGCACCGGCACCTTGCCCGCGTCGACGACGAAGGTCGCGGGCTTGCCCGCGGCGTCGCGCGCGGGCTGCGCCGGCAGCGCGCCGACCTTGACCATCACGTCGGCGGGCGCGTCGATCACGATCGTCGCCTTGCCCGCGGCTGCCGCGCCGCCGTGATCATCTGCGATCGCGACCGTGCCCGCCTCGCCGCTCTGGTAGAGCTTGTGCCACTTGAGGCCGGCGGCGAGCATCATGCCCGCGGCGACGACCATCACGATCTTGTACTGCCAGTCGCGCTCGCGTCGCCGGATCTTCGGATAGTTGACCTGGATCAGGTTGACGCCGCCGAGGATGTACGCGAACGCCGCGAGGATCGTGCCCCAGGTCTGGAGCTCCTGCGTCAGCCAGCGGACGTGCCAGTCCGGGATGTAGAACTCGGCGCAGGCGTAGAGCCCGACGGCGATGCCGAGGACGAGCGGCGCGGTCTTCTTCATGACGGCATCAACTTCGCGCCGAGATCGAAGCCCCAGAAGGTCGCGGCGATCACGCCGGCGACGATCAGGATCATGATGTTCATCTTCAGCGCGTCGCCGGCCTTGAGCTGCGCGAGCAGGTTCGGCTCGCGCGTGAGGTACGCCGAGGTCGCGTAGAGCTCTTCACCGATCAGCGTGTAGTCGCACGCGGCGATGAAGAACGGCAGCTGCGTGAACTCGGCGGTGCCCGCGACCTGCACCGCGCCGACGACGAAGCCGGTCTCCGACAGCATGAGCGACTCGGCGAAGAAGCGGCCGAGGAAGATGTTGGTCGCCGGCTTGTCGCGCATGATCATGCCGTTGATCGCGGCGGCGTACGCGAACTGCTCCGACGTGATGAACATGACGTTCTCGGGCTTGTGCGCGTCGATGCGGCCCGCGTTCGAGTAGCCCTGTCGCACGATCTCCTCGGCGACGACCATCGTCAGCGGGTAGAGGTTCGCCACCTTGATCTCGGTGTCGTACTCCGCGGTCATCTGCGCGACGTGGCCCAGGATCAAGAGCGACGCCATCGTCTGGATGTTCGTGATCTCGTCGGTGCCGGTGACGTACAGGACCGGGCGGCCCATCTCGGTCGAGCGGCCGATCGCGTCCTCGATCGCGTCGACGCCGGGGATGCGGCGGATGAACATCGACTTCGCGCGCGTCTTGGCGAGCTGCATGAAGCCGAGGAAGAGCAGCGCGGTCGCGGCGACCAGCGACGCGAAGAACCAGCGATCGAGGTTGAAGAACGAGGTGTCCGGGCTCGCGGCCCACGACTGGATCGCGTACTCGGGGAACTCGACCATCTGGCCGTCCTCCGCGCCCGGCGTGTACGGCACCAGCGCGTAGACGTAGCTCGGACCCGGCGGCACCTCGTCGACGAAGCTCTGCTGGGTGCCGTCGTCGTCGACCATGCCGATCAGCGTCCACACGCCGATCGGATCGCCGACCGCGAACGTGTGGCCGATGATCTGGACCGGGCCGTCGACGATCTGGATCGGCTTGCCGAGATCCTGCAGGCGCACGGTGCCGTTGACGAACGTCGCGCCGAACTGCGGCTGGCTGTTGATGTCGACGGGTCCGTAGCCGACGTCGGGCGGATCCTCCGCCTTGCGCCAGCCGGTGCGATGATCCCACCACGCCTGTTCGTGGACGATGCGGCGGAGGACCGCGACCTTCACCTTGTTGGTGTTGTCGATGCGGGTCCAGTGGATCTCGATGTGGCGGCCGTCCTGCTGATCGCCCTTGTCCGGCATGCCCATGCCGAACCGCCATTGGTTCGCGGTCGTCTCGGCGTGCGCGCCGGAACCGATCGACGCGATCAGGAGCACGAGAAGGATCGCCTTCTTCATTGCTCGATCACCTCCACGTTCGCGCGCGGGATCACGATCTTCGCGCCGTCGAAGTCGACCTCGAGCACGCGCACCTTCGTCTCCGACGGCATCGTGTGGAGATCGACCGGCAGGCCCGAGACCTTGCCGATGCGGCCGAAGTACGGCGCGCGGATGCAGCGGACCGGCGCGCCCAGCTCGAGGCCGTGCGACGCGCCGTTGAGCGCGGCGTCCGCGGCGTCGCCGTGCGGCACGACGACCTCGGGGCGGATCACGCCGGCGCGGATCTGCGTCGCGCCGTTCACCGACGCGCGCTTGCCCTCGAGGCTCGCGAGCAGATCGTAGGTCGCCTTCGCCATCGCGATGTCGCCGAATCCCTCGGTGACGACGAGCGTGGTCGCGAGCGGCTCGCTGCCGGTGACCGCGACCCCGACGTCGTAGCCGAGCAGTTCCTTCACATCTTGATATGCGAAGCCGCCGCAGACCACCCCGCTCACGCCGAGCTCGATCGCGCGCCGCAGCGCGGCGAGGGTCGCGCGACCGCCGCCGATCACGATCTTGCCCTCGTGCTCCGGCTTCAGGTCTTTGGCGTCGAGGACTTGGTCGGCTTGTTTCGCGACGACCGTGATCGGCGCGGTCACCTCGCCGGCGAGGCCGAAGATGCCCTGCACGAGCGCGGCGCGGCTCTCGATGATCACGCCCTCGTTGGGGATGATCTCGACGATCGTGCCGTCGACGTACGCGGTGACCTCGACGGGGATCGGCGGCTCGCGCAGCACCGCGGAGCCGGTGACCTCCGAGACGCTCTCGAGCGTGCCGTCGATCGGCGAGGTCGCGATCGACTTGAAGAGCCCGAAGAAGCTCGTGCTCTTCGCGATGATCTGATCCTTCGCGATCGGCGCGCCGATCGCGACCGCGAGCTTCGACGACAGCTCGTCGGGCATCACGCCGATCGCGTTGGCGAGGTTGACGAGGTTGACCTTGCCGGGCAGCGCGGTCCGCGCGACCACGTCGGCGGCCTTCACCTTCTGGCCCACCTGCACGACGACCTCGCCGGGCAACGGCAGCCGGCGCGTCTTGCGGACGACCGCCGAGCGCGTGACGGTCAGGCCCGGTGTGTAGGCGTCACCCATGTACGGCCGGCGGACAGTACATCATTCGGGGTAGAGGTCGAGCGCCTTGGTCCAGCGCGTCGCGGCGGCGACGCGGGCCGCGCGCTCCGTGGGGATCGCCATCGGGCGGCGGCCGCGCGCGTCGAAGATCAGGCCCGACGAGCCGCCGCGCAGCGTCTGCTCGAAGCGCTCGCCCGGGCCGCGACCGACGTCGACGCCGCGCGCGGGGGTGAGCACCGCCTTGGCGGTCTCGCCGTCGGCGAGATCGATCCGGACGAGATCGCCGTGCGAGAGAGAGAGCTTCTTGGATCCGCCGGGCAGCGCGAGCTCGACGTCGAGCACGTGGCCCGTTGATCCCGATCGGCCCCCGACCGGCGCGATGCACGTGCCGAGACGGACCAGGCAGTCCTTCTCGAAGACCTCGGTCGCCGCCGCCGGGTGCACCGTCGAGAGGACGCCGAGGTGCGGCATCATGAAGATCGAATCGACCGCGAGCTCGGTCACGCCCTCGACGCCGAACGCGTCGATCATCATCATCGTCGATTGGTTGCGGCGCGGCGCGTGCGAGAGGACGCCGCCGGATCCGACCAGCAGGTCGAGCTTCATCATGTCGACCAGTGTGTTCGGCGTGCCTTCCTGATCGAAGGCGTCGCTGATCGTGGTCTCGCGCTGCACGCCGCGCAGCTTCACCGCGAACTGCTTGTGCTGGATGAACGAGAGGCGCAGCGCCTCGCGCGAGATCGCCTGCTCGATCTTCAGCTCGTCGAGCGTCTGCGGGATCGTCGTCGGGCGGATCATCTTGTTCCCGATGCGATCGCGGAGCTCGTGCTCCTCGAGATCGAACGGCACCCAGCGCTGGATGTTCGCGATGCCGGCCTCGGCCAGGACGTTCGACACCGAGTAGCTCATGCCGAGGTTGGCGCTGACCGTGCGGTTGAAGACGCCGTCGAAGACGCTGAAGACGTCGGTCGTGGCGCCGCCGATGTCGACGCCGACGACGTTGACCTTGTCGCGCTCGGCGAGCGCCTGGATGATCAGGCCCATCGCGCCCGGCGTCGGCATGATCGGCACGTCCGCCCACGCCATCAGCTTCGCGTAGCCGGGCGCCTGCTGCATGACGTGCTCCATGAACAGGTCGTGGATCGCGTCGCGCGCGGGCCCGAGGTTCTCGTGCTCGAGCGAGGGGCGCACGTTGTCGACGACCTGCAGCGAGCAGCGGCCTTGGAGGATCTTCTCGATCTCGGCGCGCACCTCGGCGTTGCCCGCGTAGATCACCGGCAGATCGAAGCTCGACCCGAGGCGCGGCCGCGGCTGCGCGGCGCGCAAGAGCTCGGCGAGCGCGACCACGTGCTTGACCGTGCCGCCGTCGGTGCCGCCGGCGAGCAGGATCATGTCGGGGCGGAGCTGGCGGATGCGCTCGATCTTCTCGTGCGGCAGGCGGCGATCGTTGGTCGCGATCGCGTCCATCACGATCGCGCCGGCGCCGAGCGCGGCGCGCGCGGCGCTCTCGGCGGTCATCTTCTTGACGACGCCGGTCACCATCATCTGCAGGCCGCCGCCGGCGCTGCTCGTCGAGATGTAGAGATCGGTGCCGGCGTCGCCCTGCTGCGGCTTCAAGATCGCGCCGGTCGCGTCTTCGTCGCGGAGGAACTGGCGGCCGCGCAGCTCCTGGATCTCGCGGATCGCGTTGATCACGCCGCGGGTCACGTCCTCGACGGGCGCCTCGACCGTGGTCGGCGCTTCGCCGCGGCAGGCGAGCCGGTACTCGCCCTGGTCGTTCTTCTCGATCAGGATCGCCTTGGTCGTCGTCGATCCGCAGTCGGTGGCGATCACCGATCGGATGGAGGCCGGATCGATCTGAGGCGTGGAGGACACGGGCCCCGGGAATTACGCACGAGCTTCGAGCCGGCGCAAGAGCAGCTCGATCGCACCTCGTTCCTCGAGGAGCTTGGTCACGCGGTCCCAGCGCTTGGGGTCCGACCAGACCGTCGTGATGATCGGGCGCAGGACGATCATCATCGACGAGGTCACGAAGTTGAGCGGCTTCATCGTCTCGAGCCAGAAGAGCGCCGCCGACGCGAGCCGGCGCTTGGCGAGCCCGTCGGCGAGGGCGTCGAGGAACGCCTTGTCCTCGTCGCTGAGGCGGGCCTCGAGCTCGTCGGCCTGATCCGTCATGACGGGATCTTCTCGCGCAGCGCGGCGATCACCGCGTCGCGGTCGGCGCCGTCGAAGTAGAGGAGGACGCCGCGGTAGCGATCCATGTAGTGCTTCTTCGCGAACGGCGAGACCAGCGCCGCTCCGGGGCCGATCTGCAGGCGGCGCAGGTCGCCCCACGCCCGCGATCGCGTGAGGCCGGCGCGCCGCTCGTGCACGCCGTCGTCGTCGAGCGTGTAGTGCGTGGGCAAGAGGAACGCGGAGACGCTGATCAAGAGGACGACGATCGCGAGCGCGGACAGGAAGATCGAGTGCGTGAACAAGAGGACCGCGTAGCTCGAGAACAGCACGACCATCGCGACCAGCGCGACGTCGCGCGGGCGGCGCTTCGCGGGGTGGGCGGTCCAGCGCAGGTCCACGACGACGCGATAGCACGTCAATGCGAGTCGATACAGATGCGTTCGCTGAAGCCGGCCTTGACGGTCGCGTAGAGCTCGTGGACGCCGGTCCAGCGCCAGCCGACCGCGATCGTGACCGCGGGCCGCTGCTCGTTCGGGTTGGTCTGGCAGCCACCGACGAGGATCGGCAGGCCCTCCCACGCGCCGAGGACCGCATGCGCCTCGCCGTCGTCGTCGACGCCGACGCCGAGCGAGCCGCCGACGAAGAACCAGGGATCGAGCTCGACGTAGCCGAACGACTCCTGGTCGCGAAAGGCGTAGCCGACGTTCACGCGCTCGGGGCCGAAGCCCATGCCGCCCTCGGCGCCGTACGAGGCGCCGCCGCCGGTCTTGCCGCCGAACGTGTAGCCGAGCACCGGACCGACGAGATAGTTGGTGCCGTCGTCGGCGCGAGCGACCGATCCGGCGAGCAGCACGATGACGATCAGTGGTAGGCGCATATGCGGGTGGTGGTCGTGCGCGCGGCGACGTCGTCGCGGGCTTCGTCGGCGCCGACCGCGCCCGCGAACGGCAGCGGCGCGGTGTAGAGCGTCGATCGATCCGACGCGTGCACGGTGTGGATCACGACGCCGCCAGCGACCTCGGCGCTATCGTTCGGATAGACCGAAAGCGGCAGCGTTGGGGGATCCGCGACACGGTTGCCGTCACGGTCGTACCAGCCGTCGGAGCCCAGATAGCCTTGACCCTCGAAGGGCTTCAGCGTGTCCGTGCGGCCCGCGAAAGCGTGCTGCGCGATCATGCCGCTCTCGTCGAGCACGATCGCGTCGAGACCGCCGCTGTCGTTGTCGACCACCGCGAGCCCACGCGTGCCCGACGACACGAGGTGGCGCAGCAGCTGCGACGACAGCACGCGCGTGTCGACGAGCGCGGCGGCGTCGCCGATCCGCGCGCCCACGGTCTCGTCGACGCCGGGCGGCACCAGGCGGGTCCACACGACCCACGTCGTCGCGCCGACCGTGATCGCGCCGGTCTGGTTGATCACGATCGTGTCGGCGAGGACGCGCGGCGCCGCGCGCACCGTGCCGTCGGCGCCGATCGCGGCGATCCACAGCGCGGCGCTCGGGCTCGAGATCTGCTCGCGCTGCGCACCGATCACGATCAGCTCGTTCCCGCGCCACGCCGCGTCGAATTCGAAGTTGTCATCGCCGATGCCGGCGGGCGGCGTGAGCTGCACGAGCCGCGCGTGATCGCCGAGCGGATCGGTGATCGTGACGCGGAAGCCGGCGTTCGAGACCACCGCGACGCCGGCGTCGCCGCCGCGCACGATCGCGCCGTACGGCAACGGATCGATCGGCGTCGCCGTCGTCCACGATCCGTCGGCGCCGAGCGCGGCCGCGTGCGACGGCGCGTCGCTCGACGGCGACCAGCTGACCAGCACGTGCCCGCCGGTCGAGATCGCCGAGTCGAGGCGCATCCAGCCGCTGATGTTGTCGTCGCACCACTGCCAGCAGCCGCTCTGCACGAGCGCCGCCAGCGCGATGCACCTCGCCCACCCCATGCCGTCAGTCTACCGCGCAGACGCTCGCGTGGATCAAGCGCTGCGCGGGCCCGTCGGGGCGCGGCTCCGCGAAGACGACGTGCGCGGTGTCGTCGTCGTCGACGGCGATCGCCGCGGTCGTGCCCGGCACCACCGCGCCCACGATCGTGCGGGTCCACGCGCCGTGCGCGTCGCGGCGCGCGACGCGCACCTGCGACGGCGAGCCGGTGACGTGCGCGACCGCGGGGCCACCGGGGCCGATCGCGATCGCCGCGTCCATCGTCGCGACGTCGGGCGCGATCACGCGCGCCGGGCTCCACGCGCCGCCGGGCGCGCGCTCGACGTACACGAGCGTGCGCTCGTGGCGGCGATACGCGACGTGCAGGTGATCCTCGCCGTCGATCGCGATCGCGCGCGCGCCGATCGCCGGCAGATCGTCGTCGAGGAAGCTGGTGCGCCACCCGTCGCCGGCGCGATCGACCGCGAACAGGCCGCGCGTGCCGTCGCCGGCGAGGATCGTGTAGACGAGGTGCGGCGCGCCGGACGAATCGGCGGCGATCGAGACGTCGATCGCCTCGCCGGTCGCGACCTGCTCGGGCCGCGTCCACACGCCGCCCGCCGCGCGATGCGCGTACCAGACGCCGTCGTCGCCGACGTACGCGACGTGCAGCCCGCCGCCCGCGTCCGCGGCGAGCGACGGCTTCGCGCGATCGCCCGGATCGATCCCGCGCGCGCCGTCGCGATCGATGCAGAGGATCGGCCCGCGCGTGCCCGCGCGCGCACCGACGACGCACGCGTGCGCGGCGACCAGCGACGCCGCGCTGACCGGCATCGAGTACAACCAATGATCGTCGAGCCGCACCCGATCGAGATCGTATTGGTACGTCAGATCGATCGTGCCGCCCGCGATCGCGATCTGCGGCGCGGGGCGCGCGTCGCTCGCCGGCCAGCTCACCACCTCTTCGGTGCGATCTGCGCAGCTCGGCGGCGCGGCGTCCGGCGGCGCGGCGGTGATCGCGCCCGCGTCAGGCGCTTCGACAGCGGGCGAATCGGGCGGCGGGGTCGTGCAAGCAGCGACGATCAAGAGCGACAGGCTTCGTTTCCTCATGCCGGCCGCTATCGGCCGGGCCCGTCCGCGGTTGCGTCAGCGACCCTTCCAGACCGGCTTTCGCTTCTGCAAGAAGGCCGCGATTCCTTCGGCCGCGTCTTCGAGCGAGAGGACGCGGCCGAGCTCGCTCTGCAGGTAGCGCAGCGCGACCTCGAGCTCCATGTCCTGCGAGCGATAGAAGGCGCGCAGCCCGAGCGCGATCGCCGCCGGGCTCTTCTCGACGAGCTCCTGCGCGAGCTGCGCGACCTCGTGCTCGAGCTGGGCCTGCGGCACGACGCGGGTGACGAGCCCGTGCTCGAGCGCTTCGTGCGCGCTCAGCTTGCGCCCGGTCAGCATCATCTCGAGCGTGCGCTTGCGGCCGACGTTGCGCGTGATCTCGGCGGTGATCATCATCGGCCACAGGCCGACCGCGATCTCGGTCGTGCCGAGCTGCGCCTGATCGGAGACGACCGCGACGTCGCACGCGACGACCAGCCCGAGCCCGCCCGCGAGCGCGTGGCCGTTGACCATCGCGATGATCGGCTTGCCGACGTCGTGCATCGTCGTGAAGAGCTGCACGAGCGACGCCGGCGGGATCGAGCCGCCCGCCTGCACGTTCTGCATCGACGACAGATCGCCGCCCGCGCTGAACACCGCGCCCGCGCCGGTCAAGATGACCACGCGCACGCCGGCGTGCTCGCGCGCCGCCGTGAACGCGTGCACGAGCTCGCCGCACATCTGCGGGCCGAGCGGGTTGCGCTTGTCGGGACGGTTCAGCGTGATCCGCGCAACGGGCCCGCTGTCGTCGAGGAGGATGGTCTCGTACCCGCTCATCTTGCGAGTCTTACCACGATAGATCTACGCTCTCGCCCATGGCTCTTCGCCGGGGGTTGTTCGCGCTCGCGCTCGTGCCCTTGTGCGTCTTGGGCTCCGCGCGCGCGCGCGCCGGCGACAACGACATCGTCCTCGCGCGCCTCGGCAAGATCAACAGCGGGCCCGGCGGCGCGATGACCGTGATCGGCCAGAACCTCGAGTTCCGCGCGCTGGTCTCCGAGCTCGGCATCGTGTTCGCGCCGCGCCTGCTCACGCCATCGGACACGCTCGGCTTCGGCGGCTTCCAGCTCACGGCCGATCTCGGCTCGACCTCGATCTCGAGCGACGCCTCGTACTGGCGCGTGCGCGAGGGCGCGACCCCCGCGGGCAGCATGCCGACGCTCGGCGTGTTCGCGCGCAAGGGCATGTGGTTCCCGGTCCCGTCGATCGAGGTCGGCGCCGGCATCGTGCACCTCATGGACTCGCAGATGTTCGCGGCGCAGGGCTACGCGAAGCTCGGCCTGCACGAGGGCTATCACGACCTGCCGCTGCCGTCGTTCGCCGTGCGCGGCGCGGCGTCGCGGCTCATGGGTCAGCGCGAGCTCGATCTGACGACCGCGTCGCTCGATCTCAGCGTGTCGAAGCACTTCGGCATCGGCGGGACGTGGAGCATCGATCCGTTCGCCGGGTGGAACCTGTTGTGGATGGTGCCGCGCTCGCAGGTGATCGACGCGACGCCGAACATCGATCCGCTCGCGATGGGCAACCAGGAAGACTCGAAGCTCAACTTCGTCTTCAAGGATCAGGTCGACATCATCCGGCAGCGCGTCTTCGTCGGCGCCAAGCTGCAGTACTACGTCTTCCAGATGACGCTCGAGGCGGACTTCGCGCTCGCCGGCAGCTCCGTCGACGATCGCGCCGGCACCGACATGAAGTGCACGGTCGACTCGAACACGACGAGCTGTGACTCGCCCGATACGTCCAAGATGCAGAAGACGTATCTCATGTCGATCGGCATGGACTTCTAGCTACACTCCCAGGATGGATCGGGAGGAGACGCCCGATTCGGCGACCCTCGCCGAGCCCGCGGTGCGCAAGCGCGCGCCCGCCGCGGTCGCGCACGCGGAGACGCAGCAGGCGCCGCTGCCCGGCACCGCGCCGTTGCCGCGCCGCGATCCGTCGCGCTACGAGATCCAGGGCGAGCTCGGGCGCGGCGGCCTCGGCCGCGTCCTGCGCGCGATCGATCGCGATCTCGATCGGCCGGTCGCGATCAAGGAGATGTTGGATCCCGAGGAGTCGAGCGAGCTGCGCTTCTTCCGCGAGGCGCGGATCACCGCGCGCCTCGAGCACCCGTCGGTGGTGCCGCTGCACGACGCCGGCCGCTGGCCCGACGGCCGCGCGTTCTACGTGATGAAGCTCGTCGACGGCCGCCGCCTCGACGACGTCGCCGCCGCCGCGCCCACGATCGAAGCGCGCATCGCGCTCCTGCCGCACGTGATCGCGGTCGCCGACGCGATCGCGTACGCGCACGCGAAGTCGATCGTGCACCGCGATCTCAAGCCGGCCAACGTGCTGATCGGCGCGTTCGGCGAGACGATCGTGATCGACTGGGGCCTCGCGAAGATGATCGAGGGCGACGACGATCGCGACGAGGTCGGCGACGATCCGTTCGATTCCTCGACGACGCGCGCGGGCCAGGTGGTCGGCACGCCCGCGTACATGGCGCCCGAGCAGGCCCGCGGCGAGCCGTCGGATCTGCGCAGCGACGTCTACGCGCTCGGCGCGGTCTTGCACCACGTGCTCGCCGGCCAGCCGCCGTACGCGGGCGAATCGGCGCCGGTCGTGCTCGATCGCGTGCGCATGGGCGCGCGCGCCCCGCTGCCGCACGACGTGCCGCCCGCGCTCGGCGCGATCGTCGCGCGCGCGATGGCGGCCGAGCCGCGCGATCGCTACGCGCACGCCGGTCAGCTCGCCGACGATCTGCGCCGCTTCGTCGACGGCCGGCTCGTCGACGCGTATCGCTACTCGCGGCGCGAGCTGGCGGCGCGGTGGATCGCGCGGCGCTGGCCGCTGGTCGCGATCGGCGTGATGGCCGTCGTCGGCTTGGCGGTCACCGGCGCGCTCTGGTACCGGAGCATGCGGAAGGCGGATCGCTTGGCGGCGATCGCGCGCGATCTCGGCCGCGACGTCGAGCGCTTCGAGGGCGAGCTGCGGCGCGCGTACACGCTGCCCGTCACCGACGTCCGCGCGGCGCGCGCGCACGTACGGCAGGAGATGGCCGACATGCGCGACACCGTCGACGAGCTCGACGGCGCTGCGGAGGCGGCCGGCCGCTTCGCGCTCGGGCGCGGGCACCTCGCGCTCGGCGAGCTCGACGACGCGCGCCGCGAGCTCGAGCGCGCGTGGTCGCTCGGCCTGCGCGATCCCGACGCCGCGCTCGCGCTGGGCCTGACGCTCGCGCGCCAGTACGAGCGCGGCCTCGAGCGCCTCGAGCAGCTCGGCGACGATGACGCGCGCGTCGCGCGGCGCGCCGAGCTCGAGCGCACGCTGCGCGATCCCGCGGTCCGCTACCTGGCGGGCGCGCGCGGCGCGTCGACCGTGCCCGCCGAGTACGTCGACGCCGTGATCGATCTCGTCGAGGAGAAGTTCGAGGACGCCGATCGCAAGGCGCGCGCGGCGCTCGCCGCGGCGCCGTGGCTGTACGAGGCGTACGACGTGATCGGCGCCGGCCACCTCGCGCGCGCGTACGACGCGATCTCGCGGACCGACAACGCGATCGCCGACGGCGAGCTCGCGCTCGCGGGCGACGCGCTCGGCCGCGCGATCGAGATCGCGCGCAGCGATCCGAACATCCGCGGCGAGGACTGCCGCCGCGCGAACTACGCCCAGTGGTCGGCGTTCGGCAGCGATCTGCCGATCGACGCGCTGACCCGCGAGGTCGAGACGACCTGCGGCGCCGCGCTCGCCGTCGATCCCGACGATCCGACGCCGTGGCTGCGCCTCGCGAGCGCGCACAACCGCGTCGCGCGCGAGCTGATCCGGCGCGGCACCGGCGATCCGAGCGAGGCGCTCGCGCGCGCGCTCGGCGACATCGATCGCCTGCTCGCCGCCCGCCCCGACCACGAGTACGCGCTCGTGATCCGCGCGCAGATCCTCCGCCGCCGCGCGCAGTGGGCGTCGTCGCACGGCGGCGATCCGTCGCAGGATCTCGCCGACGCGATCGCGCTGCTCGAGCGCGCGCGCAAGGTCGCGCCGGGCGACGACGTCGCGCCGCGCGATCTCGGCATCGCGTACGAGCAGCTCGCGGCGCGCGCGGCGGATCCCGGGCCGATCTACGCGCGCGCGATCGCGGCGTGCGCCGACGCGATCCGCGTCGCGCCCAAAGGCGGCGACGGCTACGCGTGTCGCGCGCAGATCCATCGCGACCTCGGCGCGCGCGCGCTCGCGGGCGCCGGCGATCCGCGGCCCGAGTATCGCGCGGCGATCGACGACAGCGACGCCGCGGCGTCGCGCATGCCGTCGGACGCGGCGCAGCCGACCGCGCGCGGCGAGGCGGCGCTCGGCCTCGCCACCGCCGCCTGGCTCGACGGCGATGATCCGGTCGCGCACCTCGCGCGCGCGATCGACGACGTCGATCTCGCGATCAAGCTGCGCCCCGGCGTCGACGACGCCCGCGCGCTCGGCGCGCGCGCGGAGCTGATCTGGGCGCGCTGGCTCGCCGATCGCGGCGAGCCGCTCGGCGATCACCTCGCGCGCGCGCGCGCGTACGCGAGCTCGATCCGCGCGAGCGACCTCTCGAAGCAGCTGCTCGCCGAAGCCGACGTGATCGCCGCGCGCGCGCCGGGGCCGCGCGCCGCGCGCGACGCCGCGTTGCGAGACGCCCGCGCCCTCGCGCCGACCGGCCGCGTCGCCGCCGAGCTCGCGCTCGCGACGTTCGAGCTGACCGGCGCGCGCGCCGAGCTCGCGCGCGCCGCCGAGACCCTCCTCGCGGCCGACGACAGCGCGGCCGCGCTCGCGCTCGCCGGCGCGCTCGCCTCCGCCGCGGGCGCGCACGATCGCGCGAAGGAGCTCTTCGATCGCGCGCGCGCGATCTCTCCGCGCGCGCTGCGCCCGTGGCGCGCCTACGCGAAGCTCAGTTCACCGTGACGGTGCCGGGGAACAGGTGCACTTCGCAGAAGAACGGGAACGAGCCGGCCTGCGTGAACATCAAGCAGCCGTCGCCGTTGGCGACCTCGAAGTCGTTCGTCGGCGCCGACGGCGTGCCCGACTTCACGGGATGGAACGAGGTCGTGTTGAAGTGGATCGCCTGACCGGCCGTGATCGACGGGTTCATCGGGCTGAACGCGAACTGCGTCGAGCCGACGACGGTGACGGTGACGGCCTCGCTGCCGGTGCACGCGACCGACTTCACCGACGAGACCTTCGCGTCGATCGACGCCGGCGCGTCGGGGTTGCTGCTGCTGCCGCCACAGGCCGCGGCCATCGCGAAGATCAAAGCAAAGCGCTTCATGGGGCTCTCCTAGGTTTCTTCGTCGTCGATCTTGGTCAGCTTGGCCTCGAGCTCGGCGATCCGATCGGCGAGGTGCTTGACGTCCTTGTGCAGCCCCGCGAACGGCGAGATGCCCTCGATCGCGGTGCGCACGCGGCCGTCGATCCGCTTCTGCCACTCCTCGAGCGTCTGCTTCGACGACTCGACCCACTCGCGCAGCGCGATCACGCCCTGCTTGCCGCGCGGCGTGCCCGCGTAGGTCGCGGTGTCCTCGAGCGAGGTCTCGCCGTTCTCGCCTTCGTGCGGCGGAATCTCGTCGGTCTCCTGCTCGCCGTGACCGCGCTTGCCGGGGAGGATGCTCGACACGCGGCGCTGCGCCTCCGCGAACCACTCGCCGCCGTTCTGGATGATGTTCCGCATCGCGCCGAGCGGGAGGAAGCTGCGTTGCTTCTTCTCCTCCTCGAAGATGATCTGCGCGAGCGTGACCGAGGTGAGATCTTCCTTGGTCTTGTTGTCGACGATCTTGACCTCGTCGCCGTTGCGGATCATCTCGCTGATCTGCTCCAGCGTGACGTAGCGGCTGTGCTGCGTGTCGTAGAGCTTGCGGTTCGCGTACCGCTTGATGATCCGCGCCTCGGCCATCGGCTGGTCCTCTCGTGAATGCGACACGCCCGTCCCCGCAACCCCCATGTCGCGATGATCTCTGCGTATCACGCGGCGCAGCATGGCGGCAACAGGGGCCACGTGAGATGCTGTGTGTATGGGGCCAGCGGCCCTCGTCGCGCGTCTGAAGGCGATTCGAGAGCCTGCGCTGAGGCGGCGCGCGTTCGCCGAGTCGCTCGCCACCGGCGATCCCGAGGCGTGGGCCGACACCCTGGCCGCCCTGCTCCGCCGCGCGGTCGCGACCGACGATCCCGACGCCGCCGCCGCGGTCGATTGCCTCGCGCACGCGGTCGGCGATCCGCTGCTCACCTACGCGCACAAGAAGGATCTGTACGAGGCCGCGCGCGCGCGCGGCCACGACGCGGTCGCGCGCCTCTTCCTCGACGCCTCGCCGAACGGGCCGTCCGATCGCGAGGTCGCGCGCGCGCTCGAGCCGGAGCGGCAGGTCAAGCCGCGCGGCCGGGCGCTCACGCTCGGCGAGCGCAAGTCGCTCGCGCGCAGCCACGGCCGCGACGCGCTGGTCCTGCTCACGAAGGATCCGCACCCCGACGTCGTCGCGATCCTCCTCGACAACCCGCACGTCGTCGAGGACGACGTCGTGCGCATCGCCGCGGCGCGCCCGGGCTTCGCGCCCGCGCTCGCGATCGTCGCCGAGCATCCGCGCTGGTCGACGCGCTACGCGATCCGCCGCGCGCTCGTGCTCAACCCGGCGACGCCGATGCACCTCGCGGTGCGGCTCGCGACCACGCTGCGCCCCGCGGATCTGCGCGAGCTCGCCGCCGATCCGCTGATCGCGCCGCCCTTGCGGACGCACGCGGCGCAGCTGCTCTCGGCCGCGCGCCGCGCCGGACGATCCTGATCAGGTCGTCTTCTGCTTCTTGCGACGCACGACGACCTCTTCGAACTCGTCGTCGTCGTCGCCTTCGGCGGGCTCTTCGATCTCCTTCACCTTCTTGCCGGCGGAGACCTCCTTCGCGGGCTTCTTGGAGACCTCGATCTCCTCGTCGCCGGCGGAGGCGCGCTTGAAGTTACGGATGCTGCGGCCGAGCGCGTCGCCGATGTCCGGCAGCTTTCCCGCGCCGAACACGAGCAAGACGATCAACAGGATGATGAGCCACTCGCCCATTCCGGGCATGACGAACTCCTTGGCCGAGCTTTTCGTTGCGTTTCGCCGAGTAGAGTACCACGGCGGTTTCTGGGGGACGCGGCCCTTGTGTGTCACAGAAAAGTTGGTGCGACAACGGGCCGCCGCCTATGTTCACGGGATGAAGCGGATCACGCTCTTGCTCGCGTTCCTGGCCATCGCGCCGGCGGCGCGCGCGCAGAGCGACGGGGCAATTCACCCCGGCCCGCAGGCCTGGCCGCCGCAACAGCGCAACGCCGAGCGCCGCGCGGTCCGCGGCTGCGACGTCGGCGAGCCGTGCGGTCACCCCGCCGACACGATGCGCGAGATCGACGTCGAGCTGTTCAAGCCGGCCGGCGACGATCCGTGGATCGAGGGCACCGAGTCGCAGCCCGCGGTCACGCCGCCCGCGGGCGCCAAGCCGACCGATCTGCACCCGGAGCTGCCGTGGCTCGCGCAGCTCGAGCTCCCTGATCTTCCGATCCGCTGGGACGAGCGCCTCATCAAGTATCTCGTCTTCTACAAGGAGGACCCGCGCGGCCGCGCGATCATGCGCGGCTGGTTGCAAGCGCAGGGTCGTTACCGCGACATGATGCTCGCGTACCTCCGCAAGGCGCACCTGCCCGAGGATCTGATCTACGTCGCGATGATCGAGAGCGGCTACGATCCGCTCGACACGTCGTACGCGGGCGCCAGCGGCGTCTGGCAGTTCATGCCCGAGGGCGGGAAGATCTACGGCCTCGTCGAGGATCACTGGGTCGACGAGCGCAACGATCCGGTGCGCGCGACCCAGGCGCAGATGGACTACTTCGCGGATCTCTACCAGCGCTTCGGCGACTGGCACCTCGCGCTCGCCGCGTTCAACGCCGGCTACGGCGCGGTCCTGAAGTCGGTCGCGCGCTACAACACGAACGACTTCTGGCAGCTCGCGCAGTACGAGAACGCGCTGCCGTGGGAGACGACCTTGTACGTGCCGAAGGCGCTCGCGTGCGCGATCGTCGGGCACAACCGCAAGCTGTTCGGCTTCGACGACGTCAAGGTCGATCCGCCCGAGGCGTGGGACGACGTGCAGGTGCCGACCTCGATCTCGCTCGGCGTGATCGCGCAGGCGGCGGGCGCGCCGCTCGAGGTCGTGAAGCGGCTCAACCCGCACCTGAAGCACGGCCGCACGCCGCCGGGGACGACGTACACGGTGCGCGTGCCCCGCGGGGGCGGCGAGAAGTTCGAGGCGCGGCTCGGCGAGCTGCGCAGGGACTGGGACGGCTACGACGCGTACGTCGTGTCGCACGGCGAGCGCTTCGAGGACGTCGCGCTCGTGTACGGGCTGACGTCGTCGAAGCTGCGCGCGCTCAACGGCCTCGACGACGAAGGCGACGTCGAGGGCGGCATGACGCTGGTCGTGCCGCGCACGTCGGAGGCGGACCGCGCGAAGAACCTCGATCGCGCGCTCGAGAACCTGTACGCGTCGGGCGTCGACTCGAAGCGCGGGGAGCCGCTGATCGTCGCGGTGCCCGACAAGGACGCCGACGTCGCCGGCAAGCGGCGCGTCTTCTATCGCGTCGTCGACGGCGACACCGTGCGCTCGGTGGCGAAGGCGCTGTCGGTGCCCGCGGCGGATCTGATCGCGTGGAACGGCGTCGACCCGCGCGGCAACCTGCACCCGCGCATGATCGTGCAGGCGTGGGTCGCGCCCGAGTGGAGCGCGAAGAAGGCCAAGGTGCGCTTGCTCGACGAGACGCGCATCGTCGTCGTCACGCGCGGCTCGCGCGAGCACCTCGACCTGGCGGAGCTGCGCACCGGCCGCATGCGGCTCGAGTACACGGCCAAGAAGAAGGAGTCGTTCGAGGCGATCGGCAAGAAGTTCGGGCTCGGCAAGCGCGACGTCGCGCGCATCAACCGCATGCCGGCGGACACCGTGTTGGATCCGGGCCAGACGATCATCGTCTACCAAGTCGTCGAGTGCGATCGTACCGCGCGCGCGCAGCTGCAGTGCTCGAAGGCGCCCGCCGCGACGCGCGGCACCACGCGCCACGTCGACGGCACCGCGCCGGCCGCGCACACCGCCGACGCCGGCGACACGCCCGGCGGCAAGGTCGATCCGCCGAAGGTCGATCCCTCTTCCGCCGGCAAGGACTCCGACGCCGGCGCCAAGACCGACGACGACGCCTCGGGCGCGAAGCCCGATCCCGACACGACCGCCAAGCCGTCCGACGACGACGCGAGGCCCGCACCCGCGCCTGCGCCTGCGCCTGCGCCTGCGCCGAAGCACGGCCGCACGAGCACTCGCGACGACGGTCCGGTCGCCTCGCCCGGCGACCTCGATCACTGATTCGCGCCCCCAAACGCACGGGGTCTCGGCGAAACAAATATCGAGAAGTCGATACTATCGAGATCTCGATATTATCGATTCCCCGATACGTTCTTCGCGAACACGTATGCGTACGTGGCGATGGGAGCGGGCGTTGCGACGCGGAGGCCGCGGCAAAGTCTGCAACGCGCGGCGACCTCTGATCCGGACGTCGGACGTCGGACGCCGGACGTCGTAAGATCCGCCCATGCTGTCCTTCTTCGGCATGGGCCTCCTCGGATCGAACTTCGTGCGCGCGCTGCGCAAGCGCGGCGAAGAGGTCCACGTGTGGAATCGCACGCACGAGAAGGCGGTGGCGCTCGAGAGCGAGGGCGCGAAGGCGTTCGAGGATCCCGCGGACGCTGCGCGCGGCGCGACCCGCATCCACCTCACGCTGTCCGATGACCAGGCGGTCGACGACGTCCTCGAGCGCGCGCAGGCCGGCATCGCGCGCGGCGCGGTGATCGTCGATCACTCGACGACCTCGGCGCCCGGCGTGCTCGAGCGGCGCGAGCGCTGGCACGAGCGCGGCGTGACGTTCGTGCACGCGCCCGTCTTCATGGGCCCGCAGAACGCGCGCGAGTCGACCGGCCTCATGCTCGTGTCGGGTCCGCGCGCGGAGCTCGAGCCGTTGCGCGAGCCGCTCGCCGCGATGACCGGCAAGCTCGTCGATCTCGGCGAGCGCCCCGACGCCGCCGCCGCGTTCAAGCTGATGGGCAACCTGTTCCTGATGAACCTGACGGTCGGGCTCGCCGAGATGCTCACGCTCGCCAAGGCGCTCGACGTCGCGCCGCAGGAGGCCGCGACGATCTTCGATCACTTCAACCCGGGCACGTCGATCGGCTGGCGCATCAAGAAGATGGTCGACGGGCAGTTCGACGATCCATCGTGGGAGCTGCAGATGGCGCGCAAGGACGCGCGCCTCATGCTCGAAGCCGCCAACGAGGCCGAGGTCGCGCTCGCGACCCTGCCCGCGATCATCGATCGCATGGACGACCTGATCGCGGAGGGCCACGGCGGCGACGACTGGACGGTGATCGCGAAGGACGCCGTCTCATGAAGACGCGCGTGATCGTCGCGATGATCCTGCTGGCGCGCGTCGCGCGCGCCGACGACGTGCTCCACCCGGGCACGCCGGAGCTCGATCCGCCGACGATCAACGCGCTCGGCGTCGTGCTGCCGATCACCGGCGACGACAACTTCAATGCGTCCGTCACCGTCCGGTACTGGAACGGAAGTCTCGAAGGCGGATTTCGAGATGCGATGCCGCTCCAACACGTCCACAGCGAAGCCGTCACCGGCTTCACGGTGTCGCCGCAGTTCGCGGGGTCGATCTTCGACCTCGCGCCGAACACGACCTACACGATCGAGCTGCACATCACCGATCCCGACGGTCCCGTCGATCAGACCGTTCAGATCATGGGCACGACCCGCGGCGTGCCCGGCGATCCCGCGCACCCGCACGTCGTGAACGTCGCCGACGCGGCCGCGCTGCAAGCGGCGCTCGACGCCGCGCAGCCCGGCGACGTGATCACGCTCGCCGACGGCACGTACAGCGGCACGTTCGATCTGCACGCGAGCGGCACCGCGATCGATCCGATCGTGATCCGCGGCGCCGCGTCGCAGGGCGCGATCCTCGACGGCAACGGCTGCACCGGCTGCAACGTGATCGAGGTCTACGCGAGCTACGTCCACGTCGAGCAGCTCACGATCCAGCACGCGTCGCGCGCGATCCGCTTCCAGACCGCGGGCGCGATCGGCGACGTCGTGCGGCGCGTCCACATCCGCGACGTGCAGCTCGCGATCGGCTCCAACCCCGACCAGAAAGACTTCTACATCGCCGACAACCTGCTCGAGGGGCGCCTCGCGTGGCCGTGCGTGTACACGTCCGACGATCCGGCGTGCAACGCGGGCGGGCAGCACGGTCTGCACGCGAACGACGACGGCATCCACGTCGAGGGCACCGGCCACGTGATCGCGCACAACACGATCTCGGGCTTCGGCGACGCGATGAAGACCGAGCAGGACGGCGCCGTCTCGATCGACTTCGTCGGCAACGACGTCCTGTCGGCCTACGACAACGGCATCGAGCTCGACGGCAGCGCGCGCAACACGCGCGCCCTGCGCAACCGCTTCACCAACACGTTCGCGACGCTGTCGTTCCAGCCGATCTTCGGCGGCCCCGCGTACGCGATCCGCAACGTGCTCGTGAACGTCGCCGACGAGCAGTTCAAGCTGCACGCGCGCGGCACGACGCCGACCGTCGGCGCCGTGATCCTGCACAACACGATCGTGCGCGGCGTGCGCGCGGTGCAGGTCTCGAGCGCCGACGTGCCGATGTACTTCACGGTCGAGGACAACTTGTTCGTCGGGCCTTCTGCGATCGGCGACGCGCATCCGGTGCGCTGGGACGTGCCGAGCGTCTCGACCGCGACGATCGACTACGACGGCATCTTCCCCGACGGCATGATGGAATTCGGCTACGACGACACGACCTACGCGAGCTTCGCCGCGATGGTCGCCGGCGGGAAGTTCGAGCCGCACGGCGTCTTGTTGGATTCGCACGCGCTCGCGAACGATCAGATCGGCACGGCCGATTGGACGCAGACGCTCACGCCCTCGACGCCCGTGTTGAGCTCGTCGAGCGGCGCGATCGATCGCGGCGTCGTGTTCCCGAACGTCGACGACGCGTTCAAGGGCGCCGCGCCCGATCTCGGCGCGATCGAAGCCGGCTGCGACGCGCCGATCTACGGCGTGCGCCCGCCCGGCGTCGACGAGACCAACGAGCCGTCCGGCTGCGGCGCGAGCTCCGGCACGCCCGACGGCGGCATGATCCCCGGCGACGCCGGGGTCGGCGTTCCCGGCGGCGGTTGCTGCGACGCGCGCGGCTCCGCGGGCGGCCCGATCGCGCTCGCGCTGGTCAGTGCCGTGATCGCGGCGCGCCGAAGACGGCCTCGACCGTCTTCTTCGTCCCGTCGCGCACGTAGGTGACCTTGGTCTTCTGACCCGGCTTGTGCGCGCTCAGCACGAACATCAGGTCGTGCACGTTGCGCACCTCTTGGCCGCCGATGTCGATGATGCGGTCGCCGGCCTTGAGGCCCGCCTTCTGCGCGGGCCCGTCGGGCACCACGTCACTCAAGATCACGCCCGGCGGCGCGGTCGGATCGTCGGCGTAGCTCGGGATCGTGCCGAGCGAGGAGCCGCGCGCGCGCACGTCGCCGCCCGACGGCGGCGGCGCGACCTTCTTGTACGTGAGCGTGTCGGTCTTCTCGAGCGCGAGCGCGACGTCGCCGACGATCTGCGCGACCCGCGCGCCGCCGATCGCGTTGATCTTGTCGGCGTCGTCGCTGGCCTTGTGATAGTCGAGGTGTCCGCCGGTGAAGAAGTGCAGGACCGGTGAGCCCGCGGCGTAGAAGGACATGTGATCGCTCGGGCCGTAGCCGGTGCCCGACATCGAGCACACGACCGCGGCGGCGTCGCACGCGGGCTGCACGATCGTTCCCCACTCCGGCGCGGAGTCGCTGCCGAGCACCTGCAGCTGGTTCGCGCGCATGCGGCCGACCATGTCCATGTTGAGCATCGCGAAGACGGGCGCGTCGGTCGGCGGATGCTTCACGTAGAAGTCGCTGCCGAGATCGCCCATCTCCTCGCCGCTGAACGCGACGACGTAGACGTCTCTGGTCAGCTCCGATCGATGCGCGGCGAGCGTGCGCGCGACCTCGATCACCGCGGCGACCCCCGACGCGTTGTCGTCGGCGCCGTTGTGGATCGCGGGCTCGGCGTCGAGCGCGTTGGGCCCGCCCATGCCGAGGTGATCGTAGTGCGCGCCGACGACGATCACGCCGGGCTTCTTGTCGGCCGCGCCCGCGTGGATCACGCCGACCACGTTCTCCGTGATCGCGGTCGTGATCGTCAGGTCGAGATCGATCTTCACCACCTTCGCCTTCGCGAACGACTTCGCGGCCGCGCGCGTCACCGCGATCGCGAGGATGCCGGCGTCCTTCTCCTGGCGCGGTTCGAGCGCGGGCAGCGAGGCCTCTTCGGCTTTCGGATCGCCGTCGTCGATCGCGATCAGCGCGACCGCGCCGTGCTGGCGCGCGATGAACGCCTTGTACTCGAGATCGCCGTAGTGCGAGCGAGCCCAGTCGTTCGCGAACGCCTTGCCCGGCGGCACGAAGCGATGGACGACGACGATCTTGTCCTTCACGTCGAGCTTGGCGTAGTCGTCGACCTTCAGATCCGGCGCGACGATGCCGTAGCCCGCCGAGACCAGCGCGCCCTCGGCGTGACCGCGGCCGGTGAACGACAGCGGCGCGAACGCGTCGCTCGCCATCGCCGCGTCGTCGACCGTCACCGACGTGCCCTTGCCGCGCTCGATCTTGGTCGTGACCTCGAACGGCTGGCGATACTTCTTGCCGAACGCGGGCTCGGCGCCGGCCTTCGCGAGCTGCTTCTGGATCCACTCGGCCGCGGCTTCGTTGCCGCCCGAGCCGGGCGCGCGGCCCTCGCGCGCGTCGTCGGCGAGCCAGGCGACCGCGTCGCGGAAGCGCTCGGCGGCGCCCTGTGTCGACTTCGGCGCCGCGTCGACCCAATCGGCGAGGAACAGATCGGTCTCGCCGACGTTCGCGACCGCGGGGTTGCGGTTCGACGCGAACACGAGCTTCTTGCCGTCGGGCGAGAACATCGGGAAGCCGTCGAAGCCCTGCGTGTACGTGATGCGCTCGAGATCGGTGCCGTCGGTGTTCACCGCCCACAGATCGAACTCGCGCCCCTGCGGGTCGCCGTAGTTCGACGCGAAGATGATCCGCTTGCCGCTCGGGAAGAAGTACGGACCGAACGACGCCGCGCCGAGGTACGTGACCTGGCGCGCGTCGCTGCCGTCGGCGTTCGCGACGTAGAGCTCGAGCTGCGTCGGCTTGACCAGGTGCTTCGCGAGCAGCTCGTTGTACTCGTCGAGCGCCTTGCCGGTCGGGCGCGACGCGCGCCACACGATCTTCGAGCAGTCGGCGGAGAAGAACGCGCCGCCGTCGTAGCCGGGCGTGTGGGTCAGGCGCGTGACGTTCTTGCCGTCCTTGTCCATGCGGTACAGCTCGAGATCGCCGTCGCGATCCGAGGTGAAGACGATCGATCCGTCCTTGTTGCAGATCGTCGCTTCGGCGTCGTACTTGTCCTTCACGCCGGTCAGCTTCGAGAGATCGGTGCCGTCGGGCTTCGCCGCGTAGATGTCGTAGTCGTAGAGCGACCACACGTAGCCGTGCGCGCGATCGGGGCCGGGCGGGCACTCGGCGCTCACCGCGTGCGTCGACGCGTAGAGGATGTGCTGATCGTGATCGGTGAAGTACGAGCAGGTCGTGCGGCCCTTGCCGGTCGAGACCAGGACCGGCGGCGTGCTCGCGTCGGCGGGCATGCGCATGATCTGGTCGCACTTGTACGGATCGCGCGTGGTCTGGAAGATCAGCTGCGTGCCGTCGGCGGACCAGTACGCCTCGGCGTTCTCGCCGCCGGCGGACAGCTGCTTGATGTTGGCGAGATGGATCTCGTTTGGATCCTTCAGCGCCTCGGGCGAAGGCGGCGCATCCGGCGGCGCGGTCGCCGCGTCGGGAGGCGCGGGTGGCGTGGGTTGCGCGGGGTGCGTCGACGGCGAGGAGCACGCGACGACGACGAAGAACAGGACGGCGCGCTTCACGCGGCCGAGCGTACCGCAGGTCAGGCGGCGCGATACGCGCTGCGCAGGCCGAGCGCCTCTTGCGCGACGAGGCTCACGCGCGCGTCGCGCGTCTCGAGCATGTGCTCGACGTCGCGACGGAAGCCGGCGCGGATCAGATCGCCGAGCACGACGCGCGCGCGATCGCCGTGACCGATGCGCGCGAGCAGCGACGCGCGCAGGATCAAGAGATCGCGGCGCACGCCCGGCTCGGTCCAGGTCTTGGCGGCGCCGTTCGCGATCGCCTCGGCGTCGGCGAGGCGGCCTTCGCGCTCGGCCTGGCGCGCGCGCACCCACGCGACCACCGGCTCCTTCGTGCGCAGCTCGTCGAGCAGGCGCTTCGCCTCGGGCGCGCGGCCGAGCTCGAGCAGCGCGCACGCGCGCAGCGCGTCGGCGACCGGATCCTGGTGCGGGCGCGTGAGCGCGTCGGCGGCGAGGAAGTCGACGACGTCGGCGGTGCGCGACCAGGCGCTGGTCTCGACCAGCGCGACGAGCAGCGCGCGCGCCGACGACGGCGTGCGCACCGAGCCGACCTCGCGATCGCGCTGGAACCGCTGCTCGAGCGCGGCGACCCGCATGCGCGCCGCCTGCGACGACGCGACCTGGCCGCGCCACGGGGTCGCGCGGCGCTTGATGCCGAAGTAGTCGCTGGCGAGCGCGGCGCCGACCAGCACGAACGCGGCGGCGGCGAGCGGCGGCACGACCGCAGGCATCGACGTCTCGCTACCGACGGCGAGGCACAGCGCCAGGATGGCGCCCCAGCCGACGACCAGGACGCGCCAGGAGCCCATTGTGGAAGCGTACCTCAAACGCGATAAGGTGCCGCCATGCTTTCGGTCGCCGAGGCCCAGGCGCGGATCGTCGAGCGCGTGACGCGGCTCGCCGAGGAGGACGTGTCGATCGGTGAGGCGCAGGGCCGCGTGATCGCGAGGGACGTCGTCGCGACGCGGGCTTTGCCGGGGTTCGATCAGTCGGCGATGGACGGATTCGCGCTCCGGGCGGCCGAGACGCCGGGCACGTTGCCGGTGGGCGGGACGATCGCGGCCGGTGCAAGAGACGTCGGCGCGCTCACCGAGCAGACGGCGGTACGGATCATGACCGGCGCGCCGATGCCGCCGGGCGCCGACTGCGTCGTGATCTTCGAGGACGCGCAGGTCGCGGACGGCGCGGTCACGGTGCCGCGCGCCGCGATCGGCGACAACGTGCGGCGCCGCGGCGAGGACGTCGCGATCGGCGATCGGGTGATCGAGCGCGGCGCGCGGATCGAGGCGGGCGAGCTCGGGCTCTTGGCGGCGCTCGGCTTCGCGCGCGTGCCGTGCGGGCGCGCGCCGGTGGTCGCGATCGTCGCGACCGGTGACGAGCTGGTCTCGATCGAGGACGAGCCGTGCGCGGGCGAGGTCGTCGACTCGAGCGCGTACGCGCTGGCCGCCCAGATCCGCGACGCGGGCGGCGTGCCGGTCTATCTCGGGATCGCGCGCGACGATCGCGCGACGGTGACCGCGATGATCGAGCGCGCGCTCGCGCACGACGTCGTCGTCACGACCGGCGGGGTCTCGGCGGGCGATCGCGACTACGTGCGCGACGCGCTCGCCGACGCGGGCGTCGAGCCGGACTTCTGGAAGGTCGCGATGAAGCCGGGCAAGCCCTTGGCGTTCGGCACCCGCGATCGCACGCCGGTGTTCGGCCTGCCGGGCAACCCCGTGTCGTCGATGGTCGCGTTCGAGCTGTTCGCGCGGCCGGCGCTGCTCGCGATGCAGGGCGCGGCGAGCCTGATGCGCCCGCGCGCGCCGGTGATCCTCGAACGCGGGTATCACAAGCCAGCGGGCCGCGCCCACTACCTGCGCGCGCGCGTGCACCGCAACGGCGTCGGGATGATCGCCGTGCCGCACGTGAAGCAGGGCTCGCACGCGCTGACGTCGATGATCGGCGTCGACGCGCTGGTCGAGATCGGTGCGAACGTCACCGAGATCCCGCCGGGCGGGACCGCGCCTGCGATACTCTTGCGGCTCGTATGATCACGTTCGTCGTCGACGCCGACGAGGCCGGGCGCGCCGATCGCGTGCTCGCGCGCCGCTTCCCGGGCGCGTCGAGGCGGCGGCTCGCGGCGCTGTTCGACGAGGGCGCGGTGAAGGTCGGCGCGCGCGTCGCGAAGAAGGGCGATCGGCTCGACGCCGGCGACGAGGTCACGCTGACCGCGGAGCCCGCCGAGGGCGAGGACCTGCGCCCGGTCGCCGACGAGAAGGCCGCGGCGATCCTGCGCGAGATCTATCTCGACGACGACGTCGTGATCGTCGCGAAGCCGGCGGGCATGCCGTCGCAGCCGCTGCGCGCCGGCGAGACCGGCACCGCCGCGAACGGGCTCGCGGTGCTGCACCCCGAGTGCACCAACGCGAGCGACGACCCGCGCGACGGCGGGCTCGTGCATCGCCTCGACATCGGCACCTCGGGCGCGCTCGCGGCGGCGCGCAATCGCCACGCGTGGGTCCGCTTGCGCCGCGCGTTCTCGATCGGCGCCGTCGAGAAGGAGTACCTCGCGCTGACCTTCGGCGCGCCGATCGCGACCGAGTGCATGGCGCCGCTCGCGCAGCGCGGCAAGAAGGTCGCGATCGATCACGCGGAGGGCTTGCCGGCGTACACCGCGTTCGAGATCGTGCAGAAGCTCGGCGACTGGCGGTTGGTGAAGTGCCGCGCGTCGACGGGGCGCATGCACCAGATCCGCGCGCACCTCGCGCACTGCGGCGCGCCGATCGCCGGCGACGTCTTGTACGGCGGGCCGGCGCTCGCGGGCCTCGACGGCTTCTTCCTGCACGCGGCGCGGCTCGTCCTGCCGCGCGAAGGTGACGCGCCGCCGATCGACGTCGAAGCGCCGCTGCCGCCGGATCGCCGCGCGGTGATCGCGTCGTTGACCGGCTAAGGCTTCGCCATCTCGCACTGCACGAGCAGGATCATCATCCGCGACGTGCGCATCCTCTCTTCGATGTCCGTGTAGCGCGCGAGCAGCTCGCCGATCGACTTGCGACCGTCGAGCGAGTCGTACAGATCGCGCAGCCCGGGGATCTCGAAGCGATCGGGCGACAACCGCACGACCTTCGACGCCTTGACGTGATCGCTCTTGTGCTTGCCGACCCACGCGTCGACGAGCGCGGCGGGCATCGCCATCGCGCCGGCGCCGAGGACCTCGAACGCGTTGAGATCGAGCGGGAACGCCTCGCGCGTGTTCTGCCGTCCGGCGTACCAGGCGAAGCTGCCCTTGGTCCACGAGCAGACGTCGATCAGCTTCGCGCGCACCTGGCGCGTGAGCTGGCGGAAGACCTCGAGCGGGCGCAGGAGCCCGAGCCCGACCAGCGTGTCGCCGAGCTTGCCGCCGTAGTGCGGCATCATCGCGAGCGCCATCGCGAGCTCGCCGTGCGAGAGGATGTTCTGCGAGACGAGATAGTTGCCGAGCAGCTCCGACGCGACGTTCGACGACACGAACTCCGGCATGCCGTCGCGGACGTAGATCTCCTTCTTGATCCCGCCGACCGACACGACCAGCATGCCGGTCGCGCGCGTCGTGAGCAGGCGGAACAAGACGCCGAGCGGCGGCGACGACGCGAAGTCGCCGGTGTCGTCGGGCGCCTCGTCGACCTCGCCGACCGCGGGCGGTTGCGGCGGGCGCGCGGCCGCGAGCTCCTCGGCGGTCGGCAGGCGCACGTCGCGCGAGCGCGCCGCGGGCTCGACCGCGCTGTCGTCGAAGTCGATCGCCGCCGGATCGGGCGCGACCGGCGCGAGCGCGGTGATCGCCGCTTCGATCGACGGATAGCGCACCGACTGCTCGAGCTCGTCGATCGCGGTCGGCGTCGAGTCGGCGTCGTGCAGCTTGGCGACCAGGTGCTTGCGCGGCTCGACCTTCGGCGGGGGCGCCTCCTCGAGCTCGAGATCGAGCTCCTTCGCGAGATCGCTGAAGTCGATCTCGCCCTCGCTCTTCGCGCGCGGCGCCGCCGCCGGCTTCTTCGGCGGCTCTTTCGGCGGCACGACGACGACCCGCGGCGCGCGCGCGACCGTGTTCGCGCGCGGCGGCGCGGCGGCAGGTGCCGCGGGTGCCACCGGGGTCGCCGGCTTGGTCGCGGGTGGAGCGCTCGGCGGTTTCGCGCGCGCCGCCGGCGCGGGCGCGGGCTCGTGCTCGACGCTGATCGAGAGCGGCATCGAGTCCGGCCCGTCCATCGGCGCCTCGACGACGGCGTCCGCGATCAGGCGCGCCGCGCCGCCGCCGCCGCCCGCCGCGGCGACCGGCTGCGAGTCGAAGCCCGCGTTCATCGCGCGCGGCGCCGCGCCCTCGCCGACCTCGGTCGACTCGCCCGCGCCTTCCATCGACTCGCGCCGCCGCTCGACGACCGCGCCGTGCAAGACCTCGACGATGTCGGCGACGTGACGCGGCGTGATCCGCTGGCGATGCTCGAACAGCCACTCGCCGAGCGCGTCGCGGAACGCGGCCGCGGTGCCCCACCGCTCCTCGGGCGGCTTGCGCAGCGCGCGCCGCAGGATCGCGTCGAGCCCCTTCTCGATGTCGGCGCCGAAACGCTCGAGGCGCGTCAGCTTCGCGTCGCGCACCATCAACAAGACGTCGAGCTCGTTGGCCGCCGCGAACAAGCGGCGCCCGATCAACATCTCGGCGAGCACGATCCCGACCGAGAACAGATCGCTGCGCGCGTCGAGCGGCAGCTCGACGACCTGCTCGGGCGACATGTACCCGTACTTGCCCTTGAGCGTGCCGCTCTTGGTCTGGTGCGCGCGCCCCGCCGCGGCCGCGCGCGCGATGCCGAAATCGACGAGCTTCACGTCGCCGCGCACCGAGAGCAGCACGTTCGACGGCGAGATGTCGCGGTGCACGACGCCGAGCGGGCGCCCGTCGACGTCGCGGAGGTTGTGCGCGTAGTCGAGCGCGTCCAGGACCTCGTGCGCGATGTAGACCGCGATCTCCGCCGGCACGCGCTGATGGCGATGCGCGCACTCGCGCAGCATCGCGAGCACGTCGATGCCGTCGACGTACTCCATCGCGATGAAGAGCGAATCATCGACGCGGCCGAGCTCGTAGGTCTGCGCGATCTTCGGGTGCACGAGGCGCGCGGTGAGCTTCGCCTCGTCGATGAACATCGCGTTGTAGGTCGTCTCGCGCGCGAGGTGCGGCAAGAGCCGCTTGATCACGATCTGCTTGGCGAAGCCGTGCTCGCCCGGCGCGGTCGCGAGGAACAGCTCCGCCATCCCGCCGACCGCGAGACGCTCTACGAGCTGATACCGCCCGAGCGGGATCGGGAACTGTTCGCCCACCTGAGCGAATGATACCAGCCGTTTGAACGTCGCCGCTAGCTTCGGCGAACCAACGACGAGCCGGCCCGCGTGAGAGCGGCGCCGACCGCGGCGTCGAAGCGGTCGAGCGCGCGCAGGTTCACGCCCCGCTTGGTCGCCATCGACTGCCAAAGCTGTGCGGACGCTTCCGGTGCGCCGACCAGGAGCAGCTCGACCGGCTGCAGGCGCGTCTGCGCGAAGAACCGATCGGCGGCCTCGGTCATCGTCGGAGACGCCGGATCGCCGACGCCGCCGACGTCGATGATCAGCGACTTCGCGCCGGTCCGCACGACGAGCAGGAGACAGCGCGCGAGGATCGCGTCGAGGGTCGCCGCCGACGGCGCGCCGAGCAAGAGGACCGCGGGCACGTCGGGCGTGATCAAGACGACGGGCGTGCCTTCTTCGATCTGCTGATCCGCGCGTTCGCGCGCCGACACCGCGCCCGCGGTCGCGAACGCGTCGAGCGCGATGATCGTGAGCCACTCGAACAATTGGTGCACCGCGGCGTGCTCGTCGGCGTTCGCGAACTCGAGCACGGCGTCGCGCAGCGACACGACCAGCGCCGCGACGTCGAAGCCCGAGCCGCCGCCGGCCGCCAGCCCCGACCCCGCGAAGGTCGTCTGCTTCTCGAGCTCGCGCACCGCGCTCGCGCCCGGCCGCCACTCGGCCGAAGGCGACAGCGCCGCCTCGCCGAGCGCCTCGATCAGGCCCGCGACCATCGCGCCGTGCGTGCGCGGATCGATCGGCCGCGGCATGCGGAGCGGCGAACGTTCGAAGCGGTGGGCCCAGCTCGCGAGCACGGCGTCACCGCGGGCACGCAGCGCATGCGCCAAGGATCCGGGCACCAACTCCACGACGGCAGCGTAGCAGTATTGCAGGCGCGCGCCGCGCCCTTTACGATGGACGACGTGCTGCGGAGGGGCGTCCCGTTGGCGACCACGTCTATTGCGGTCACCGACGTGGGCCGCAAGCGCAACGTCAACGAGGACGCCTACTTCGTCGACGACCGCATGGGCTTCTTCGTCGTCGCCGACGGCGTCGGTGGCCACAACAAGGGCGAGATCGCGAGCCGCGAGGCGATCGATCAGCTGAAGATGTGGGTCTACGGCGCGCGCCACGATCTCGATCGCCTCGTCGAGCAGGCCGAGAAGGGCGACTCCGACGCGCACTGGGAGATCCGCCGCCTGCTGGAGAACGGCGTGCAGAGCGCCTGCTACATGGTGTTCGGCATGGCGGAGCTCGATCCCGACAAGCGCGGGATGTCGACCACGGTCTCGGCGCTCTTGATCCGCGGCGGCTTCGCGTTCGCCGCGCACGTCGGCGACTCGCGCGTGTATCGCATCCGCCGCCGATCGGTCCTGCAGATCACCGAGGACCACACGCTGATCAACTACAAGGTGAAGCACGGCCTCATGACCAAAGAGGAGGCCGAGAAGGCGTCGGGCAAGAACGTCATCACCCGCGCGGTCGGTCACAAGGACTACGTCCAGGTCGACACCGCGGACATCGACGTCGCCGCCGGCGATCGCTTCCTCATGTGCACCGACGGCTTACACGGATATCTCAAGAACGACGCGGAGCTGCTCGAGCTGATCGCCGACGATCCGATCGAGGCCGGCGCCAACGCCGCGGTCGCGCTCGCGAACCAGCGCGGCGGCCGCGACAACATCACGGTCATCGTCGTCGAGGCGATCGAGAAGTAGATCCGAAGAAGTACTAACTAACCCACTCTTCACCGGCGCACGTTGACCGTGCGATCGACGCGGTGGCAGGATGCAAGCGCGCTCGGGGGAGCGTGGTGAGCGTGAGCCAGTCCTTGATCGGATCGGCGGTTGGAAACTACCGCGTCGTCGACGTCCTCGGCGAGGGCGGAATGGGAACCGTGTATCGCGCGGTCCACCCCGAGCTCGAGCGCACCGTCGCGATCAAGGTGCTCGCGCTCGGGCTCTCGCAGTCCGACGACATCGTGCGCCGCTTCCGCGTCGAGGCGCGCGCGGTCAATCGCATCCGGCACCCGAACGTCGTCGACGTACAGGACTTCGGCACGCTGCCCGACGGGCGGCCGTACTACATCATGGAGTTCTTGGCCGGCGAAAGCCTCGGCCACTATCTCGGGCGCGTCGGTCCCCTGCCCGCGCGCGACGCGCTCGTGATCATGTTGCCGGTGACCGAGGCGCTCGACGCCGCGCACACCGCGGGCGTGGTCCATCGCGATCTCAAGCCCGACAACATCTTCTTGCTCGCGCGCGACGGCGCGCCACCGACGCCGAAGCTCCTCGACTTCGGCATCGCGAAGGTGCTCAGCGAGACGATCTCGGGCGGCACCGCGCGCACGCAGTCGGGCTCGGTGATGGGCACGCCGCTCTACATGTCGCCCGAGCAGGCGGGCGGGCGCGTCGACGAGCTCGGCACCGCGAGCGACGTCTACTCGCTCGGCGTGATCCTCTATCAGATGTTGAGCGGCTCGACGCCGTTCGACGCGCCCGGGTTCGGCGAGCTGCTCGTGATGCACATGCAGCACACGCCGCCGCCCTTGTCGTCGCGGATCGCCGGGGTGCCGCGCGCGATGGAAGACCTCGTGATGCGCATGCTCGCGAAGCCGCCGTCGGAGCGCCCGCCGAACGCGAGCGCGGTGCGGCGCGAGCTCGGCGCGATCGCGGCGTCGCTGTCGATGGACGCGACGCGCCCGCTCGAGCGATCCCCGACCGCGCCGACCTTGATCGCCCCCGCGATCGCGGTCGCCGCCGCGGCGTCGCGGCCGCCTGGGATGACGTCGCCGTCGAAGCTCGTCGGTGAAGTCGCGGCGCGCACCGAGCCGGTGCGCGGCAAGACGCCGTGGCTCGCGATCGGCGGCGTCGCCGCGATCGGCGCCGGCGCGCTCGTGTGGATCGCGACGCGCGGCGGAGGAGCGCCCGCGCCGCAGCCTGCGGTGTCGCCGCCGCCGATCGCGCAAGCGATCGATGCCGCGCCGCCGCCACCGCCGCCGCCACCCGACGCCGCGCCGCCTCCACCTGACGCCGCGCCTCCACCGCCACCCGACGCGGCCGCGCCGCAGTCTGAGCTCGAACGCCGCATGGAGGCGCTCAAGCACCTCTACGACGACGGCGTGATCGATCAAACCGAGTACGAACGACGACGCAAGAAATTGCTCGAGGAGCTCTAGAGGATGAAGCGACAAGCGATTGCACTCACGACCGCCCTCGCGTTCGCCGCCGCGTGCGGCGGCTACTCGAAGGAGACCGTCTCGCTCTATCGCGAGCACGTCGGCATGCGCGTGCCGAACCAGCAGCGCTTGATCGCGCTCTCGACCGACGAAGCGGTCGCCCGCCTCGACTTCAAGGGGCTCGCCGGCAAGAAGGTGATCGTCGAGATGTCGGGCGTCTTCCCGCACACGCGTGCCGACGTGCTCGATTACATCCAGGGCCAAGTCGAGGGCAAGATCGCGCGCGACGGCGGCCTCGTGATCTCCGCCGGTCAGCTCGTCGTCGCGCCGGCCGAGACCAACGTGCTCGCGAACGGCGCGCCGGCGGCGACCGACGTCGCGACCGGCAGCGTGCTCAGCTTGACGCCCGGCGACGCCGACTACCGCGTGATCATCGGCGTGTCGTGGGCCGGCGTCGATACGCACGATCGGCTCGCGATCAACGACAACCTGTTGCTCAAGCAAGGCGCGCTGATGGGTGGCGGCCTCCTGCTCGCGATCATCGGCGCCGGCCAGAGCGACTCGAGCTCGGCGGCGGGGTTCGGCTCGGTGGGCGGCCTGGCCTTCACCGGCGGCATGCTCTGGTACTTCCTCCAGAAGCCGACGATCCACATCTATCGCTTGCTCGGCCGCGTGCGGCTCTCGGTCAACGCGGTGCCGATCGTGCCCGGCGGGACGCCGTTCCAGACCGTCGGCGAAGGCCAGACCGAGCTGCTCGTGGATCCCACGGCCGACGAGGGTTACATTTTGCAGTGATGAGGGTCCTCGCGGCGTGGCTGTTCGCGTTCTCGATCGCGTGCTCGGTGGCGCCGGGCGGCGGCAGCACGATCGAGAAGATCATGCACACCGCGTCGGGGAAGGATCTCGTCGTCGAGCAGTCGGCGAGCTTCCAGACCGAGCCGCGCGAGGTCCCCGCCGACGTCGTCGTGCAGGGGCTGCGCGCGTCGAGCATGTTCTTCGAGGAGGACATCCGCGCGCTCGCGCCGCAGATCACGACCGCGCTGCCCGCGCTCAAGCCCGACCAGCGGCTCGTCGTCGAGACCAGCGACACCGACGTGCACATCTTCGTCGCGTCGAACGAGCTGCAGATCATCAGCTATCGATCCGGCGAAGAGATCTCGCGTCACTCGTCGGCGATCCCGTCCGCGGCGGTCGAGACGCACCTGACGATGCCGCACGTCGAGCACGTCGAAAACGTCGAGCACGTGGATCACTCGCCGCCGCCGCCCGATACGACGACGACCACGGCAGTGACGCCGCCGCCACCGCCGCCGCCCGACACGACGACCACGACGACCACGCCACCGCCGCCGCCTGACAAGACGGTCGCGCACAAACCCAAGCACAAGCCGACGACGAGCGGGGACGACACCAAACAGACCGGCCGCCTCAGCGAAGCGCAGATCCGCGAAAAACTCGGAGAGCTCGATCGTTTGAAGTCAAAGGGTCTGATCACCGACACCGAGTACCAGCAGAAGAAGAAGGCGCTGCTCGATCAGCTCTAGAATTCCCCGCTGATCGCGAGGCCGTTCGACTGCGGGACGATCGTGAGCTGCGTGGTGCCGGGCTTGTCGCCGCCGTGGCGCATGCGCATGAAGCCGACCACCGTCAGCACGACGCCGGTGATCTGCGCGGCGGCCCCGACCGCGATCGCGGCCTCGAACGCGTGGGTCGCGTCGCAGTTGGAGTGCATCACCTTGCAGGCGTCGTAGACCTTCGTCTCGTTATCGCCGAGCGCCTTGATCGGACCGAGGATCGGCACCCACATGTCGTCGACGACGATCTGCGAGTAGCCGCGATCGGGCGGGTTCACGAGGTAGTGGATGCTGATCTCCGACCCGACGACCGAACCGAGATAGCCGGCGCCGAGCGTGATCAGGCCGGCGGTGAGCAGCTTGCTGTCGCCCGACGGTCCCTTCTCGCTCGACGACGTCCAGCCGCCGCCCGTCGCGCCGGTCGTGTAGACGGTTGCGGTCGACGGGCCCGGCATGCACGCGGCGACCGCGAGCGCGAGCGCCGCGCTCCTCACTTCACGTCCTCCGTCGTCGCCGCCGGCGCCGACGCGGGCAGGCTCGCGCGACCGCGCACGCGATGCCACGTGTAGCCGGCCCACGTCAGCGAATCGCCGCGCACGTACGCGCCGCCGCGCATCGCGAGGCGATTCGCGCCGGCGATCGACAGGCCGCCGCCGGCCGTCCCCCAGGTCACGTCTTGTCGCGCGAGCAGGCGGCCGCTCTCGCCGATCGCACTGATCACACCGGAGCCGCCCGCGCCGGCGTAGAGGATCAACGTCACGCGCTCGCCGCCGATCGTGCCGGCCGCGGCCCATACGCCGGTTAGCACGCGTGCTTCGGCAGCATCCGACGCGGTCGCGACGCGCGGCGGCGCGGGCGTGCGCGGTTGCGCCGCGCGACGACGATCCGCGTCGGCCTTCGCCGCCGCCGCTTGCCGATCCGCGTCGGCCTTCTTGCGATCCGCATCGGCCTTCGCCGCGGCGGCCTTGTCGGCAGACGCCTTGTCGGCAGCCACCTTGTCCGCCGCCGCTTTGTCCGCCGCCGCTTTGTCCGCCGCGGCCTTCGCCGCCGCCGCCGCTTGGCGATCGGCCTCGGCCTTCTGCCGCGCTTCGTCGAGCTTCGCCTGCTTCTCGGCCTCGCGCTGCGCCTTCGCGTCTTCCTCGATCCGCTTGCGCTCCTCTTCACGCGCGCGCTTGTCGTCCTCGCGCTTCTGTCGCTCCGCGTCGCGTTGCGCGCGAAGATCCGCCTCCTGCTTCTCGCGCTCCTCCTTCTTGCGTTGGCGCTCGGCCGCGTCCGCGATCGCCGCCTCGGCCACCGCGCGCGCCGCATCGACGCGCTTGCGCGACGACACGACCTCGCGATCGCCGGGCAGGATCGCCTCCGCCTTCGACATCGACGCCTCGGCGCCGTCATAGTCGTGCTTGCGTGCCTGCTCGCGCGCGGTCTGCGCGTACTGCCGCGCGACCTTCTTCTTGAGATCGTCGCGCTGCGCGGGCGCACGCGTGTCGTCCGGGTTCGCCTCGACCGCGAGGTCTGCGAGCTCGACCGCCTCGTCGAGCTGGCCGGCCTTGATCGACTCCTTCGCGCGATCGAGGAGCGCGCTCTGCCGCGCGCGCCGCGCCGTCGCGACCTTGCTCTGCGCGTCGGTCGTGCGCGCGTCGTCGGGCGCGGCCCTCTGCAGCTCGCCCGCGAGCGCCTGCGCGCGCGTCAGCGACGCGAGGTCCTTCGGATCGCCCTGCGCGGCGAGCGCGTCCTCGATCTGCTTGGAGAGCGTCGCGACCTTGGCGTCGCGCTCGCGCGCGGCGACGGTCGCTTGCCGCGCGGCGCGGCGATCCGACGACGGCACCATCTCGCTCCACTCCGCGAACAGCGACGATGCCGCGGCGACGTCGCCCTTGTCGAGCGCGGCGCCGACCGCCGCGTCCATCTCGACGTCGCCGTTCGCGGCGATCCTCGCCTGCACGTCGGCGGTGTGCGCGTCGGGGAAGCGCTTGTGGAACGCGAACGCGGCGTGCGCGGTGCCGTCCTTCTGCGCCGCCGCCCACGCGCGATCGATCACGACGCCGCGCGGCTTCGCGAGCGCGACCTCGCCGATCTGCACACCCTTGGCGTCGCCCACGTGGATCGCCGCGCGATCGGGCGGCGCCGGGCCCTCGAAGAGCTGCGCGAGCGCGTCCCAGCTCGCGGTGGTCTTGCCCGCGGCGTCGGTCGGCGCGAGCGCGAACACGCGATCGCCGGCGACGACGACCATCTTCTCGCCGGCGACGGGCCGGTCGCCGCAGCCGGTCTCGCGCGCCGCGCCGAGCGGCCGATCCTCGACGGGCAAGCGCTCGACCGAGCTGCCGCCACGCGTCGAGTCGACGATGCCGAGCACGAGCGCGAGCGCGCCGACGCCGGCCATGGTCGCGCCGGTCGCGAGCGTCTCGTCGTGATCGAGCGTGAAGGTCGGCTCGAGGTTGGCCGACACGTCGTCAGGGTCTCCGACCGCGAATCCGCCGGCGCCGGCGAGCCCGATGCCGAAGATGTACTCGAGCACGACCACGGTCTTGTTGACCGATCGATCCGTGTGCTGCGTGCGCTGCACGCGCTCGATCGTACGGATCGAACAGGTGTCGTGATCGTTCAAGACGATCGACAGCTGCGCGTCGGTGTCGATCGCGGCGACGCGCTCGCTGCGGATCGGCTTGCCCGGATCCTCACGGCGGTTGATGACGGACTCGTCGGTGCGGACGTGGGTCGTCACGGGCGCGCACGCCGCAACGACACACGCAGCAATCCCCCAGAGGCGCTGCATGCGCCTACTGTACCAAATCATTCGGAATGGATTGGGGTAGCCGCGGGTTGAAGCTCCCGGTGACAGTGAAACCCGGAGCGGGGCGCGGTGTCTCTACCCGCGTGAAGCCTAGGTTCTTCGCCGTCATCGCCGCCGTCGTCGCGATCCTGTGGTGGGTCACGCGCGGCGGTGATTCGCACGCGCCGGCGCCGGCGTCGTCGACCGCGAACGAGCCGGCCGCGCCCGGGTTCACGCGACCGATCCGCCGGCTCGCCGACGGGAGCTGGGGCGCGCGGACCTTCGCGCTGCCCGGCCACGGGTCGTCCGATGACGGGCTGGTGCACGCGCGCGGTCGCGTGCTCGACGCGCACGACAGCGCGCCGATCGCGGACGTCGCGGTCGTGTTCAGCGGCGCCGGCGGCGAGACCGAGACGATCACCGCCGCCGACGGCAGCTACGACATCGCGATCGCCCCCGGCGCGTACCACGCGTTCGTGCGCGGCGACGGCGTCCTGTCGGTCGCGACCACGCCGGCCGAGCGCCTGCCGGGCGGGCCGACGATCGACGACATCGGCGCGCCGCAGCCCGAGCTCGCGCCGCTGGTCGCGATCGCGCGCGACACCGCGGGCGTCGATCTCGCGGTCGAGCGCGGCGCGATCGTCACGGGTCGCGTGACCGACGAGAGCGGTCATCCGATCGCGCACGCGCTGGTCAGCGCGCACGGCGACGATCGTCCGATCCTCGGCGGCGACGTCGCCGAGACCGACGCGAGCGGCGCGTATCAGCTGGTGCTGCCGATGGGCGCGTACGAGCTCGAGGCGTCGCACCCCGACTACGCGGGCCTGTCGAGCGGCGTGACCGAGCTCGATCTCCTGCCCGGGACCAAGGAGACGTCGATGGATCTCGAGATGACGCTCGGCTGCATCGTGCGCGGCCACGTCGTCGATCGGAACGGCGATCCCGCCGGCGACGGCGCGATGGAAGCGCGCGCGGTCGGCAGCGATCAGTTCGCGCCGCTCGGCCGCATCGATCCCGACGGCGCGTTCCGCTTCACGTCGATGGGCGCGGTCGCGATCGAGCTGCGCGCGTGGCCGTGGAAGTCACCGCCGTCGCAGGCGCAGACCTTCCGCTGCACGCCGGGCGCGCGCTTCGACGCCGACTTCACGATCCCCGACGGCAACGCCGATCTCGACGGCACGATCCGCACCGCCGACGGCCGCCCCGCCGCGGGCGCGTTCCTCGACGTGATCGGCACCAGCGAAGGCACGCAGAGCCAGCAGGAGCGCGCGTCGATCGACGGATCGTGGGCGGTGTACGACATGCCCGCGGGCGACTACGTCGTGACCGCGACGGTGCCCGGCGAAGGATCGGTGACCAAGCAGCTCCACGTGCCCGCGCACGGCGTCGCGCTCGCGCTCGCCGGCACCGGCACGATCGACGGCACCGTCGTCGGCGTCGCCGACGGCGCGCTCGAGATGGAGATCGGCCGCTGCGACGATCAACCCGCGACGGTCTACGCCGCGCCGGAGACGCGCATCGTGCCGGTGCACGACGGCCGCTTCCGGATCGATCGCGTGCCCGCGTGCTCGCTCTACATCTCGACCTCGCACGAGGGGCGCGGCGCCGGCGAGCAGGTGAAGGTCGCGGCGAGCACCGAGACGCCGGTGACGATCGACCTCACGCCGCCGCGCACCGTGACGATCGAAGGCCGCGTGCTCGGCGCCGACGGCAAGCCGGCGGCGGGAGCGATCGTCCGCGCGCTCAATGACAGTGGGATGACAGAGACGACCGCGGGCAGCGACGGTGGTTATCGGTTGAAAGCCGAGGTCGGATCCGAGGTGGTCGCGATGCAAGAGCAGGACATGACGATGACCGATGTGCCGACGACGGCGCCGGACGACTACCATGTAGACCTTCGGCTCGATCATGCAGATCCGGAAATCGGCGTCGATGTCGATCCGCAGCTGTGATCGCGTTCGCGTTTGCTAGACTGGTCACGTGATGAGGAGGTGGACGCTCGCGCTCGCGGTGATCGCCGCGACGGCAAACGCAGCGGCCGCCGATCCTCAGCGCGCTCCGACCGCGCGCGCGATCACGCCCGCGCCGTCGTCGGAAGTTGCGCCCAAGGCGTGCGCGCAGCCGGCGTGCGGCGATGCGCCGCTGAAGATGCGCGACGACGACGATCGAGAGATCACGAAGCCCGTCGACGTGAAGATCCCGATCGGCGGCATCGCGATCGCGAGCATGGAGGGCCTGTGGCTGCGCCGCGGGCCGACGCTTCGCAAGAAGCCGATCATGGTGTCGCCGATCGTCGTCGGCGACGCCTTGACGTTGTCGCTCGGCGGGTCTTTCTAGCCCCGAACGCTGATATCCTGCCTTCGTGTACGAGGGCGCGACGATCGGGCAGTACCGCATCCTCCGCCGGATCGGCGAAGGCGGCATGGGCGCGGTGTTCCTCGCCGAGCACACGCTGATCGGGCGGCGCGCGGCGATCAAGGTCCTGCTCCCGGCGCTGTCGCAGCAGCACGAGATCGTCGAGCGCTTCTTCAACGAGGCGCGCGCGACCACGTCGATCCCGGATCCCGGGATCGTGCAGGTCTTCGATTTCGGCTTCCAGGACGGCAGCGCGTACATCGTCATGGAGTTCCTCGAGGGCGAGCCGCTCGCGGATCGCCTGAAGCGGCTCGGCGTGCTCAGCGCGTCCGACGCGCTCCGCATCACGCGCCAGATCTGCGGCTCGCTCGCGGCGGCGCACCAGCGCGGGATCATCCATCGCGATCTCAAGCCCGACAACCTGTTCATGATCCGCGACCCGGAGGCGCCCGGCGGCGAGCGGCCCAAGGTCCTCGACTTCGGCATCGCGAAGCTCGGCGGCGACTCGAGCGCGCGCATGCGCACGCAGACCGGCGCGCTGCTCGGCACGCCCGTGTACATGTCGCCCGAGCAGTGCCGCGGCGCGGGCACGATCGATCACCGGAGCGACATCTACTCGCTCGGCTGCGTGCTGTTCCACCTGATCACGGGGCGGCCGCCGTTCGACTTCGAGGGCATGGGCGAGATCATCTCGGCGCACATGCGCGAGCCGGCGCGCGCGCCCAGCCAGCTCGCGCTCGGCATCCCGCCCGCGCTCGACGCGCTGGTCTTGAAGTGCCTCGCCAAGTCGCCCGACGAGCGCTTCCAGACGATGACCGAGATGCAGCGCGAGTGCGAGCGCTTGCTCGCGACGATCACCGCGAACGGCGCGACCACGCCGACGGTCGCGCTCGCGACCCCGCTCGCGCCCGGCTTCCGATCGGTGACGCCGGGGACCCACGCGGCGCCGGTGCCGCAGACGTATCCGGGCGCGCCGACGACGTTGAGCTCCGCGGCGGGGCAGCCGAGCTTCTACGGCGCGCCGCCGGCGAAGAAGAAGACGGCGCTGTTCATCGGGATCGGCGTGGCGCTGGTCGGGGCGATCGTGGTGATCGCGGTGGCCGCGGGCGGCGGCGGATCGAAGACCACCGCCGCGGGATCGGGGTCGGCATCGGCATCGGCATCGGCGGTCGCGCCGATCGATGCGGCACCGGTCGCGGTCGCGCCGCCCGATGCAGCGCCCGTCGCGGTCGCGCCGCCCGATGCCGCACCGGTCGCCGTCGCGCCGCCCGATGCGGCCCCCGCGCCGATCGTCAAGACGACCAAGACGACCAAGACCACGAAGACGACCAAGACGACCAAGACGACCAAGACCGATGGAGACCTCTATGACGATCGGTAAGAGCCTGCTCGCGACGATCGCCATCGTCGTGATCGCGGCGACCGCGCCGGCGCGCGCGCAGAGCGTCGACGCGGAGGCGCTGTTCCGCGACGGCAAGCGCCTGATGAAGGAAGGCAACGTCGCCGCGGCGTGCGACAAGTTCGACGCGTCGAACCGGCTCGAGACCTCGGTCGGGACGATGCTCAACCTCGCCGACTGCCGCGAGAAGAACCATCAGCTCGCGACCGCGTGGGCGACGTTCCTCAAGGCCGCCGCCGCCGCGAAGCAGGCCGGCAACGATCCCAAGCGCGAAGCGGAGGCGAAGCGGCGCGCGAAGGTGCTCGAGGCGAAGCTCGCGTACCTGACGATCAACGTCGCCGATGCGAATCGCGTCGACGGCCTCGTGATCAAGCGCAACGGCAACGTCGTCGATCCGGCGCTGTGGAACACCGGCACGCCCGTCGACGCCGGCACCTACGAGATCAGCGGCAGCGCGCCCGGGCTCGATCCGTGGACGACCAAGACCGACGTCACCGACGGTCAACAGGCCAAGGTCGACGTACCGAAGCTCGAGAAGCACGCGGCCGTCGTCAAGACGCCGGTCGTGACGAACACGATCGAGACGCACACCGACGAGATCAGCGAGCCTCCGCCGGAGGAGCCGGTCGACACCGGCCCGAGCTCGTTCACCGGCATGCGCAAGGCCGCGGTCGCCGCGGCGGTGATCGGCGTCGCCGGGATCGTCGTCGGCGGCGTGTTCGGATCGAAGGCGAACGATCTCGAGAAGCAGGCCGACGCGATCTGCCCGAACGACGCGTGCGGCGACCCGCACGCGATCGATCTCAACAAGGACGCGCGCAGCGACGCGACGATCGCGAACATCGGCTTCATCGGCGGCGGCGTCGCGGTCGCCGGCGCGGCGGCGCTGTGGTTCCTCGGCGCGCCGAAGACGACCGAGGGCGTGTCGATCGCGCCGAGCGTGCGCGGCGATCAGGTCGTCGTCACGATCGGAGGGAGCTTCTGATGCGCGCGCTCGCCATCGTCTTGCTCGCGGGCGCGTGCTCGATCCCCGAGAAGCACTTCGACAACGGACAGATCGACGCGCCGGCCGGTACGATCGACACGGCGCCGGGCACGCCCGACGCTTCGCCGTTCGACGCCAACAGCGCGGCGTTCCCGTGCCGCGGTGTCGTGCCGACGACCGCGCCCCCGAACCTCACGTTCCAGGGCCAGGTCTTCGATCCGCTGCACGGCAACATGGTCGGCGGCACGACGATCCAGCTGTGGCAGCGCGGCGGCGCGTCGCCGTTGCTCACGACCACGGCCGACGCCAACGGGCACTTCTCGCTGACGCTACCGACGGGCGGGCAACCGGTCGACGGCTACGCCCACTTCATCCCGCCGGCGCCGTACGTCGAGACCTGGGTCTACCCGGCCGAGAAGGTCGACAAGGATCTGACGATCACGATCTTCGTGTTCCAGTCGCCCGACTGGATGAGCTTCGGCGGCAACGGCTCGCTGATCGGCATCGCGATCGACTGCAGTGAGGTGGCGTCTCTCGCGGGCGTCACCGTGAACGGGCCGACGGGATCGACCGTCACCTACTTCCAGGGCGGCGTGCAGCAGGCGGGCGGCCCGACCGATCAGACGGGCCTATTCGCGATCACGGGCTTGATCCCCGGCGCCACCAACACCGTCGGCGGCAACGCGCCCGACGGCCCGCCGATGCGCGACCTGTCGTTCACCCCGCAGCCGAATTCGCTGACGCAGATCTTGTTGATGCCCTAGTCGTACGCGACGCCGAGGCCCATGAAGCCGCCGCCGACGAAGCCCTCGCGATAGATCGATCCGATCAGCGTGAGCTCGACGGACAGCGCGAAGCGGCCGCGGCGCACGACGTCGATCCCGGCGGCGACGGTGCCGCCCGGCCCGGTGAAGACGCGCTCGGGCGTGCTGCCGCTGGTCGCGCGGCGCTGGAAGCTCGCCGCGCCGACGCCGGCGCGCAGCCACAGCGCGTCGCGGATCGTGACGCGCGGGCCGAGCGAGAAGACCTGGCTCGTGTTGATGCCCGACGGGTTGTTGTCGATCTGCTCGACGTAGTTCGTGCTGTCGATCGCGAACAAGAGGCCGATGCGCCGGGTCGCCTGCGCGCCGAGGCGGAAGCTCGCGCCGAAGCCGGCGCCGCTCGCGTGCGTGATCGTGCCGAAGCCGAGCTGATCGGCAGGGCCGATCGAGAACGCGATGATGAAGCCGTGGTGCGGCGCGTCCTCGTCGAAGTTCGCGTCGGCGGCTTGCTCGGTCGCCGCGGGATCGGGCGGCGACGGCGGCGGGGCGGGGATCGGCGGACCGGCGTGCGCGACGCCGGCGGCCGCGACCACGATCGCCGCCGCCAGCTTCACTTCTCGGCCTTGGGCGGGATGACGAGCGGCGGCGCCGAGCGCGCGCCGTTCAGGTGCGGCTGATCGGGCAGCATCAAGCGCTCGACGAACTCGCCGCGCACGACGTGCTTCTCGACGAGCTCCGGGATGTCCTCGACGGTGACGTGCCCGTACCAGACCTGCTCGGGATAGACGACGACGGTGACGCCTTCGCTGCACTGATCGAGGCAGCCCGCGTTGTTCGCGCGGCAGAGCTTGTTGATCCCGAGCTCGCCGAGCTTCTTCTTCAGCGCGTCGCGGACCTGCTCGCCGCCCTTGGCCTTGCACGAGCCCTTCGGATTGTCGGGCGGCCGCTCGTTGATGCAGACGAACACGTGGCGCTGGAAGCCGGGCACGGGACCAACGTAGCACGCGCTATTGCGCGTCGATCGGGCGCGCGTCGGGCGGCTTCGCATCGATCGGGCCCGCGTCGCTCGGCGTCGCATCCGGCGGGCCGGCGTCGACCTCGGCGTCGGGCGGCGGCACCACCGGTGCGTCGATCGCGCCCGCATCGACGTGGATCTTCCCGAACAACGGATCGCCGCTCTGCGCGCAACCCGCGATCACGAGGAGGAAGAGCGCGCGACGCATCGCGTCCTACAGTAGACGATGGACGCGCCCGGGCGCCAGCGCGCTACCATGGCACCGTGGGGCGTTCGTGGATCCTGTGCGTGCTCGTGGGCTGCGGGGCGGAAGCGGCGCCCGCGCCGCCGCCGGAGCGCGCGCCCGATCCACCGCGCGCGATCGGCCCCGCGCAGAGCGCGTCGCTCGTCATCCGACCTCGCTTCGTGTGGGCGCCGTCGGCGGGCGCGGATCGCTACGAGCTCGAGGTCGCGGCGTGCCGCGGCGGCGTCGACACGTGCGCGTGGACGCCCGCGCTCGCGCACGCATCGATCACCGAGACGTCGTGGGTGCCCGCGATCGATCTGCGCGGGCGGATCGCGTGGCGCGTGCGCGCGTGCGCGGGCGCCTGCTCGCCGTGGTCGCGCGCGCGCTGGCTCGACGCCGGGCGCGCGCCGATCGATCTCGACGGCGACGGCTTCTCCGACGCGATCGCCGGCGCGCCGCTCGCCGATCTCGGCGGAAAGGATCGCGGCGCGGTCGTGATCGCGAAGGGGCCGGCGCTCACGGCCGCGCGCCTCGACGAGCCGGCCGGCGCCGACGGCGCGGAGTTCGGCGCCGCGCTCGCCGCCGGCGACATCGACGCCGACGGCAAGGACGAGCTCGTCGTGGGCGCGCCCGGGCACAACGACGGCGCCGGCCGCGCGTACGTCTACACCGGCGGCGCCGCGCAGCCGATGCTCGCGCTCGCCGATCCGGAAGGCGCGAGCGGCGATGCGTTCGGCGCCGCGATCCTGGTCGCCGACTTCGACGACGACGGCTACGCGGATCTCGCGATCGCCGCCCCCGGCGCCGAGGCGGGCGGCATCCGCGACGCGGGCCGCGTGCTGGTGTGGCGCGGCAGCGCGGGCGGCGCGATCGGTCCGCCGCGCGTGGTCGCCGCGCCGTCGCCGGAGGCGTTCGATCGGTTCGGCACCGCGCTCGCGGCCGGTGATCTCGACGGCGACGGCTATCCCGATCTCGTCGTCGGCGCGCCCGGGCTCGATCGCGCGGGCGCGCGCCGCGGCACCGATCGCGGCGCGGTCTACGTCTATCGCGGCTCCGACGACGGGCTCTTGAACTTCGCGACGCGCCTCGAGGCGCCGGTGCCGCTCGATCACGATCGTTTCGGCTTCGCGATCGCCGCCGGCGATCTCGACGACGACGGCACCGACGAGCTGCTGGTCGGCGCGCCCAGCTCGGAGGCCGGCGCGTCGCAGGACGGCGGCCTCGTCTACGTCTTCACGCGCGGCGCGCGCACGCCCGAGAAGATCCTGCAGGTCGGCGACGCCGCGTACCAGCGCTTCGGCTCCGCGATCGCGATCGCCGGCGATGTCGACGGCGACGGCTTCCCCGACGTCGTGATCGGCACCAGCGCGCCCGATCGCGGCCTCGCGTTCGTCTATCGCGGCGGGCGCGAGGGCGTCGCCGCGCAGCCGCTCGCGCTGCTCCAGGATCCGTCGAGCACCGCCGCCGACGATTTCGGCGACAGCGTCGCGGGCACCGGCGACGTCGATGGCGACGGCCTCGCCGACGTCCTGATCGGCGCGGCGAGCGCGCGCCGCGACGGCGAGCGGCAAGGTAGCATCCTTGTCTACCGTGGCGCCCGGCGCACATTCTCACGCCCGTTGCGCGTCGACGGCCCGGCGGAGCAAGCGCATTTCGGACGCTCGCTCGCCGGAAGGTAGATCGCGCACACGACGGGCGTAGTCAGGTTGAACCGCGCGGCGACTGCGCTCATCCTAGTCGCGGGGGAACGTCACGCGAATGACGACCGAGAGCCGTCGCACGCCCGACGAGAACGTCATCGGCACCGTGATCGGTCACTACAAGGTGACCGAGGTGCTGAACCAAGGCGGCATGGGCGCGGTCTATCGCGCGGAGCACCCGCTGATCGGCAAGCCGGCGGTGATCAAGCTGCTCTTGCCCGATCTGTCGAGCCACGAGGAGATGGTCCATCGCTTCTTCAACGAGGCGAAGGCGGCGAGCGCGATCCGCCACCCCGGCATCGTCGAGATCTTCGACTTCGGCTACCACAGCGACGGCCGCGCCTACATCGTCATGGAGTTCCTCGACGGCGAGTCGCTCGGCGAGCGCCTGCACGCGCGCGACCGGCTGCCCGAGCTCGAGTGCGCGGTGCTCGCACGATCGATCGCCGGCGCGCTCGGCGCCGCGCACGCGAAGGGCATCGTCCATCGCGATCTCAAGCCCGACAACATCTTCCTCGTCCCCGATCCGGACATGCCGACCGGCGAGCGCACCAAGGTGCTCGACTTCGGCATCGCGAAGCTCAACGGCGATCTGCCGACCGAGGTCTCGCGCACGCGCACCGGCGCGCTGATGGGCACGCCGCTCTACATGGCGCCCGAGCAGGCCCGCGGCGCCGGCGAGGTCGACGCGCGCGCCGATGTCTATTCGCTCGGCTGCATGCTGTACGAGATGCTGACCGGCGCGCCGCCGTTCGTCGCCGAGGGCTCGGGCGAGATCATCGCGATGCAGCTGTTCGCCGAGCCGGTGCCGCCGCGCGAGATCCTCCCGGAGCTCTCGAGCGAGATCGAGCGGGTCGTCCTCGGGATGCTCGAGAAGGATCCGGCGAAGCGGCCGCAGAAGGCGAAGGAGGTCGTCGACGCGCTCGGCGCCCTGTTGCCGCGGTTGTCGTCGCGCTTGAGCGCGGTGGTGCCGGTGCGGCCGCAGACGAAGATGCGCCAGGTGGTGACGCCGCGGCCGCAGGTGTCGGCGGCGATGAAGTCGATGGCCGAGCGCGCGCCCGAGCGGCCCGAGCCGAAGCCGACGACGTTGGGAGGGAGCGCAGCCCACGTCATCCCGTCGATCCCGCCCGATGACTTCGCGCCGAAGAAGTCGAGGACGGCGGGGATCGTGATCGCGGCGGCGTTCACCGTCGCGGTCGGCGTCGGCGCGTTCGCGATCGTGAAGACGATGCGGAAGGGCGCCGGAGATTCGACCACGACCACGACCACGACCGCGCCTACGACCACGACCACGTCCCAGATCAAGGCGCCGGCGCAGACGCCGGCGCCGGTCGCGCCGCCGAAGGCGGAGACCGTCACGCTGACCTTCGATCTCGATCCGGCGACGATCACGCTCACGCTCGACGGCGCGCCGGCGACCCTCGCGAACGGCGCGATCACGATCCCGAAAGACGATCGCGATCACGCGCTGGTCGCGACCGCCGACGGCTACGTCGCGCGCACGCGATCGATCAAGGCCGATCGCGATCAGTCGCTGGCGATCGCGCTCGCCGCCGCGGCCGCGCCGGTGATCGCGCCGCCGCCGGTCGCGCCGCCGGCGCACCCGCCGCACGTGAAGGGCGGGCCCGCGCACACGACCTCGAAGCCGCCGAAGCACGACCCCACGAAGCCGAACCCGACCACGTCCCCCAATGGCTCTCCGATCGAGACCAACCTGTAGCGCGCTGGTCGCGTTCGCGCTCCTCGCGAGCGCATCCGCGCCCGCGTACGCCGGCGACGCGCCCGCGTCGTCGCCCGACGACGCCGCCAAGACCGAGGCGCAGGCGCTGGTCACCGACGGCGTCGCGCTCCTCAAGGCCAAGAAGTACGACGAGGCGCTCGAGAAGTTCCTCACCGCGTACGAGAAGTTCCCGTCGCCGAAGATCCTGCTCAACGTCGGCTCGACCTTGCGCGACATGGGCCGCCTCGCCGACGCCGCCAACACGTACGAGCGCTACCTCGAGGATCCGTCGACCGGCGCCGAGCGCGTCGCCGAGGTGAAGACGATCCTCGTCGATCTCGACAAGAAGGTCGCGCTCCTGGTCGTGCAGGTCACGCCGCCCGGCGCCGACGTCTCGATCGACGGCGGCCCGTGGACGACGATCGGCGCGACCCTCTCGACCCGCGTCGCCGCGGGCCCGCACCTCGTGCGCGCGCGCAAGGCCGGGCTCGAGGAGGCCGAGGTGCCGGTCAACGGCTTCGAAGGCCAGCGCAAGGACGTCTCGATCGCGCTCAAGCTGCAGGTCGCCGCCGAGATCACGACCGACACGTCGGCGATCGACACGCACCCGAAGAACAGCACGGCCACCGACACGACCCAGCCGAAGGGCGACACCACGACCGGCTGGATGATCACCGGCCCGCACGCCGGCCGCGCGCACGCGCGCACCGGCCACTCGGGCAACGGCGACGTGCAGGGCGAGGTCCACGTCACCGCGGTCGGCCCGTCGCTCGATCACTACGACGATCACGTCACGACGACCGCGCCCGCGATCGAAGCCGCGCCGAGCAACATCGAGGGCTCGCTGCAGACGCGCATCGACGGCAAGCTGCGCGGCGCCGCCCTCGCGATCGGCGGCGCGTACGATCCGACGCCGTCGCTGCAGGCCGAGGCCTCGCTCTTGCTGTCGAAGGATCTCGACGGCGTGATCTACGGCGTCTACGGCGGGCTGCGCATGCGCTTCCTCGACGGTCGCGTGCGCCCGCTGGTCGGCGCCGGCGTGCCGATCTTCTGGAGCGGCGGCGCCGCGCGCGTCGGCGTGCGCGCCGGCGCCGGTGCCGAGCTCCTGATCAACGAGCACCTCAGCCTGCTCGCCGATCTCGGCGTCGAGCACTTCTTCAACCCGCAGTCGCGGTACGAGGCGAACGTGTTCGTCCCGGTCCTCGGCGTGCACGGACGCATGTGATGCGCAGCAACAAGCCCGCCCTCCGCCTCGTCGCGCTCGCGATCGCGCTGATCCTCGCGATCGTGATCGGCGCCGGCGACGACGGCGCCGACGCGTCGCCCCACCCCGCCGGCGGCACCGGCACCGGCGTCGGAAGCGACCAAGGCCTGATCGTCGCGCCGACGCCGCTCGACTTCGGCGGCGTCGCGGTCGGATCGAACGTGGGCAGCAACCTGTCGCTGACCAACACGAACACGACGCTCACGGTCACGATCAAGTCGCCGCTCGGCAAGCCGATCACGCCCGACTGCGCGGTCTTCACGGTCACGCCGACGCCCTCGCTCCCCGACGTGATCCCCGCCGGCGCGACGCGCTTCTGGACCGTGCAGTTCAAGCCGACGATCGCGACCTCGTACGATTGTCAGTGGACGCTCGACGACGACGACGGCAACCCCGACGTCGTCCACCTGACCGGCTTCGGCGTGACCGGCCACATCTCGGTGTTCCCGAACCCGGTCGACTTCGGCACGCAGTCGCTGAGCTCGACGACCGATCTCGCGGTCAAGGTCACCAACGACGGCAGCGGTTCGATCCAGGTCACCGGCATCACGCAGACGTCCGGCAATCCGCCGTTCTCGATCCTCAACCTGCCCGGCTTCCCGGTCACGCTGCAGCCGACCGAGAGCACCCAGTTCACCGCGCGCTTCCATCCGACGACGTCGGCCGACTTCTTCGGCAACGTCCGCGTCGACGACAACAGCCCGAACTCGACCGGCACCAACGTGCAGCTGATCGGCACGGGCAGCGGCAGCGGCACCGGCGGCGCGATCATCACGATGACGCCGAACCCGGTCGACTTCGGCACGGTCGCGGTCGGCGGCACCGGCGGCTCGAGCGTCACCGTCGGCAACACGGGCACCGTGCCGCTCGTCGTGTCGAGCATGTCGATCGCGGGATCGAACGCGACCGACTTCCACTTCGCTGATACGTCGCTGTCCTGCACCAGCGGTCAGACGTGCAACACGCAGTTCCAGGTGTCGCCCGTGTCGATCCCGCGCCAGGTCGCCCTCGCCTGCTCGCCGACCAGCGGCGGCGCCCGCTTCGCGACCTTGAGCGCGACCTCGAACGCGAGCAGCGGCACCAGCTCGGTGACGCTGCAGTGCACGGGCTCGGCGCCGATGATCGGCGTGAGCCCGCCGTCGATCTCGTACGGCACGATCAAGGTCAACACCAACGGCCACGCGAACCTGACCATCTCGAACAACGGCACCAGCGATCTGGTCGTCTCGAAGATCACGTTCGACGGCAACAACCCGGCCGACTTCGCCGCGCAGTCGTGCGCCGGCGGCTGCACGATCCCCGCGAGCACGTCGACGATCGTCGACGTCACCTTCACGCCGCCGGTGCGCGGCGTCCGCACCGCGAACCTGCACGTGATGTCGAACGACCCCGCGCGCCCCGACGTCGCGGTCGGCGTCGACGGCGTCGGCGGCCTGCCGGTCATGGTGATCACGCAGCCGGTGACGAAGACGATCGACTTCGGCGGCATCCCGGTGAACACGACGTCGTCGACGGCGCCGATCACCGTGCAGAACCAGGGCGAGCTCACGCTCAACATCACCAACGCGGGCACGTCGCCGCCGTTCGCGCAGACCGGACCGACCGCGCCGTTCTCGCTCGCGCCGAGCACGTCGGCGACCTGGAACGTGACGTGTCACCCGACCAACGCGATCCCGTACTCGGCCAACTTCGCGATCATGGGCGACGACCCGTCGAAGATGACCGACAGCGTCGCGCTCGACTGCCAGGGCATCAACAGCAACCTGAACGCGAACCCGTCGCCGCTGTCGTTCGGCGAGGTGCGCACCGGCGGCGGCTTCCTCAAGAAGACGGTCACGGTCACCAACACCGGCGCGCTCGCGGTGACGATCAACAGCGCGCCGATCACCGGCTCGGCGACCTTCACCGACGCCGTGCAAGGCGCGCCGCTGCCGCGCACGCTCAACCAGAACGATCAGATGTTGGTCGACGTGACCTTCGCGCCGACCGTCGACGGCCACGAGACCGGCACGCTCTCGCTCAAGGACAACACCAACACGACCGCGGTGGCGGTCGCGCTGTCGGGCGACGGCGTCACCGCCAGCTACGACGTGCAGCCGCCGATGATCGACTTCGGCTCGCGCTGCGTCGCGCAAGCGGACAACCAGGACGTCGTGATCACGAACAACGGCACCGCGCACATCTCGCTGGTGTCGACCGCGATCTCGGGCGGCAACGGCGCGTTCACGATCGCGAGCGGCAACGTCACATCGCCGATCGATCTGGCGCCGACCGCCTCGCACACGGTGTCGATCGTCGGGACGGCGGCCTCGGGCGCGTCGATGGCCGACCTCGTCGTCACCACCGACGTCGGCGGCAAGATCACGACGATGGTGTCGCTGTCGATCACCGGCACGCAGTCGGGCGTGGTCGCGAACCCGGGCGACGTCGGCTTCGGCGCGCACGACGTCGGCGTCGCGAGCTCGCCGTCGGAGGTCTCGATCATCAACTGCTCGGCGATGCCGTTGACCGTGTCGACGATGGGCGTGACCGGCACCGACGCCGGCGCGTTCCAGATCTCGGGCACCACGCCGATCACGATCCCGGTCGGCGGCGACGCGCCGTGGAACGTCGTGTTCACCGCGCAGCACGCGGGCATGCACAGCGGCACGCTCGAGCTGCACAACGACGGCGCGACCGATCCGATCCAGGTCACGCTGACCGGCACCGGCAACGCCGCCACCGGCGGCGACGGCGGCCTCGACGGCGGCAACGGCGAGGACACGACCAGCTATTACGCGTGCGCGTGCCGCTCGTCGGGCCACCCGAGCGGCGCTGTGCCGATCGTCTTCGCGTTCTTGTGGGCCGTGCGCCGCCGACGCCGCTAGGCTAGCTTGGCGCGAGTGCGCGCTCGCCTGCCCCGCGTGTATCGGCTGCTCTGGTGGGGCACGCTGATCAACCGCGCCGGCAACTTCGTCGTGCCGCTGCTCACGTACTACCTGACGCAGGCGCGCGGGTTGCGGCTCGATCACGCGGGCGAGATCGTCGCGCTCTACGGCGTCGGGCAGATCGGCGCGTCGCTGGTGGGCGGCGTGCTCGCCGATCACCTCGGACGGCGCGCGTCGATCCTGATCTCGATGTTCGGCGGCGCGGCGTCGATGCTCGCGCTCGGCCTCGTGCGCGCTCCCGAGGCGATCGCGGCGATGGTGCTCGTCACCGGCTTCGCCGGCGAGCTGTACCGGCCCGCGGTCGCCGCGATGATCGCCGACGTCGTGCCGCCCGAGGATCGGCTGCGCGCGTACTCGCTCCTCTACTGGGCGGTCAACCTCGGCTTCTCGATCGCGCCGCTGCTCGCGGGCGTGGTGTCGCGCTGGAGCTACTCGATCCTGTTCGTCGTCGACGCCGCGACCACCGCGACCTACGGCGTGATCGTCTTGCTGCGGGTGCCGGAGACGAAGCCCGCGCGCGTCGCGCACCACGCGCCGGTGCGGTTGGCGACCGTGCTCGCGGATCGCACGTTCATGGTCTTCGTCGCGCTCGCGTTCCTCGCCGCGTGGGTGCCGTATCAATCGAACGTCGCGCTCGCCGCGTACATGGGCGCGCAGGGCCATTCCTCGACGGTGTACGGCGCGGTCGTCGCGGTGAACGGCGTGCTGATCGTCTTGTTCCAGCCGTCGATCAACCGCGCGCTCGCGACGCGCGATCCGTCGCGCGTGCTCGCGATGTCGGCGCTCGTCACCGGGCTCGGCTTCTTCATGCACGACCTCGGCGCGTCGATCGCGCTGCACGTCGCCGCGGTGAGCGTGTGGACGCTCGGCGAGATCCTCGGCTCCGGCATCGGCTCGACGATGGTCGCGGCGTTCGCGCCGACCGAGGCGCGCGGCCGTTACCAGGGCGTGTTCGTGATGAGCTGGGGCCTGGCGTCGGCGACCGGACCGCTGATCGGCTCGCGCGTGCTCGCGTCGTGGGGGCCGTCCGCCTTGTGGAGTGCGTGCCTCGCGCTCGGCGCGGTCGTCGCGCTCTTGTTCGTCGTCACCGCGCCGGCGCGGCGCGCGCGGACGTCGGCTATTCGATCGTGATCGGCTGGAGGTGCGCGGGCGTCTCGACACGCGTCGACGGCGCGCACGCGTGGATCTCTTGCTCGAAGTCGCGCAGATCTTGCTTGGTGTCGTCGTCCGGCGCGCGGTCCTCGTCGAGCGGCTTGGTCCACGCGTCGAAGTGGGTCGCGAGCACGCGCGCCGGCGCGCCGGTCGCGCGCATCAAGCGGCACGCGTAGTCGTGGATCTCGTGCCGCGCGCCGGTCGCGACGATCGCGACGTCGGGGCGCAGCCCTTCGAGCTCGCGCTCGACGAAGCTCGCGGTGTCGAAGACGAGGATCTCGTGGCCGCTCATGCGGATCAGATAGGCGAACGTGCCGCCCTCGCCGAACCCGGCGGGCGTGCTGAACGGATGCTTGGCGCCGACCGCGCTGTGCAAGCTCGGGATCACGCGGATCGAGAAGCGCTCGAACTCGTAGTCCTCGCCGCCCTTGATCTGGATCAGATGATCCTCCGCGAGGCCGCTCGCGCGCGCGTACGCGATCGTCGTCTCGCTGCCCATCACCTGCGCGCCCGTGCGCTTCGCGAACGCCGGCACGTCGAGCATGTGATCGAAGTGCGAGTGCCCGACGAGGATCAGGTCCGCGTGCGGCGGCGCGAGCTTCGCGACCGCGGCCTCGTCGACGTGCGGCGCCTTGCCGTCGGGCGGGACGGCTTGGCGCGACGCGTAGGGATCGATCAAGATCGTGGTCGTGCCGTCGGTGATGATCCACCCGGCGACGCCGAGATACGTGAGCTCGATCTTCGCGCGATGGAGCGCGGGCGCGGACGTCTTCGTGTGCGG
>DATJIA010000254.1:0-3474 GCA_035493675.1 Kofleriaceae bacterium | reverse complement strand
CGCGAGGGCGAGTACGGCGGCGTGACGCCCGGCGAGAAGCCTGCGCAGCCCGACACCGCGAAGCCGAAACACAAGCGGCCTCCGCCGAAGGACGAGCTGACCTGGATCGGGTTCCAGGCCAAGGACGGCGGCGGCGGCGAGCTCTTCTTCCAGGCGCCCGCGCAGTTCACGGTCACGCAGCACGTCGAGAAGGGCATGGTCGTGGTGACGCTCTCGGGCCTGCGGCGGCAGGTGAAGAACGCGCGGAGGCCGCTCGACACCCGCTACTTCGACACGTCGATCGCGCGCGTCACCGCGCGCCCGCGTGGATCGAAGGGCATCGAGGTCCGCATCGCCTTCAAGTCGCCGAAGGACGCGCACGAGGCGCAGGTCCGCACGGCGACCGAGCCGGACGGCATGTTCTACGCGTACCTCGACTTCGGCGCCGGCGGTCGCGTCGACGTGAAGCCTTCCGAGCCTTCCGAGCCCGACACCGACGCGCAGTGATACGCTCCGCGGCGTGATCCTCTTCGAGCGCAAGGTCAGCTCCGTCCTCGCCGGCTGGATCGCGATGCTGCTCGCGATCTCGATCGTGTGCGCGATCGACTTCCGCGGCGGCGGCGATCTCTACGCGCGGCTCGCGCTGATCCCGTCGCGCGTCTTGCACGGCGAGCTGTGGCGCTTGGTGACGTGGGCGTTCGTCGAGCTGTCGCCGTCGGCGCTGATCATCACGTGCGTGACGATCTTCTGGTTCGGCGGGCCGCTGCTCGAGGCCTGGGGCGATCGCAAGCTCGTCCGCGTGTTCGGCGCGATCACCGTCGGCGCCGCGGTCGGCACGACCGTGCTCGCGACCGCGCTCGGCATGAGCTACTTCCCGTACATCTCGAGCTGGGCGATCGCCGACGCGATCGTGATCGCGTGGGGCCTCACGTTCCCGACCCGCATGGTGCGCGTCTACATGCTGATCGCGGTGAGCGGCGACACGCTCGCCAACTTCACGCTCGCGTTCACCGGGTTGTGCGCGCTGTTCTACGGCCTGGTGCCGATGCTGCCGATGACGATCGCGGCGGGCGCGAGCTACGCGTACGTGAAGGGCTGGCCGCGGCCGAAGCTGCGCAGCTATCGCGGCGGCAAGCCGACCCGCGGGCCGTACGCGCCCAATTGATCAGTCGACCACGATGCCGGGCGCCGGGAACTTCTTGCAGAGCTCGCGCACCTCGCCGGCGACGCGCTCCTTCACGCTCGCGTCGGTCGGCGCCGCGACGACCTGATCGATCCACGCGGCGATCTGGCGCATCTCGGCTTCCTTCATGCCGCGGCTCGTGACGGCCGGAGTCCCGATGCGCACGCCGCTCGGATCGAACGGCTTGCGCGGATCGAACGGCACGGTGTTGTAGTTGAGGACGATCCCCGCCTCGTCGAGCGCCTTCGCCGCCGCCTTGCCGGGGACGTTCTTGTTGGTGAGATCCGCGAGGATCAGGTGGTTGTCGGTGCCGCCGGTGACGAGCGCGAAGCCGCGCTCGACGAGCGCCGCCGCGAGCGCCTTCGCGTTCGCGACGATCTGCGCCGCGTACTGCTTGAACGCGGGCGTCGCGGCTTCCTTGAGCGTGACGGCGATCGCCGCGGTCGTGTGGTTGTGCGGGCCGCCCTGCAGGCCGGGGAAGACCGCGCGATCGATCGCCTTCGCGTGCGCGGCGGTCGACATCAACATGCCGCCGCGCGGGCCGCGCAAGGTCTTGTGCGTCGTCGTCGAGACGATGTCGGCGACCGGCACCGGCGACGGATGCACGCCGCCCGCGATCAAGCCGGCGATGTGCGCGATGTCCGCGGCGAAGATCGCGCCGACCTCCTTCGCGATCGCGCCGAACGCCTCGAAGTCGATCGTGCGCGGGATCGCCGTGCCGCCGGCGAACAGGAGCTTGGGCCGCTCCTTCTTGGCCAGGTCGCGCACCTCGTCGAGATCGATGCGACCGTCCGACTTCCGGACACCGTACTGCACCGCCTTGAAGAACATGCCGGTGATCGACACGTTCCAGCCGTGCGTCAGGTGGCCGCCGGCGGGCAAGCCCATGCCCATCACGGTGTCGCCGGGCTTGAGGAACGCGAGGTAGATGGCGAGGTTCGCCGGCGAGCCCGAGTACGGCTGCACGTTGGCGTGCTCGGCGCCGAACAGCGCCTTCGCGCGATCGATCGCGAGCGTCTCGATCTTGTCGATCTCCTGCTGGCCCTCGTAGTAGCGCTTGCCCGCGTAGCCCTCGCTGTACTTGTTCTGGAGGATCGAGCCCGACGCGGCGCAGACCGCCGCCGACGCGTAGTTCTCCGACGCGATCAGGCGGATCGTGTCGCGCTCGCGGCGCTCCTCGGCGACGATCAGATCGGCGATCTCGGGGTCGGTGGCGCGGAGGGTGGCGTCGAGCGCGGGTTGCATGCGGCGTAGCGTGCCGATCCGCGCCGAATCCTGCAAGCACCCCGACGCATCCTCATGTTGGAGAACGCGCCGCGTGCGTGTAAACCTCGGACGTCCATGCATCATCCCTCGCGCGAGGCGTTCATCGAAGCCTCGGCCCGCGGCAACCTGATCCCGGTCTACCGCGAGCTGCTCGCCGACGGCGACACGCCGGTGTCCGCGTACGCCGCACTCCGCGCGTCGGCAGCCGACGCGCCGAGTGATCCGATGACACGGGGAGGCGCGGCGGAAGGATCGTTCTTGCTCGAGTCGGTGGTCGGCGGCGAGACCTGGGCCGCGTACTCGTTCGTCGGCGTGTCGCCGCGCGCGACGCTCACGTGGAAGGACGGGCACGCGCACGCGACGTGGTTCGACGTCGACGGCGGCGGCCCGCCGCAATCGGCGAGCTGGCAGGCCGCCGATCCGACCGCCGCGCTCGCCGAGGTGATGGGCGACTTCAAGCCGGTCGAGACCTACGGCCTGCCGCGCTTCTGGGGCGGCGCGGTCGGCTGGATCGCGTACGACTGCGTGCGCGCGTTCGAGGATCTGCCGGCGCGCGCGAAGCGCGATCTCGAGCTGCCCGAGCTCGCGTTCGTCATCACCGACACGCTGCTCATCTTCGACAACCTGCGGCAGACGCTGAAGGTCGTCGCGACGCCGTACGTGCGCCGCGCCGAGAAGGCGGAGCAGGCGTACGAGCGCGCGTGCGCGCGCATCGACGAGATCATCGAGCGCCTGCGCGCGCCGCGGGCGCCGCTGCCCGTGCTCGAGCCGCCCGCGCCCGGCGAGGATCGCGCGGCGATCGAGCCGCCGCCTTCCGCGATCGGGCGCGCCGCGTACGAGGCCGCGGTCGATCGCATCAAGGACTACGTGCTCGCGGGCGATGCGTTCCAGGTCGTCCTGTCGCAGCGCTTCACCGTGCCGCGCGGCGCGGTCGATCCGCTCGACGTCTATCGCGCGCTGCGCGTGATCAACCCGTCGCCGTACATGTTCCACCTGCAGTTCGCGGACGCGCGCGTCACCGGCGCGTCTCCGGAGACGTTGGTCCG
>DATJIA010000253.1:0-7868 GCA_035493675.1 Kofleriaceae bacterium | reverse complement strand
GACGGCAGCGCGCTGGTCGCGACCGTGCCCGAGCGGATCGCCGCCGCGATCCGCGAGACCCGCCCGCACCTGCGCACGACCGAGCTCCCCTTCCAGATCCCGCGCGGCACCTCCGAGCTGCTCTGGCCCGCCGCCACCGACGACGATCCGGCCTGCGCCTTCGTCCGCGCGCTGGTCGTCGAGTTGGAGCACACGCGAGGTGATACCCTCGGGGCGTGGCGACGCCCGCATCGATCCCGCCGACGCCGGAGCTAGTGGCGGTCGCCGACGCGATCGGTCGCATCGCGACCCGCGTCGCGCAGCTGCGCGCCGGGCAGGCCGCGAGCGCCGCCGCGATCCACGCGCCGCCGATCGATCCCGCGGGCCGCCTCGCGCGCCTCGCCGGTCGCGCGGGCCTGGGCGCGAGCGAGACCCAGCTGCTCCGCGCGCTCGCCGCCGCCGAGGCGGATCCGATCGCGTATCGCGAGCTGCAGCGGATCGCGGGCGCGAACCCGTCCGAGCGCAACGGCGTCGAGGTCGGCGCGCTCGTCACCGCCGCCGGCTACCTCGGCGTCGACACGCAGGCCGCGCTCGCGGCGCTCGGCCCCGAGGCGCCGCTCGGCGCGCGCGGGCTGGTCGAGACGATCCGCGACGACGGCGCGCTGGTCGGCCGCAAGATCGCGCTCGCGCCGCGCGTGCTCGCGTACCTGCGCGGCCCGCTCGAGGGCGCGCCCCGCGACGTGCCGCTCGCGATCGAGCCCGCGATCCCGCTCGGCACCGTCGTCGCCGCCGACGGCGTCGTCGAGCGCGCGCAACGCCTGTGGCCGGGGCCGCGCGCGCTGTGGCTGTCGGGCGTGCGCGGCGTCGGCAAGCGCACGCTGGTCGCCGCGCTGGCGGCCGCGCGCGGCGAGCGCGTCGCCGTGATCGACTATCGCGACACGATCAACCGTTCGCGCGCGGAGCTCGCCGCCAAGCTCTGGCGCGAGGCCCTCCTGCTCGAGGCGTGGATCGTCGTCGCCAACGTCGGCGACAGCGCGACCGATCCGCCGCGCACGTCGATCCTCACGTACGAGGCGCTGGTCGGCGCCGGCGTGCCGATCGTCTTCACGTCGACGGGCGCGCCCACGCTCGGCGACTTCGACAACCCGCCCGCCGCGCTCGATCTGCCCATGCCCGACGGCAAGACGCGCGTCGCGCTCTGGCTGCGCGAGCTGCCCGACGTGCCGCAGATGAGCGAGGTCGCCGCGCGCTATCGCCTGCCGCCGGGCCGCGTCGTGCGCGTGTCCGCCGCCGCGCGCGAGCTCGGCCGCCGCGACGGCCGCGCGGTCACCGCGATCGACGTCACGCGCTCGGTCTCCGCCGAGGTGGCGCAGAAGGTGACCGTGCTCGGCACCAAGGTCGAGGACTCGCAGACCTGGGACGACGTCGTGCTCCCCGAGCAGACCCTCGAGAGCGTGCGCGAGATCGTGTCGCGCGCGCGCAACCGCCACCGCGTGCTCCACGACTGGGGCTTCGAGCGGAAGCTGTCGAAGGGGCTCGGCCTGTCGGCGCTGTTCAGCGGCCCGCCCGGCACCGGCAAGACGATGATCGCGGGGCTGATCGCGCGCGAGCTCGCGCTCGAGCTCTATCAGATCGATCTCTCGCGCGTGGTCTCGAAGTACGTCGGCGAGACCGAGAAGAACCTCGCCGAGGTCTTCGAGGCCGCCGACTGGGGCAACGTGCTGCTCCTCTTCGACGAGGCCGACGCGCTGTTCTCGAAGCGCACCGAGGTGAAGTCCTCGAACGATCGCTTCTCGAACATGGAGATCAACTACCTCCTGCAGCGGCTCGAGCGCTTCGAGGGCGTCTCGATCCTGACCACCAACCTCGAGGGCTCGATCGATCAGGCGTTCAAGCGACGCCTCTCGTTCCGCGTGCAGTTCCCCATGCCCGACGCCGTCGAGCGCGAGACGCTCTGGAAGCGCATGGTGCCGTCGGAGGCGCAGCTCGACGGCGCGCTCGACTTCGCCGATCTCGCGCAACGCTACGAGTTCACGGGCGGCAACATCCGCAACGCGATGCTGCGCGCCGCGTTCCTCGCCGCCGGAGAAGGCCGCGGGATCACGACGGAACACGTCCATCGCGCGGTCGTGCTGGAGTACCATGACGCCGGGCAGATCGCGATCGGCGGGAAGTTGAACCAGTAGCCGCGCGTACCACGGAGACCACCATGCCGATCTTGGAAGAGGCCGTTCGCGAAGAGAACCTCGGGCTGTCGGAGAACGAGCTCGAGGAGGAGGCGTACGAGGTCCAGGAGGCCGAGAACGTCCAGGCGCTCGCGCGCGACGCCTACGGCGGCGGCCTCGATCACAGCACGCTCATGCGCTACGACCACATCGCGCATCAGGTCGCGGGCTCGATCAGCGGCAAGAAGCTCCACCAGGCCGAGGAAGCGATCAAGGCGCACTGGGATCCGCTGCACGTGATGCACTACGAGGACATCACGGCGCTCCGCGCGCTCGAGAGCATCAAGGGCCAGGTGATCGCGCCGGTGATGCAGCACCTGACCAAGGAAGCGCGCACGCACCTCGAGTGGCACGCGATGGATCTGCTCAAGGACGGCGTCGTCGGCGAGGGCAAGACGCGCGACGCGGTGAAGGAAGACTTCTGCGGCAAGACGTCGAAGGACATCTGCGGCGTCGAGTACCACCCGGTCGCGGTCGAGGTCTTCGAGCAGATGATCGCGCCGCTCGCGAAGGACCCGGAGCCGGCCGCGCCGCAGGTGCAGGAAGTGCAGCAGGAGAAGGCGGAGGAGCAGATCGAGCAGGAAGAGGAGAAGGCCCAAGCCTGAGATCGACGTCCGTCGTCCGGCTTCCGTCTTCCGTCAAGATCCCGCGGTGCGGGGCTCATCAGAGCGCACGACCGCGTCGCCCAAGCGAGCCACCAGATCGGAGAGGGCAGAGGCGACCCGAGAAGGGTCGACGCCTTCGATCGTGAGCATCACGCGGTAGTCGCGCTCGTCGAAGCGCGGGTAGCTGCCGAGCTTCACGTCGGCGAAGGCCGCGACCACCGCGTCGAGCGCGGGCGCGATCGAGCCCTCGTCGGCGGCGACGTAGACCTTCGCGAGCGTCACCGGCGACGTGCGGAAGCGATCCGAGATGTCGAGGAACTTCCGCTTGAACAGCGCCGGCACGCCCGGGAGGATGTAGACGTTCTTGAAGCAGACCACCGGCCAGGTCGCGTCGCGGCCGTAGACCAGCTCGGCGCCGTCCGGAACGTCGGCGAGACGCAGGTTCGGCTCCGCGAGCTTCGCACCCCAGTAGCCGCGCACCTTGCCCTCGAGATCCGGGCTCCGCACGACGCCGACGCCGAAGCCGCGCGCGATGCCCGCCATCGTCACGTCGTCGTGCGTCGGACCGACGCCTCCCGACGTGAACACGTGATCGAAGCGCGCGCTGAACCAGGGCACGACGTCCGCGATCTCCTCGAGCACGTCGGGAATCACGGTGATCCGGCGCAGATCGACGCCGAGCGAGCGCAGCTCGCGGATCAGGAACAGCGCGTTCTCGTCGGCGAAGGTGCCGCTCAGGATCTCGTCGCCGATCACCACGATCCCGGCGCTGCGTCGCATGACGCGCAGTCTAGCCCGAACGATTCGCCGCAGCGTCGAGCGAGAGTCGCAGATCGTCGAGGACGCTTCGGCGCACGCCCGGAGCGGGCAGCGCAGGCTCGCAGCCGACGTTGCGGTGAATTGCTCGGGCTAGCTTGCCGGGGCGCGGACTGGCCTGGTATGAAGTCCGGCGGCCATGGATCTCGTCCTCAGCGGCGGCCGGGTGATCGACACCTCCGGGGCTGAGGTGTTCGACGGCGTCGCCGATGTTCGCATCGCGGGCGGCGTGGTCGCCGAGATCGGACGCGGCCTCGCGCCGGGCGACGCGAAGGTGATCGACTGCAAAGACCTGATCGTCTGCGCGGGGCTGATCGATCTGCACACGCACCTGCGCGAGCCGGGGCAGGAATACAAGGAAGACATCGCGACCGGCACGCGCGCGGCGGCGGCGGGCGGCTTCACGACCGTCTGCTGCATGCCGAACACGATCCCGGTCAACGACGATCGCACGGTCACGGAGCTGATCGTGCGGCGCGCGCGCGAGGTCGGCTCGTGCCGCGTGCGTCCGATCGGCGCGGTGACGCGCGGGCTCGAAGGCAAGGCGCTCGCCGACATCGCCGACATGCGCGAAGGCGGCATCGTCGCGATCTCCGACGACGGCAAGCCGGTGTGGAACGCCGGCGTGATGCGCCGCGCGCTCGAGTACGCGAAGACCTTCGAGCTGCCGCTCGTGCAGCACGCCGAGGAGCCAGAGCTCGTCGAGGGCGGCGCGATGAACGAGGGCCCGGTCGCGACCCGCATCGGCCTGCGCGGTCAGCCCGCGATCACCGAGACGTCGATGGTCGCGCGCGATCTCGAGCTCGTCGAGTGGACGGGCGCGCGCTACCACGTCGCGCACGTGTCGGCGGCGCGCACGGTCGCGCTGGTCCGCGACGCGAAGCGGCGCGGCCTGCCGGTCACCTGCGAGGTGACGCCGCACCACGTCGCGCTCACCGACGAGGCGTGCGCTTCGTACGACTCCGCGACCAAGGTGATGCCGCCCTTGCGCAGCTCCGGCGACGTCGCCGCGCTGATCGCCGCGCTCGCCGACGGCACGATCGACGCGATCGCGACCGATCACGCGCCGCACTCGCTGGTCGAGAAAGAGGTCGAGTTCGAGTGCGCCGCGCCCGGCATGCTCGGGCTCGAGACCGCGGTGCCGCTCGTCTTCGCGCTGGTCGAGCAGGGTGCCCTGCCGCTCTGGCGCGCGATCCAGCTGCTCACCAGCGGACCGGCGCGCTGCTTCGCGCTCCTCGACGGACGCGGCGCGGGCCGGCTCGCGCAGGGCGTCCCCGCCGACGTCGCCGTGATCGATCCCGCGCGCGCGTGGACGTTCGATCCGGCGCAGTCGATGTCGAAGTCGCGCAACTCGCCGTTCGCGGGGATGGCGATGAAGGGCCGCGCGGTCGTCACGATCGTGGGCGGGCGGGTCACTCACGATCTCGACGGGAGATGTTCATGACGTGGGATGCGGCTCTGGTGCTCGAGAACGGACGCGTCTTCCGCGGCCGCGGTTTCGGCGCGCGCGTCGAATCGATCGCCGAGGTCGTGTTCAACACGTCGATCACCGGCTACCAGGAGATCGTCAGCGATCCGTCGTACGCGGGGCAGATCGTCGTGATGACCGCGCCCGAGATCGGCAACGTCGGCGCGAACCCCGAGGATCTCGAGACGAAGAAGATCGTGTGCGCCGGGCTCGCGGTGCGCGAGGCGTCGCCGATCGTCTCGAACTGGCGCGCGAGCGGCGGGCTCGGCGACTGGCTCGAGGCCGGCGGCCTGCCGGGCATCGACGACATCGACACGCGCGCGCTGACGCGCGTCCTGCGCGACGAAGGCGCGATGCGCGGCGCGATCACGCCGCACGCCGCGGAGATCGACGCGGTGCTCGCGCGCGTGCGCGCGGCGCCGACGATGGACGGGCTCGATCTCGTCCCGCGCGTGACCTGCGCGGCGAGCTACGAGTGGGATCAGCCGAGCTGGCGCGCGCCCGACGATCGCCGCGCGCCGCCGGTGCCGCCGGCCGACTTCCACGTCGTCGCGTACGACTACGGGATCAAGGAGAACATCCTGCGCCAGCTGCGCGACGTCGGTTGTCGCGTCACGGTCGTGCCCGCGACGACGACCGCGGCGGACGTGCTCGCGAGGAAGCCGGATGGGATCTTCTTGTCGAACGGCCCCGGCGATCCCGCCGCGGTGACCTACGCGATCGACGCGGTGAAGACCTTGGTCGCGCCCGGGCAGAACACGCCCGTCTTCGGCATCTGCCTCGGCCATCAGATCTTGGGGCTCGCGCTGGGCGCGAAGACCTTCAAGCTGCCCTTCGGTCATCACGGCGGCAATCACCCCGTGAAGGATCTGACGACCGGCAAGGTCGAGATCACCGCGCAGAACCACGGCTTCGCGGTCGATCCGTCGTCGCTGCCCGCGGGCGTGCAGCTCACGCACCTGAACCTGTACGACAACACCGCGGAGGGCATCGCCGTCGACGGCCGCGCGATCTTCAGCGTGCAGTACCACCCCGAGGCGAGCCCGGGGCCGCACGACGCCAGCTACCTGTTCCGCCGCTTCCGCGCGGCGATGGAAGCGCGTCGGTGAACAGCGCGCACGCGCAGCTCGAGGCGGTGCTCGATCGGTTGATCGCGGAGCACACGCGCGACGCCGGCGAGGTCGTCGCCGCGCGCCGCGAGTACGAGGACCGCCGCGGCCGCGTGTTCGAGGACGAGGATCTGTGGGAGGCGTGGAGCGCCGCGTTCATCGAGTGGTACCTGGTCGAGCGGCTCGCCGGCGATCATCCGGTCGCGGCGCGCTCGCTCACCGAGGCGCGCATCGCCGGCGACGACGAGCTCGCCGCGCAGATCCGCGCGTACCTCACGTCTCATCGCAGCCTGTTCGAGGTGCGCGCGCTCGGCGGCGGCCGGGTCGAGCTGGTCGATCTCATCGGCGGCGCCAGCTTCTGGGTCGCGGAGCCGCGCACGCTGCACGGCGTCGAGGTCGGCGACGTCGCCGAGCTCCGCGTGATCGGCTGGGGCGGCGAGGTCCTGTTCGGGCGCACGTTCGTCTATCACCCGCCGGCGGCGCGCGCGGCGATCGCCGGGCACGTGAAGGCGCTCGCGGCGCGCGGCGACGATCGGCGCGCGATCGTCGATCACGTCGCGGCGTTGCGCATCAAGGTCGATCGGTACAAGCACGTCGCGCCGTCCAAGGTCTACGAGCTCGATCGCGAGAAGATCTCCGAATGAAGCTCCTCGCTGCGATCGTGATCGCGGCGATCGCGGGCACGGCGCACGCGCAGGAAGACGTCCGACAGAAGCCGGCGATCTCCGTCGAGCGCTACACGCCGCCGCCCGGCACCGTCGCGTACCTCGGCGCCGACGATCCCGACACGCTGCTCGCGGGCACGTGGGCCTTCTCGGCCGCGTTCGATCTGATCGCGAAGCCGATCGTCTTGCGCGAGCTCGGCGGCGGCGCGGCGGTCACCGCGCCGGTCGCGTGGCGGCTCGGGCTCGATCTCGGCGCGGCGCGCGGCTTCGGCTCGCGCTGGCAGCTGGGGCTCGCGGTGCCGGTGCTCTTGCAGGGCGGCGATCGTCTGCGCGGCATCGGCTTGCCGGGGCCGGGTGGCGACAAGGCGCTCGATCGCGCCGCGTTCGGCGATCTCCGCGTGTACGGCAAGGCGCGCGTCGCGGGCGATCCCGGCGATCCCGGCGTCGCCGCGACCGCGTCGATCGTGATCGTGCTGCCGACCGGCGACGACGGCGACTTCGCGGGCGAGGAGGGCACGGTCGTCGAGTGGCGCATCGCCGGCGGTTGGCGCGGCGAGCGCACGGCCTTCACGCTGAACGCCGGCGCGCGCTTCCGCACCGCCGAGGTCACGCTGCTCTCGCCCGCGCGCCCCAACGGCGACGAGCTCGTCTACGCCGTGGCCGCCGAGCGCGCGCTGCACGATCACGTGTGGGCGATCGGCGAGCTCGACGGCGTGCTCGGCGACAGCATCGGCGCGGGCACGCGCGGATCGTCGCCGATCGAGGCGCGCGCCGGCGCGCGCGTGCGCCTGTGCGACGAGTGGAGCGTCACCGCGGGCGGCGCCGCCGGGCTCACGCCCGCCGAGGTCGGCGCGCCGTCGTGGCGCGCGATCGTCTCGCTCGCGTGGACCGACGCGCCGCGCGGCGACTTCGACGGCGACGGCGTCCCCGATCGCCTCGATCAGTGCCCGCGCGATCCGGAAGATCGCGACGGCTTCGCCGACGAGGACGGCTGCCCCGAG
>DATJIA010000252.1:0-7141 GCA_035493675.1 Kofleriaceae bacterium | reverse complement strand
GTCTTGTCGTTCTACGAGGAGGACTTCGAAGGCGGCGTTGCCGCGCTGTTCCCGCCCGACGTCGCGTGGCCGAAGCTCGAGAAGCTCTCGATCTACGAGTGCGGAGGGCTCGGCGCGATCGTGCGCACGCTCGCCGCCGCGTCGTGGACGAGCGCGCTGCGCGAGCTCACGCTCGACGACGAAGGCGAGGTCGTCGACGCCGAGGCCGCCGCGCTGATCGCCTCGCCGCACCTCGCGCCCTTGCGCGAGCTCTACCTCGGTGGCATGGGCATGGGCGCCGCGTTCGCCAAGGCGCTCGCGACCGCGCCGATGCTCGCGAGCCTCGAGGAGCTCGAGCTGCGCTACCCGACCTCCGGCGTCGCGGTGGTCGAGGCGATCGCCGCGCGCGAGACACCGAAGCTGAAGAAGCTGGACCTCTACGGCGAAGGCGACCTGTCGCGCAACACCGTGATCGGTCTGTGCGCGAAGGCGCGCCACCCCGCGCTCGAGTCGCTCACGCTCCACGACTTCGACGTCTCCGAGAAGGTCGTCGCGGAGATCGAGAAGAAGTATCCGTCACTCAAGCTCTACGTTTACTGACGCGCGAGCATGACGTGCATCGCGGCGGGCGTGGTCGTGTGCGACGTGACGCCATAGCCGAGCGCGTGGAGATCGAGCCCGGCGAGCAGCGGCTCGCCGGCGCCCATGACGACCGGGCTGATCGCGAGGTGCATCGTGTCGATCAGCTTCGCCTCGAGGTACTGGCGGATCGTCGCCGCGCCGCCGCCGATGCGCACGTCGCGCGCGCCCGCGGCCTCCTTCGCGCGCGCGAGCGCCTCGTGGATCCCGCCGGTGACGAAGTGGAAGACGGTGCCGCCTTCCATCGTGATCGGCGCGCGCGCGTGGTGCGTGAGCACGAAGACCGGGCAGTGGTACGGCGGATCGTCGCCCCACCATCCGCGCCACGAGTCGTCGGGCCACGGTCCGCGGATCGGCCCGAACATGTTGCGCCCGAGGATCCACGCGCCGAGGTCGTCCATCGCGTGCTCGGCGAGCTCGTCGTCGGGCCCCTCGGTGCCGCCGTCGGCCCCGATCATCGTGCGGAACGTGCGCGTCGCGGTGAACCAGCCCGCGACGTCGCGCCCGGCGCGCCCGCCGAACGGCGCGTCGAGCGTCTGATCGGGACCGGCGGCGAAGCCGTCGAACGACATCGAGAAGCAGTTGACGCGGACCCGGCTCATCGGAGCGAGGCCTCCAGCGCGTCGAACAGCCCGCGCGTGCCCTGCTCGCGACCCGCGGTGCCGTCGTTGCCGTCGAGGTACACGGCCTGCTCGGTGAAGATCATCTTGGTGCCGTCGCCGTCGCGCTCGAACACGGTCGTCGCGAGCGAGACGGACATGTGCGAGTCGCCGATCCACATCTCGTACGCGCTGACGATCCGCTGCTCCGGGACGATGTCGTAGAAGCGGCCCTCCATGCGGATCCGCGGACCGCCCGGCGGGCGGCCGACCGACGTCTCGAGGCCGCCGACCTTGAAGTCGAGCGTCTGCTTGTTCTCCTCCCAGCCGGGCGGGCCCTTGAACCAGCGCGCCTTGAGCTTCGGATCCGCAAATGCCGCATACACGCGGGCGACCGGGTACGGCATGCGCCGCTCGATGGTGAACGTGGAGTGAATCGCAGGCTTCGTCATCGCTTCCCTCTCTTCTTGTCTTCGCGTTCTTCGCGTTCCTGCTCGGCGAGCAGCGCCTCGAGTCGATCGAAGCGCCGCTCCCAGCTCGCGCGCCGCTCGGCGACCCAGTCGGCGACGGTCTCGAGCGCGGTGCGCTCGATGCGGCACGTGCGCACGCGTCCGGCCTTCTCGGACTTGACGATCCCGCTCGACTCGAGCACGGCGAGGTGCTGGAGCACCGCCGGCAGCGACATGTCGAGCGGCTGCGCGAGCTCGCTGACCGACGCCGGCCCGCGCGCGAGCCGCTCGACGATCACACGTCGAGACGCATCGGCGAGCGCCGCGAAGATTTGGTTAAGCACGTGCTTAACTATTAACGCGCGCGCCTCGGATGTCAAGCGCGATGCGGATCAGTCGGCGGCGGGGCGTCCGATCAGCGAGAGGCGCACCATCCACGACGGTGGCTCGAGCAGCAGGTTGCCCGGACCCGCGGCGCCGATCTCCCAGCGCGGGAAGATCGCGGCGACGTTGAAGCCGGAGTCGCGGCTCGTGTAGACGTCGAGGCCGGCCTCGAGCGTGTAGCCGAAGCCGAGCGTGTCGTCGAAGACGGGTCCGGCGCAGCCCGAGCATCCGAGCTCCAGGAAGCCGCCGATGCTCGCGGCGAGCACGGCGCGCACGTGGCGCGCTTCGCCGCCCGCGATCCGCGGCGACACGACCAGGCCGATGAAGGCGGGGATCACGAACGACGTCTTCGCGTCGGTGCCGAGCATCGGCGCCTCGAGCTGCGTGCCGTGGAGGCCGAGCTGCACGACGCCGCCGCCGAAGTCGCGGCCGGTGCGCATCGCGAGATCGATCCCGACCGTGCCCGCGCCGCTCGTCACCGCGCCGCCGTCGCCGGTCGCCTGCCAACCGGGCCCGAGCGCGAGGCCGACCTGGATCGCCGACAACCGCACCTTGGGCGCCGGCGCGGTCTCACCGGTCGCCACGAACGTGGCCCCCGCCGACGGCTGCGACTCGTAGCAGCTGGTGAGGCCGCCGAGATTTCCCTCCGCGACGAACTCGTCGGCGCGCGTGTCGCGATCGCGCGACCAGTCGCACATCTCGCGCGACTCGAACGGGCCTTCGCGACCTTCGATCGTCAGGCGCCCGGGCGCACAGCGTCCGGCGCAGCTCCAGTCGTAGTACCAGGAGCCGGCGAGCGCGGTGCCCGAAGACGCGACGACCAACGCACCGGCGATCAAACCGCATCGTACGGTGGCAGACATGATCGATCGGGCGTGCACCGGTCGTGCCGCCGCAGGCGCGCGAGGTCGCGTCGATCGCGCGTCGATCTCGCGCAAGCGCCGCGCGCGCGCGCGAAGCGCCGCAACCGCTGCGCCGTCCGATCGATCAGGTCTCGATCGAGATCGCGGTGAACGCGACCAGCGTGCCGCACGGCGCGACGCCGACGAGGTAGTCGTGCACCTGGATCAGGTCGACCTCGTAGACGTGCACGTTGGTGAGATGCGCGCCCACGTACGCGCGCAGCGCGTCGACCTTCGACTGATCGTTGCTGTAGCCGAGCCGCTCGAAGAACCAGTCCGGCGTGTTGGGCACGATGTGCGTGGTCGACGCGCGGCCGAGCAGCTTCAGGAAGCTCGCGCCCGAGTCCGCCGCGGTCGCGCTCGACGCCCACGACACGACCTCGAGCGGGTAGTCGCTCTCCGACGTGAGCCACATGCCGTCGGTCGCGGCCTTCAGCCCCGCGACGACGTCGTCGTCGGTGCCGGTGCACGCGGGCGCGGGCACGTAGTCGCGCAGCTTGGTCAGCGCCGACGGGCCGACGTAGTAGAGCGACGCGAGCTGCGCCATCGTCGCGATCGGACGCGCCGCGACGATGCTCGAGACCGCGCGCGGATCGAGCTTGATGGTGTCGTGCAGCGTCTCGGCGGTCGCGGTGGTCGCGAGCGTGACGGTCGCGCGCGCCTGCGCGACCGTGAACGGCACGCCGTCGAAGTTGCCGAACAGCTCGCCGTCCTTCACCCAACCGCCCGCGTTCGCGAACGCGACCAGCTTCGTCATCGCCGACGGTCCGACGTAGGCGACCGCGTCGACCTCGTCGCTGGTGTCGAAGCGATCGTCATCGGCGGTGCCGAGCACGCCGTCCGCGCCGTCGCGATGCGCGATCAGGTTCTGCGCCGCGCGGCGGTCGAGCGCGACGTCGGTGTCGAGGGTCTGGACCGTGGTCGTCGCGTCGTTCAGGAAGCGCGTCAGCGCGAGCTCGTCGGGCGTGCCGGTCAGCGCGCCCTCGGTCGCGTCGGTGTCGCCCGCATCCATGCAGGCGCTGAGGGACAGGATCGCGACGAAGACGACGGCGTTGCGCATGCCGCTGTGCTTACCAACGTCCGTGCCAGCCTCGCGCGTACGGATCTCGCGGGGATGGGCGCGCGGTGGCGACTCGATCAGCCGGCCGTGTCGCCGGCGACGACACTCACCCTCACTCGAGCGGCGGCGGCACGTGCGTCATGTCGAGCTGCGCCTGCCAGATGTCGGAGGCCTCGAGGATCGCGCGCGCCCACGGCTCGTCGGCGCTGAGCGACGACGAGTACCACGTGATCAGCACATGATCGGCGTCGACGTCGGCGGCGCCCGCGTACGCGGTGTCGCCGGCGGAGGGAATCTCGCCGATCTCGCGGATGCCGATCGGTCCGCCCTCGAGCGTGCCGGTGATCTCGAACAGCGAGGTGCGCTTGCGGTTCGCGGCCTCGAGGTAGTGCTTGCGCGCGATCACCCACAAGCGCGAGCCGTGGAAGAACGCGACCGGTCCGTCGAGGCGCTGGCCGTCGAGGACCTGCGGGCAGTCGAAGTGATCGTACGGCGGCTGCGCCCAGCACACGATCGTGCGCAAGCGGCCCTGCGCGCCGAGCAGCTCGGCGTCGGTGCCGTCGACGCGCACGAGCGCGAGCATGCGGCCCGACGGCATGAACACGATCTCGGTCTCGAGCGGCGTGTCCTCGGCCTTGTCGTAGATCGTCGCGCCCGGCGTCCAGGTCTTGCCGTCGGGCGACGAGTACAGGACGACGCTCTTGTCGCCGTCTTGATAGGCCGCGGCGTAGTGCACGTCCTGGTAGTCGCGGATCCGCCAGAAGCTCCAGCCGTCGCCCGTCTGCGGCGTGGTCAAGGGCGTCCACGGCGACCACGTCGTGCCGCCGTCGGACGAGATCGTGCCGACCGTGATCGTATCGACGTTCGAGTCGCGCGACGACGTCACCGGCAACCGGATCAGCGCCTTCATCGCGAGCTTGCCGTCGACGATGTCGAAGCTCGGATCGCGCAGATCGCGATCGCCGTACTGCGGATACGTGTCGGCCGTCGGGCCGGGCAGGATCGCGAGCATGTTCCAGTTGGCGCCGCCGTCGGTCGTCTTGTAGACGCGCAGCGCGCAGTTCGGTCCGAGGATCTGACTCTCGGCGGTGCGGTGCACGAGGTAGATCGCGCCGCCGAAGTTGATCAGATCGGTGTTCTCGTTGTGCGGACAGATGTTGTCGCGGCAGTTGTCCTCGGCGAGGCCGATGCCCTTGATCATCACGTGCGCGTCGTCGAGCCAGAACGGGCCCGCGTGATCATCCCCGCACGCCGCCACGACCCCGACCAACAGCGAGACCCCCAACAAGAGACGCATCCGCGGAGTGTATGCGAAGACGCGACGGCTGTAAGGGCGATCCATCGCGCGGCGTTGATCGCGTGATGTCGATCGAGCTCGTGGAATGTGACGCGTGTGGCGGGCTCGTGCCCGCCGGCGCGAGGTCGTGCCTGCACTGCCGCCGGTCGTCGCCGTTCTTCGCGCGAGTGATCGCGAGCGGCGCGGCGCTATTGACGCTGATGGCGTGCTACGGCGCACCGCCGGGATACTGGCGCGATCATCCGACGCCGGTCGCGCCCGAGGGGACCGACGCCGACGGCGACGGCGTGCGCACGCCCACCGACTGCAACGACGACGACGCGTCGATCTATCCGGGCGCCGCCGACGCCGACGGCGACGGGATCGATCAGAGCTGCGACGGCGTCGACGGGTGGCGCGACCCGAGCGTGGTCGCCGCACCGAAGTCATGACGCGGCGGCGGCTCGACGTGATCGCGGAGGCGCGGCACCCCGCGTACGTCGTGTGGGAGCTGACCTTGCGGTGCGATCACGCGTGCGCGCACTGCGGATCGCGCGCGGGGGTGGCGCGCGACGGCGAGCTGTCGACGGCGGAGGCGTTGCGGGTCGTCGAGGAGCTCGCGCAGCTCGAGACGCGCGAGGTCGTCTTGATCGGCGGCGAGGCGTATCTGCACGAGGGCTTCCTCGCGATCGCGCGTGCGCTGCGCGATCGATCGATCGCGGTCGCGGTGACGACCGGTGGGCGCGGTGTGACGCCTGCGCTCGCGATCGCGATGAAGGACGCGGGCGTGGAGCGCGTGTCGGTCTCGATCGACGGGCTCGAGGACGCGCACGACGCGATCCGCGCGCGGCGCGGCAGCTTCGCGGGCGCGCTCGCCGCGATCGACGCGATCCGCGGCGCGGGGCTCGGCGTGGCGGCGAACACGAACGTCAACCGTCGCAACCGCGACGACCTCGAGGCGCTCTACGTCGTGCTGCGCGAGCGGGGCGTGCGCGCGTGGCAGATCCAGCTCACCGCGCCGCTCGGGCGCGCCGCCGATCGCACCGACATGATCCTGCAGCCGTACGATCTGCTCGCGCTCGTGCCGCGGATCGTCGCGCTCAAGGCGCGCGCCGCGGCCGACGGCGTGACGATCATGCCCGGCAACAACCTGGGCTACTTCGGTCCGGAAGAGACGACGCTGCGATCTCCGTCGGGCGGGAAGGATCACTGGCGCGGCTGCCAGGCCGGGAGGTTCGTCATGGGGATCGAATCCGACGGCGGCGTGAAGGGCTGCCCGTCGCTGCAACGCGCGTACGTGCGCGGGTCGGTGCGCGATCGATCGATCGCCGAGCTGTGGGCGCCGCCCGAAAAGACCCGCTGGGGCTTCTGCGCGACCTGCGACTTCGGCCCGATCTGCGACGGCGGCTGCACGTTCACCGCGCACGCGATCATGGGCCGGCCGGGCAACAACCCGTACTGCCACTACCGCGCGCGCACGCTCGCCGCGCGCGGCCTGCGCGAGCGCTTGCTGCCGCGCGGCGCGGCGCCCGGCGAGCCGTTCGACTGCGCGCCGTTCGATCTGATCGAAGAGCCGCTCGACGCGCCCGAGCCGATCGTCGCGCGCGAGCGGCTCGTGCGGATCACGCGGTCTTCGGCGCGCGCGCCGCGCGCACTTCCGGCATCTGATCCAGCCGCGCGGTATCGACCGTGATCGCCGGCGGCGCGACGTGCTTCGCGACCGCCGCGCGATGCGCCGCCAGGACCGACGGCGCGCGCTCCTTCCACCATCGCTCCGCTTCTGCTTGCGTCCACGGCGCGATCGCGAGCGCGGCGATCTCGTCGAGCAGCGCCTGCGCCGACGCGATCCGCAA
>DATJIA010000251.1:0-4142 GCA_035493675.1 Kofleriaceae bacterium | reverse complement strand
CGACGACGTCAAGGTCCCCGCCGGCAAGCCCGTCGCGCTCGTCTTCGTCCGCAAGACCGACAAGACCTGCGCGAAGGAGGTCCGCCTCAAGGTCGGCGACAAGACGATCGAGCAGAAGCTGCCGATCGACACGCCCGTCGAGATCGACGTGACGTTCCCGAAAGCGGGCACGCTCGTCTACGCGTGCGCGATGGACATGGTCCACGGCACGATCACGGTGCAGAAATGAGGCGCGTGATCGTCGTCGCGCTGATCGCGCTCGCGCCGCGTATCGTGAACGCCGGCGCCTGAGCGGGCTGAACGAACCCGAACCTTCCCGTCGGGAAGGCTGAAGACGCCGCGCTCGCGGCGGGCCAGGTCGTGCTCCGGCTCGACACGCTGGGGACGTACGTCCACGCGACGCACCCGGACACCGACGACGTCGTCGGCCGCGGCACGATCGACATCACGCACGATCAGCGGATCTTCCTCGAGGAGTCGCGGCTCTCGATCGCGCTCGGGCTGCCGCGCGGCTTCGGGCTGTCGCTGGTCGTGCCGGTGCGCGTCTTCTCGACGACGATCCGCTACGAGGACGCCAGCGGCGCGGTCGTGCAGCTCGCGAACCCGGGCATCCACCATCGCGACGAGACGTTGGTCGGGCTCGGCGATCCGATCCTGCTCGGATCGATCACGCGCACGATCGGCGCGTGGCGCGTCACCGCGCGCGCGGGCGCGTCGCTGCCGCTCGGCCGCACGCAGCCGAACCCGTTCGTCCTCGGCGACGAAGGCCTCGCGCACGAGCACTTCCAGATGGGCACCGGCACGATCGAGCCGGTCGCCGCGCTCGAGGTCTCGCGCGCGTGGCTGCGCGCGTACGCGTTCACGCAACAAGCCTCTTACGAAGACAGCTACGGCTATCGCGCCGGCGATCGCTACGCCGCCGGCGTCGAGCTGCGGCGCGCGCTCGATCGCGCGTGGAGCGTGACCGGCGGCCTCGCGCTGCAAGACGAGACCGCCGAGCACTGGCGCGACACGCCGGATCCGAGCGAGGGCAACCTCGGGCGCGTCGACGTGATGATCGACGCCGGCGCGTCGTGGGCGGCGTCGCGCGACGTCTCGTTCGATCTCGACGTGAAGGTGCCGATCTACACGCACGTCGTCGGCGGTCAGCTCGACATGCCCGCGATCGTCTCGCTCGGCGCGTCGTGGTCGTTCGGAAGACCCACCGCGCCGAAGATCGAGCACGCGGAGGGCAAGACGACGATCGTCGACTACTGGGCGACCTGGTGCGCGCCGTGCAAGGTGCTCGAGCCGCGGCTCGAAGCGCTCGCGCGCGATCACGCCGATCACGTCGAGCTGCGCCGCGTCGATCTCACCGACGTCGACTCGGCGCTCGAGCTGCCGCACGTGACGGTCTACGATCCGTCGGGCGCGACCGTGCTCGATCGCAGCGCCGAGGGTGATCTCGCGAGCCTCTACGGCGCGATCGAGGCCGCGATCGGCGAGGCGCCGCCGCCGCCCGCGACCCACGTCGAGATCCACGTCACCGACCTCGGCTTCGAGCCGTCGAACGTCGTCGTGCCCGCCGGCGTGCCCGTCGAGATCGTGATCACGCGCGACAGCGAGGCGAGCTGCGCCACCTCGGTCGTGATCGCGGGAACGCGCTACGCGTTACCGCTCCACGAGCGCGTAACGATCCACACGACGTTCGCGCGCGGCGCGATCGCGTACGCGTGCGGGATGAATATGCTGCACGGCACGATCACGGCGGAGTGACCCAGTCGTAACCCAACAGTGGGACCCGCTCCCACTCCCTTGTCTGACGACAAGGAGAATGACCATGAAGCGGATCGTGCTCGCGACCGCGGCCCTCGCCGCGTGCTCGTCTCACCACAGCTCGGCCACCGACGACGGCGGCGGCGGCGTTCCGGATACGAACATCACCTCGACGGCACCCACCGATCCGGTGAAGGACGCGGCGGCGAAGATGATCGACGAAGGCCGCCACACGTTCCGCTACGACACGTTCGGGGACGAGGCGTTCTGGGGCGGCACGCTGCGCTTGCACGAAGCGGTCGCGACGCTGTCGCCGAAAGCCGCGCTCGGGCTCGGCCTCAAGGTCGACGTCGACGCGCTGCCCGGCGACGTGGTCGCGGGCGTGAAGAACGGATCGATCAGCCTCGACGATCCGAAGACCACGCTCGCGCTGCTCCAGGCCAACGCGGTGGTCGGCGTCACCGGCTTCGTCGACAACGGCAAGCTGACGTCGATCGGCATCCAGTGCGCGCTGTGCCACTCGACCGTCGACGATTCGGTCGCGCCCGGCCTCGGCCATCGCCTCGACGGCTGGCCCAATCGCGATCTCGACGTCGGTCAGATCATCGCGGCCGCGCCCGATCTCTCGTCGATCGCGCAGCTGCTCGACACCGATCAAGACACCGTGCGCACGGTCTTGAAGTCGTGGGGCCCGGGCAAGTTCGACGCGGAGCTGATCCTCGACGGCAAGGCGATGCGGCCCGACGGCAAGCCCGCCGCCACGCTGATCCCGCCCGCGTTCGGCTTGCAGGGCGTGAACCTGCACACGTGGACCGGCTGGGGATCGATCCCGTACTGGAACGCGTTCGTCGCCGTGCTCGAGATGCACGGCAAGGGCACGTTCTTCGATCCGCGCCTCGACGACGCGCAGAAGTTCCCGATCGCCGCGAAGAACCATTTCGGCCACGTCACGACCGACGACGATCGCGTCACCGAGAAGCTGCCCGCGCTGCACGCGTACCAGCTCGCGCTGCGCGCGCCGGCGCCGCCCGCCGGCAGCTTCGACGCCGACGCCGCCGAGCGCGGCGACCAGCTCTTCGGCGGCAAGGCGAAGTGCACGCGCTGCCACACCGACGAGCTCTACACCGAGCCCGGCTGGGATCTGCACCGCGGCGCCGAGGTCGGCGTCGACGACTTCCAGGCGATGCGCTCGCCCGACGGCATGTACCGCACGTCGCCGCTGCACGGCCTGTGGGCGCACCAGAAGGGCGGCTTCTTCCACGACGGCCGCTTCGCCACGCTCGCCGACGTGGTCGCGCACTACGACCAGCTCTTCACGCTCGGGCTCACCGCGAACGAGCAGCACGATCTCGTCGAGTACTTGAAGTCCCTGTGACGCAATCTTCACCTGCGCGTCGGGCCGCCGTGTTACGAACCCCGCATGCTGACGCGCAGGGAGGCGTTGCGCGGCATCGGCGTGGCAGTGGGAGCTGCGGCGCTGGGCTGCGGACACGAGGCACAGACGAGCGAGCCCGACGCGAGCGCGCCGGCGCCCGACGCGGGCGCGCCGCCGCGCCCGGATGCCGGGCCGCCCGACGCGACGCCGGTGACCGCGTGCACCTCGACGTCGTCCCTGACCGCGAAGGAGCTGCTCGCGGGCATCGACACGTTCGTCGTGCTCATGATGGAGAACCGCTCGTTCGATCACTACCTCGGCGCGCTGCGGCTGGTCGAAGGTCGCGCCGGCGTCGACGGGCTCACCGGCGGCGAGTCGAACCCCGCGCCCGACGGCTCGACCGTCGCCGTGCACCCGCTCGACACCTTCACGCCCGCCGATCCGCCGCACGACTGGGATCCGTCGCACGAACAGTGGAACGACGGCGCCAACGACGGCTTCGTCAAGGCGCACGCCGGCGCCGATCAAGCCGACGTGATGGGCTACTACACGCGCGCGCAGCTCCCGATCACGTACGCGCTCGCCGATCAGGTGTGCGTGTGCCAGCGCTGGTACGCGTCGGTGATGGGGCCGACCTGGCCCAATCGCTTCTACCTGCACTGCGCGACCTCGAACGGGCAGAAGTCGAACTTCCCGGAGCCCGGGCTGAAGAGCGTCTTCGATCAGCTGTCCACCGCCGGGATCTCGTCGAAGAACTACTATCACGACCTGCCGTGGGCGGCGGGCGGCTACCAGAAGCTCGCCGGGCTCGCGACGATCGAGACGTTCTTCAGCGACGCGCAGGCCGGCACCTTGCCGTCGTTCGCGATCATCGATCCGCAGTTCTCCGGCGCCGGCGCCAACGACGATCACCCGAGCCACGACGTGCGGATGGGGCAGGCGCTGATCGCGAGCGTGGTCGCCGCGATGGCGCAGTCGCCGCAGTGGGCGCGCTCGCTGCTCGTGATCACGT
>DATJIA010000250.1:0-7526 GCA_035493675.1 Kofleriaceae bacterium | reverse complement strand
GGCGCCCGCACCACGCGGGTCGAGGCCGGCGTCGTCACCGTCGAGACGCCGCTGCCGCCGCTGACCGAGACGCGCGAGAGCGGGATGTACGAGCTCTTGCGGCAGGTCGCGCGCGGATCGATCGCGGCGCGCGCGAAGCCGTAACGATCGTTCGCGATCTCACGCAGGCGCGCGTCGATCACAGCGTGCGTTCGCGCTACAGCGCCGCGCGAGCGATCGCGGAGTTCGCGCGCGTGCGCGATGGCGACTGCATTGCATTCACCGGCGGCGGAACCGAAGGGAGCGGGTCATGGAGCTCGTGCGCGCGCGGAGTGGATCGTGGGTCGTCGTCGCGATGCTGATCGGAGGGGGCTGCGCATCGCCCTCGACGTCATCGTCGCAAGACAATCTCGTCGTCGGGATCGGCGGGAGCGGGTACGGCGGCAGCGGATACGACGCGCCGCCGCCACCGGACGACGCGATGACGTGGCCGGACGCGTGGCCCGACGCAGGCGTGATCGACGCGAGCTTCCTCGACGCGATGCCCGATGCGTACGTCGACGCGATGCCCGATGCGTACGTCGATGCGATGCCGGACGCAAATGTCGACGCCGAAGTCGACGCGATGCCGGACGCCGAAGTCGATGCGATGCCGGACGCGTACGTCGACGCATCGCCCGACGCGCCGTGGATCTGGCCCGACGCGATGCCCGACGCACAGCCGCCGCCCGACGGCGAGCCGCCGCCGCAGTGCCTCTATCAAGACGTCTACGACCAGTACGCGGACTGCGACTTCTACGGCAACTGCTCCGGCAAGTGGAACTGCTTCATCACGTGGGGCCCGGGCCCCGACGACAACGCGACGATCAACGAGCCGTGCGAGACCACGCCGGGCTGGCGCGAGGATCAGTGCAAGGTCATCCAGTCGGCGCACACGCCGTACAACGGGCCGTCGTGCACCGGCGACAACTCCGACGGCGCGTGCGGCCTCGACAGCCCGGGTAAGCAGCCCGCGACCGACGAGGACATGCCGCCCGCGAACACGATCGCGATCGTGCAGTGGCTGAAGGGCGAGGAGATCGACGGCCCCAACGGCTACTACGAGAGCCAGTACTACATGGACGGCATGTTCTCCGACGAGGAGTTCGGCTGCCCGCCCAACATGGAGTGCGAGTACGACGTCGGCGGCCCCGGCTACACCGAGCCGGGCAGCGGCTACGGCGGCGGCGGCGGCGGACCGATGCCCGGCTTCGCGGCGTGCGCGCCGATGGGCATGGAGGGCACGCCGTGCAACCTGACCACCGGCTCGACCACCGCCGGTCCGTTCACCGGCGCGTGCGACTTCGACGGCACGTGCAGCTACTACTACGACGAGCCCGCCGAGCCGCAGCTGCCCGATCCCAAGACCGACCAGAAGTACAAGGACGCGGTCGCGCAGAACCAGTTCAAGGGCAACAAGGAGAGCTCGCGCTCGGTCGTGATCTTCGGTGACTCGGTCAACGCGAAGCACAACCAGGTCAAGGCCGGGAAGTTCTGCGTCGCGCCGAAGACGACCGCCGACAAGCGCGGCCTCGTCGGCAACGACTACCCCGAGAGCCCGATGGGCAAGACGCCCGCGTTCGATCACACGCGCGCGCTGGCGTGCGCGCGCACCGGCTGGTCGTCGGACGCCGCGATGTCGCGCAACCCCGGCGACGACGCGTGCAAGAACCCCGGCACCTGGCCGGCCGCCGGCACCTGGAGCCCGCAAGAGGTCGGGCAGGTGTGGGCGAAGCAGGAGCCGCAGAAGGCGAAGCGCATCGTGGTCGCCGACGGCGGCATCAACGACAAGGACTGGACCTCGAGCCTCTCGCACCTCGCCGCGTGCAACCTGCTCGCGTCGGTCGTCGAGGAGTACAACAAGCCGGGCCGCTACTCGACCGGCATCGCGCGCTTCGTCGTGACGGTCAACGGCAACAACGCGGAGTCGAAGCTGCTCGAGGTCGGCGGCACGTGCACCGTCGTCGTCACGCGCAAGTGGCGGCTGTGGCCGGTCGGCCCGATCGGCACGCTGATGTCGTACGCGAAGATCACGGTGCCCGCGTTCTCGTACACGCCGGCGCAGCTCGCCGCGATCACCGCGCACGTGCAGGCGCTGCGCGCCGCCGTCACGCCGTGGGCGGGCCGCCTGCTGTGGCTGCGCTACTACGACATCAACCCGGCGGAGATCGACGTGCGCAGCGGCTTGCCCGAGCTGGTCGCCGCGTACACCGCCGACTGGAACTGGATCAAGAGCGCCGCCGGCTACATCCCCGGCACCTTCATCGCGAACATCGTGCAGACGATCCCGAAGGCGCAGCGCACGTACATCACCACGCTCAAGAATCAGTTGAACGGCGCGATCTGGGCCGGCCTCGGCAACTGCGGCGTGTGGAACGCGGCGGCGCAGACGCGCGCGACGCCGACCGACTGCTCGGCGGCGCAGGACAAGTCGGTCTTGTTCACCGGCGTGCCGGCGGGCTGGGGCGCGGCCTCGATGCAGCGCACGGTGATCGGCGGCATGCCGCATCCGTCGTCGGCGGCGGGCTCGGCGCTGCTCGGCAACACGCTCAAGGACGCGGTCGACTTCTAGGCGCGCGGCGCCGCGTGCGCGACGACGACCGAGGCGTGCGCGTGGCGCACGACCGCCTCGGCGACCGAGCCGAGCAGGAAGCGGCGCACGCCTTGGTGTCCGTGGGTGCCGACCGCGATCAGGTCGTGATGACCGTGCTCGGCGGCGTCGGCGATCGTCGCGGCGGGCGCGCCTTGGCGCAGCTCGACCTCGAACGCGCGGAGCGACGCGGCTTGCTGTTGCAAGGACGAGGCGCTCGCGCGAGCAGCATCGACGATCGCGTCCTCGAGCGACTTGAACGCCGCGCTCCGTCGCGCGAGGCGCCCCCAGGTGCCGGGCGGATACTGCCACGCGTGGATCACGTCGAGCTGCGCGTCCGGCGCGGCGAGCGTGATCGCGGCGGACAGCGCCGCGAACGCCGCGTCGCTGAAGTCGGTCGCGACCAGGACGCGCCGGAACCCGCCCTCGGGCGGCGCGCCGCGCACGACCAGCGCGGCGTCGGGCGTGCGCTTGATGACGCGCTCGGCGACCGAGCCCAGGAAGAAGCGCTTCACGCCGGTGCGCCCGTGGGTGCCGATCACGGTGAGCTCGGCGCCGAGATCGCGCGCGACCTCGGCGATGACCTCGTCGGGCGCGCCGTAGCGCAGCACGCCGTCGGTGTCGATGCCGGCGGCGGCCGCCGACGCGACCCGTGCCTCGAGCTCCTGGCGGGCAAGGGCGTCGGCCTCGGCCGCGAGCTCGGCGAAGTCGCCGCGATCGTCGTCGGTGGATCGCTCGGGCTCCGCGAACACGACCGTCAGGTTCGCGCCGTGCCGCTTCGCGATCACGACCGCGTGCGCGACCGCGAGATCCGCCTCGGGCGAGAAGTCGGTCGCGGCGACGACGCGCGTGATCACGGTCGCGCCCCGAGCGCCGCCGTGAACAGCGCCTGCTCGTCGATCATCGCGGGCGATCCTTGGCACGCGAACGACGTCTCGACCGGCGTGCCCGCGCCGCCGACCGTGCACGCGCTCTCGTTGTCGCCGCACATGCTGCCGACCCAGCACATGCAGTCGCCGGTCTTCGCGACCGGCGGCAGCTGGTGCTCGAAGCCGAGCGCGCCGATCACGAGGTTGGCCTTGAACTCGGGGCCGTAGGTGTCGCCGGTCGTCGACGACTGGAACAGGATCGTGATCGCGGTCGGCTGCGGCTTCGTGCAATCGAACGGCGCCATCGCGGACAGGCCCGAGCCCTGACCGACCAGCGTCGCGTCGCCGGTGAAGAGCATCATCGTGTACCCGGCCTCGGTCGGCCGGGTCGTCACCACCTCGACGTCGTACGGATGGAGGCGCTGGCCGACCGCGGTGACGATCGCGGCGATGCGCGCGTCACGCTCGGTCGCGCCGTCGAGGTACGGCGGCAAGGTCGTCGGCTTGCTGACGACCGCGGTCGTGTTGGTCGCCGCGTCGGAGTCGGTGCCGGACGCCGGCGGCATCACCATCTCGCCGTCGAAGCTCAGGTACACGACCGCGCGCGGCACGTGCGCGTCGGGCGGCGCGGCGTCGGGCGCCTGCGAGCTCTTCCCACCGCACGCCGCCAGTAGACAGACCACGATCACGGCCCTCATGCCGCGCATCGTACTCGCGTTATGCTCGCGCGTCATGGCGAGCGAGCCGCCGTCCGGGGGGACGACCGACGTGGCGTCCGCCGGCCATCTCGACACGATGGTCGCGGGCGATGCGCCGGCGGCGCGCGAAGATTCCGCGCTCGGCCGCGGCGACGCCGTCGGTCGCTACACGATCCTCGAGCCGCTCGGCGCCGGCGGCATGGGCGTCGTCTACGCCGCGTACGATCCGCAGCTCGATCGCAAGGTCGCGATCAAGCTCCTGCACCGGCGCGGCCGCGCGGGCGGCACGTCGCGCCTCCTGCGCGAGGCGCAGGCGATGGCGAAGCTCTCGCACCCGAACGTCGTCGCGGTGCTCGACGTCGGCACGCGCGGCGAGCAGGTCTTCGTCGCGATGGAGTACGTCGCCGGCACGACGATGACCGCGTGGCTCGTCGATCGCCGATCGTGGCGCGAGATCGTCGACGCGTTCGTCGCGGCGGGGCGCGGGCTGGCGGCCGCGCATCGCGTCGGCCTCCTGCACCGCGACATCAAGCCCGACAACATCCTCGTCGGCGACGACGGACGCGTGCGGGTCGCGGATTTCGGGCTCGCGCGCGCGGCGACCGACAGCACGATCTCGAACGTCAGCGATCCGACCGACGTGACCGCGCCGACCGCGCCGCCGGTGAGCGCGCTCGCGAGCGACCTGACGCAGACCGGCGCGATGCTCGGCACGCCGGCGTACATGGCGCCCGAGCAATATCGCGGCGAGGCGTCCGAGCATGCCGATCAGTTCAGCTTCTGCGTCGCGCTGTACGAGGGGCTCTACGGCGCGCGGCCGTTCGCGGGCGCGAGCGCGGAGGAGCTGCTCGGCGCGATCGTCGACGGGCGGATCGCGGAGCCGACCGGCGCGAACGTGCCGCCGTGGGTGCGCCGCGTGATCGTGCGCGGGCTCGCGGCCGAGCCGAGCGCGCGCTGGCCGTCGATGGACGCGCTGCTCGCCGAGCTCGCGCGCGATCCGACGCGCACGCGCACGCGCGTGATCGCCGCGATCGCCGCGGCGATCGTGATCGGCGGCGGCGGCGTGCTCCTCGCGATGCGCGGCGGCGGCGCGCGATCGTCGGCGTGCGCGGGCGCGGGCGACCAGCTGCGCGGCATCTGGGACGATCCGCACCGCATGGCCGTGCGCGGCGCGTTCCTCGCGACCAAGGCGCCGTTCGCGCTCGACACCTGGACCGCCGTCGAGGTCGAGCTCGATCGCTACGCGCGCGCGTGGAGCGACGCGCGGGTCGCGGCCTGCGTCGCGACCGAGCGCGCCGAGCCGACCGCGGCCTTGCGCACGTCGTGCCTCGAGCGCCGCAAGCACGCGCTCGCCGAGCAGATCGATCTGTTCGCGCACGCCGATCTCTCGATCCTGAAGCGCGCCGCGATCGCCGCGCACCGGCTCGCCACCGTCGAGAGCTGCGACGATCCGCGGCAGCTCGCCGCCGCCGGCCTCGACGACGAGCGCACGCGCGCGCTGGCCGAGCCGCTGTGGGCGCAGCTCGACGAGGCCGATCCGCAGATCAACGCGGGCCGGATCGCGGACGCGAAGGCGAAGGCCGAGGCGGTCGCGACCCGGGCGCGCGAGGCCGGCCTGCCGCGCGTCGAGGGCGAGGCGCAGCTCTTGCTCGGGCGCGCGCTGGTCTCGCTCGGCGACGCGCCCGGCGCCGAGCGCGCGTACTTCGCGGCGGCGCGCGCGACGCTCGCCGGCGCCGACGATCTGCGCGCGATCGACGCCTGGCGCAACCTCGCGTTCGTGGTCGGTTACCTCGAGCAGCGTCACGACGAGGGCCGGCGCGACGCCGAGCTCGCGTCGGCCGCGCTCGAGCGCATCGGCGGCGACGAGCGGCGCCGCGCCGATCTCGACGAGCTGCTCGGCACGCTCGCGTGGGTCGACGGCGACTACGCGGAGGCGCGGCGCCGCCACGAGGCCTCGCTCGCCGCGCGCGAGAAGCTGCTCGGGCCCGACAACATCGACGTCGCGACCGCGCTCGTCAACCTCGCGATCGTCGAGAAGGCCGACGGTCACTACGAGGTCGCGGCCGGCGACGCGACGCGCGCGATCGAGATCATGCAGCACGCGCTCGGCGCCGATCACCCGCAGCTCGCCGGCGCGTACTCGAACCTCGGCAACATCTACGGCGCGCAGGGCGACGCCGCCAAGGCGCTCGAGTGGCAGCGGCGCGCGGCGGCGGTCGCCGAGAAGTCGCTGCCGCCGGACTCGACGGACCTCGCGTTCTACCTGACCAACCTCGGCGCCGCGCTGTCGAACGCGGGCAAGGACGACGACGCGCTGCCGGTCTACCAGCGCGCGCTCGCGATCCAGGAGCGCGCGCTCGGCGATCACGCCGACGTCGCGCTCACGCTGTCGAACATCGCGCTGATCGATCAGGCGCGCGGGCGCACCGCGGAGGCGCGCGCCGGCTTCGAGCGCGCGCTCGCGATCGCCGAGAAGGCGTACGGGCCGTCGCATCCGGCGGTCGCCGACTACCTCGACGAGCTCGGCGACGCGCTCCACGTCGCGCACGACGACGCCGGCGCGCTCGCGCGCTACCAGCGCGCGCTCGCGATCCGCGAGGCCGCGGTCGGCAAGGACAACCCGCAGGTCGCGTCGTCGCTGGTCGGCCTCGGCAAGGCGCTGGTCGGCCTCGGCCGCGCGCGCGACGCGATCGCCCCGCTCGAGCGCGCCGTCGCGCTGCGCGAGCAGACGAGCGGCGATCCCGCCGACCTCGCCGACGCCCGCGCCGCGCTCGCGAAGGCGCGCGCTATACTCGCGCCATGAGGTGGGGACCTCCGCTGGCCGCCGCGATCGCGTTCACGCCGTTTCTCGTCGCGCGGGCGCACGCGCGTCCGCCGGTGAAGGCGGACTTCGTGTGCACCGCCGACGGCAAGGACGTCGACACGCATCGCGCCCTCGATCACGATATCACCTGTCGCATCGATCATCCGAGCACGCCGGCGCTCACCGCCGAGGTCTCGGTCGATAGCGTGCTGCCGTTCGGCTCGTCCGCGCCGATCGTGCGGACCAACGGCGTGTTCACCAGCGGCAAGGACTTCCTTCGCTGCGCCGACAGCAAGTTCCATGGTGTGCTCCGCGACGGCGTAACCATCGTCTGGAACGCGGTCATGTTCGTGCACCCGACGTGCCCGCGACCGAAGGTGAAGCCGCAGATCTCGTGCGCCGAGACGTCGGCGAGCACCGATCTGCCCGATGACATGGCGATCGCCGACGGCACCGCCGACGTGCTGTCGGGGCCGCCAGCGCCGCATCACGCGGTCCTTCGCTGCACGATCTCGATCGGGCACACCTCGCCGAAAGGGCTGCGCGTC
>DATJIA010000249.1:0-29697 GCA_035493675.1 Kofleriaceae bacterium | reverse complement strand
CGTCGGCGATCATCCACACCGCGTACGGCTCCAACGAAGAGATCGTCGTCGGCTTCTCCCACTACGTGAACGGCTCCAAGGTCGTGCCCGCGTATCCCGCGGACCTGCTGCCGACCGACACCGACGTGCTGCGCTGCACCGCCGTGATGTGGTGGTAGCGTGGGCAACAAGCTTCCGCTTCCCAACACTAGTAAAGGCGCGCCCTAGATGCTTTACTAGCATCCATGGCCAAGGCGCCATCCTTTACTAGCGCCGGCCGGGCCGGAACCTGGGTTTCACAAGGCAGGTACCGAGCCTTCGTGCCGAAGCCTCTCCCGCCGGTCCCAGCTCTGGAGGTCGGGCCCGCGTTGCAACAGAAGCTCGAGATCGCGAGCCTCGCGATCGGGCGACTCGACGGCATCGGCCGATTCCTTCCCGACGCTGACAGCTGGATGTATTCGTACGTGAGAAAAGAAGCTGTGCTCTCGAGCCAGATCGAAGGGACCCAGTCCTCCCTCTCCGATCTGCTGCTCCACGAGCACAAGGCTGCGCCTGCCGTTCCCCTGGATGACGTGCGAGAGGTCTCCAACTACGTCGCCGCGATGTCGCACGGCGTGGCCAGGATGCCGAAGCTGTCACTGAGCCTGCGGCTCGTTCGGGAGGTCCAGCGCGTGCTCGTCACCGGGACGCGCGGCGGCGCGAGCGCCGCAGGCGAGTTTCGCAAGGTCCCGGTCTGGATCGGAGGTTCCAGCATCGAGACGGCCACCTTCGTGCCTCCCCCGCCGAATCAAGTGCAACCCGCCCTTGGTGCGTTGGAGACGTTCATCCACGAGACGAAGGTACCTGCGCTCATCAAAGCGGGACTCGTGCACGCACAGTTCGAAACGATCCACCCCTTCCTCGATGGCAATGGCCGCGTCGGTCGCATCTTGATCCCATTGGTCCTCATGCTCGAAGGGGCGCTCGAGCGACCATGGCTTTATGTGAGCCTCTACTTCAAGCGCCATCGATCCTCGTACTACGAGGCACTACAACGCGTCCGCACGCATGGCGATTGGGAAGGCTGGATCGCGTTCTTCCTCGACGGAATCGCACAGGTCGCCGACGAAGGCGTGAGCTTGGTCGATCGCCTCATGAAGCTGTTCGAGAAGGACCGGGTTGCCGTCGCCGGCTCGAGGGCCGGATCGATCTACCAGCAAGCCGCGAGGAGCTCGAATCTCGAGATCTTCGATCAGCTGAGGAAGAAGATGGCCATCACGATCCCGGAGACGGCCGCGGCCACGGGCATCAGCAAGCCGACGGTCGCGCGAGCCCTGCAGGAGCTCGAACGATTGCGGATCGCGAGAGAGATCACGGGAAAGAAGCGCGATCGAGTCTACGTATACGCAGAGTACGTCGCGATCCTGAACCAGGATGCGTAGCGAGCGCTAGTACAGCTCGATGTCGTCGATCGCGAGGTCCCAGGTCGCGGTGTTCGACACGCCGAAGTCGATCGCCTGGAGCTTGGTCTTCGCGACCGCGGTGAGCGACGTGGTCATGCCCCAGGTCGGCTTGTCGAGCGACTCCCACGGGATCTCGACGGTCGTCCAGGTCGGCGTGACCGAGACGACCTTGTGGAAGTGACCGCCTTCACCGTCGAGATCGCCGCCGTAGCGGCGGCCTTGGGTCTCGGAGGTGACGATGCTGACGTTGACCTTGCCGTTGAGCTCGTCGGTCGCCGTCACCGTGCCTTTGATCTTGAAGCGGATGCCCTTGTACTTCGTGCCGTCGTAGCAGGAGCCGGCGCCGTTGCCGCCGAGGAACGCGAGCGTCGCGCCGCTCCACGCGTTGATGCCCGAGCCGGTGTAGTGCAGGTAGTGATTCGAGCCGTCGGCGGCGATCGCGACCACCGCGCTCTGCGGGTACCACGACCACGTGCCGGTGCGGCCGTCGGCCTGCGATGGGTTCGGCAGCGCCTGGAATTCTTCGACGGGCCGCTCGAGATCATCCATCTTGCCGGGCGAGCCGGTGCCGTGGACCGTCTCGATGTCGCAGACGCTGTTCGCCGGCGTCGGCTTCGGCGCGAGCGACACCGACGGATCGATCGCGTAGCCGTCGTTCGAGCACGCGGTCAACGCGACCGCGCCCTTGGTCGGATCGGCGTCGATCGAGAAGCGCTTGGGGCCGAGCTTGATCGTCGCGACCGGCGCGCCGTCCTGCGTGCCGTCGACGCGCGGCACGTCGTCGGCGGTCGTGACGATCACGCTGACCGGCGTCGCGTACTTCGTGCAGTCCGCGTTCGACGTATCGAAGGTGATCTGATCTCCCGACACCGAGGCCTTGCACGCGGTGCGCGCGTGGCGATAACGCAAGACCGCCGTCGGCGGCGCGGTCCACAGGACGCCCTTCTTGCGCGCGTCGGCGAGGAACTGCAGGTGCTTCTTGTACGGCGTGAGCTCGATCGGACCGAAGCCTTGGCCGGTGACGTCTTGCCCGTCCTGGATCACGCTGTGGAACTCGCGCATCGCCCAGCCGCCGGCGTCGATCGCGTTCCACACGTGCACCGCGAGCATGTCGTCGGGATAGAACAGCGCGTACTTCGAGTACGAGCGCGGCCACACGTCGAACTCGATCCGCAGGTCGTTGTCGGGGTTCGGCCCGTTGATCGGCGGCATCACGAGGCCGTCGTTGTCGTCGCGATTGCCGCCGCGCGAGCCGAGGTGACCGGCGGCCTGGACCGCCGCGATCGACGCGTCGGTGAAGAAGTCGTACGGATAGATGTAGAAGGTGACGGGGTGCGCGATGTGCGCGTCGAGCGCCTTCTTGGCGGCGACGATCTCCTGCGCGCCGTTCTCGGGCGTGACGTTCACGTGCGACCACGAGTGATTGACGATCTCGTGGCCGTGCGCCTCGAGGTCGACGAGCTCCGACCAGCGATCGCTGTCCTCGCACTCGCCGGCGATCGCGCCCATGCCGACGCCGATGCCGTACGAATCGAGCGCGGGCACCGCGTTGGTGATCACGCCCTGCACGGTGTCGTCGCAGAGATCGTCGTGGATGATCGAGTACGCGGCCTTGGCGTCGTCACGCCAGGTCGCGATCTTCTCGTAGGTGAAGGTGCCCGCCGACGTCGGCGTGCACGACGGCAGCGCGGCGTCGGGCGTCACGGGTGGGACGCCGCCGTCGTCGTGATCGTCGTCGCCGCGCGGCTTGCCGCTCGAGCACGCCGCGATCGCCAGCAGAAGAAGGATGCGCTTCATGATCGCTCCTACGGGACGTCGAAGCAGTGGATCGTCGTCTCGATGTGGAAGTTGGACGAATCGGTGTGTCGCTCCGCGTGGAAGATGTCCATCGCGTAGCGCTTGCCCTTGGTGAGGCCGAGCTCGGCGGCGCGCGCGTCGAGCTCGACCGTGCCGGTCTCCGGCGGATGCAGCCCGCCGAGATCGATCGCGAGGTGCTTGTTGATGAACAGCCAGAGATCGTCGTCGCCGATGAACGTGAAGGTCTCGCCGCCGTTGTAGTCGAAGGTCGTGTGCACTTCGGTCGTGAAGTGGAAGTTGTGCGGATTGCCCTCGTCGCCGTAGCCCTTGCCGTCGATCGGGAAGAACTCCATCGAGTCGTAGACGAGCCCGTGCGAGCCCATCTGCACGAGCGGCAGCGTGACCGGGAACGTCATGTTGATGCCCGGCGTGTCGCGGTACCACTCGTCGAAGTACATCTTGCCCGCGGTGTGCTCGGTCGGGCCCGGCGGCGCGTAGACCGGTTTGTCGTCGGCGCCGAGCGTGTCCTTCACGATGCCTTCGAGTCCGTAGTCCGGATCGAAGTCGGGCTCGAAGTCCGGGTGCGTGCTCGGCGAGAAGTCGCGGATCGTCAGATGGAGCGTCGTGCAATCGGGCACGCTCGGATCTCCGTCGGGCGCGCCCTGCAGGTCCGAGTCGATGCCGCCGTCGCCGGACGTGGCGCCGCCGTCGTGATGCGCGCCGACGCCGCTCGGCCCGCAGGCCGCGATCACCAAGACTAGAGCGGCACGGGATTGCGGACCCACGACAAGATCTCCTGGTTCGGGACGAAGCGCACCTCGGGCTTCGACAGCGCGTAGTCGAGGAACTCCTCGATCGCCTGCTGCCGCTCCTCGAGCGACGCGTTCGGCACCGCGGTGTACTTGCTCGAGTACGTGTCGGGGTGCGCGCCGAACATGAACGGCGCGCGGTTGCCCGCGAGCCGCAGATCGAGCGTGTACTTCATCGTCGCGAGGAACTCCGCCTTGGTCATGCGGAACTCGACCCACAGGTTGTAGTCGAAGCCGGTGATCTTGCCGCTCGCCGGATCGAACCACGAGACGCGATCGTGGAGCGTGTTGCGCAACCCGCTCGGCACGCCGTACTGCGCGCACTTGTCGTCGGGCGGGACGATCACCGGCGAGACCGGCAGCTCCCACAGGCCCGGATGATCGGTGATGTGCTCCTTCGAGCCCCAGCCGACCAACACCTCGTTACCCGGACTGCCGTTGTCGAGCGTGTACGGCCAGAAGAAGTTCGTGCCGTCCTGATCTTCCTGCCAACCGTCCTCGATCGAGCAGTCGTAGTGATAACCGAGCTGCTCGAGCGCGGTGAACGTCGCGTTGTCGTACTCGAGGAACGGCGTCCGGAACCCGACGAGCTGATCCTTGGTCGCGCCGATGCCCTTGGTGTTGTCGGGCGAGTAGTCGACCTCGTTCGGATCGAACGGCTTGGTCACCGACGCGATGCACCCGTTCATCTCGGTGGTCCAGGTCGCGGCGTCGTACATCGCGCCGTGCCCGTGATTGACGGTGTGATTCGCGATCTCGTTGCCGTCGGTCATGATCCGATGCCACGCGCGCTTCACGAACGTCGGACTCTCGGACTCCCACACATCGATGTAGATCGACGAGAGATAGAAGCTCGCGTGGACGTTGCGCGCCTTCAGCATGTCGAGCGCCCACGTGAGGCCGCCGGTGCCGTTGGTGCCGGGCAAGCCCGAATACGCGTTGTCGTCGAAGCCGATCGAGACGAACTGCGGCACTGCGTCGGGCGCCAGGCCGCACGGCGGATTCTGGGACGCGGCGACGTTGTCGTGCCCCGTCCATGCGCCGAGCCCGTTGGTACAGGTCGTTTGCGTGCCCGCGTCGACGGAGCCGGGGCGTGCATCGGCGGTGTCAGTGCCGGTGCCGCCGCCGTCGCCGCCGTTCGAGCCCGTGCCGGTGCCGCCGCCGTCCCCGTCGTGCGGGTGACCGCCGGAGCCGGCCGCGCTGCACGCGAAGAACGCCGGTCCGATCAAGAGAGGCAGCATGCGCATCGATTCCTCCGCCATACGAGATAGAGGGTTGCCGTCGGGAAAACGGGTCAGAGGACGATCGGGCCGTCGTTGCAGACGCCGATCTCCATGATCAAGTGCAGGAGCACGCGCTCCTGCGGGACCAACCATTGATGGGTCTTCTGCGCGGTGTGATACGTCGAATAGAGGACGCGCCCGCAGCTCGGCTCGAACGTGACGGTGTGCGGATACGTCGAGCCGTTGTAGTCGCCGGTGATCCACGTCTTCGCGGTCTCCTTCACGGGCATCCCGTTCATGTCGGTGCCGATCGTCACCGACGGGAGATTCCGGATCAGGCTCCAGTTCTGCTCGATCACGAAGTCGTTGGCGTCGATCACGCCCTCGGCGTACGTGCTCGGGAAGTCCTCGTCCTCGCCGCCGGCGGGGATCACGAGCGGCGCCTTCTGGCCGTCGAGCCACGCGTTCGCGGTCGCGTCGCTGACCTTCGCGTGCATCGCGAAGTGACCGAAGTCGCCGTCGCCCGCGTTGATGTTGTTCGCCGCCGCCATCGACGCCGTCGTGTCGGTCGAGTCGTCGAACGCGATGAAGTCGGGGAACGCGGCGTCCTCCCACTCCGCGGACCAGTCGGTGACGTAGAGCTTGCCGCCGAGCGCGACGTAGTCCTGGATGTTCTTGCGCACGCTCGGCTTCGCGAGCGCGGTGACGTCGGACTCGTAGTTACAGGGGACGAAGATGATGTGGTAGCGCTTCATCTTGTTCAGATCGCCGAACAGCTCGGTGATCGTCCCCTTCTGCTCGGCGGCGTACGGCGGATCGATCGGGTTGCCCCACAGCTCGACGCGATCGCTCGACGCGAGGCTCGCTTCGATCACCGCGCCGTCGGAGCCGAGCCCGAGGATGCCCATCTTCGCGAAGATGTCCTCGACGTGATCGCTGTCGCCGGTCGCGATCGCGACGCGCGGGATCCATTTGCCGTGCGCGGGATCGTGGATCGACGGCAAGGTCGTCTGCTCGGTGGTCGCGACCAGCCCGGCGTCGTCCGGAAGCACGATCTCCGATACGATCCGGAACTGCGCCTTCTCGACGACGAGCTCGTGATGGCCGGGCGACACGCCGGCGACCGTGAACTTGCCCTTCGCGTCGGTGGTCGCGTACGCGGGCGGACGCAGATCGCAGCGATCGCAGTAGACCGCGTCGGGGATCGGCATCGGATCGGTGTCGGTCACGTAGACGATCGCGCCCGCGACCGGGATCTCGTAGCCCGCGGGCACCATGCCGATCGCGTTGGCGGGCGCCCACACGGTGCCGCTGACGCTGCCGGTCGGAGGCGGGCCGCTGAGGTCGGCGTCCGCGGAGCCGGTGCCGCTGCCGCCGCCGTCATGCGACGCTCGCGACGTCGGACCACACGCGGCGAACACGAACGCGAGCAGCAGGCGCTTCATCTCGACCTCCCGGGCGCTCGAACCGTAGCGAACGCGCATCGCGCGCCGTGGCCGTTTCTGGTCGGTGATGCTGTCCGAATTCACGCGGCCGCGAAGAATTCGGCGACGAACGCGTTGGCGGGTCGCGCGCGGATCTGCGACGGCGTGTCGATCTGCTGCACGCAGCCGTCGCGCAAGACGACGATGCGATCCGCGATCGCGATCGCCTCGCCGAGATCGTGGGTGACGTACATCGACGCGGAGTCCTTCGTGCACGCGCGCAGCTCGCGGCGCACGTCGGCGCGCACGCGCGCGTCGAGCGACTGCAGCGGATCGTCGAACTGGAAGACGCGCGGCGCGCGCGCGACCGCGCCGGCGAGCGCGACCCGCTGGCGCTGCCCGCTCGACAGCTGCTGCGGGAAGCGATCGACGAGCGCGTCGATCGCGAGCGCGCGCACCGCCGCCGCGACGCGCCGCGCGATCTCCACGTCGGGCATCATGCGCGCGCGCAACGCGAACGCGACGTTGTCGCGCACGTTCAGGTGCGCGTAGAGCGTGCCGCCGCCCCGCACGATCGCGATGTCACGGCGCGCGGGGGTTGCCCCCGTGACGTCGCGCCCGTCGACGATCACCGCGCCTTCGCTCGGCGCGATCAGCCCTGCGACCACGCGCAGCGCGGTCGACTTCCCGCTCCCCGACGGCCCCACGATCGCGATCAGCTCGCCCGGCTCGACGCGCAGATCGAGCGGCGCCAGCGCGCTCGCGCTCGCGTATCGCTTGGCGACGCCGACCAACTGCAGCATCGAGGTCAAAAGGTCAAGCGTGCGCCGAGGCGCGCCATGAACGGGGCGTTGCGGGTCTTCGCGTTGCGGAAGTCGAGATTCCTCGTCGGGAGACCGGGCTCGGCGGGCTCGTTGCCGTCGCCGTCCTGCGTCTTGGCCCAGATCAGATCGGATCCGTCGCCGCCGACGATCGGGTTCACGTTGTCGTGCGTGTACGTCTGATCGAGCGTGTCGGGCGACTGGCGATCGAAGACGTTGAAGAGATCGGCGAAGACCTCGAGCTCGGAGTCCTTGCCGAGCTTGCGGCCGTAGCCGAGGTGCAGATCGAGGCCCGCGTCGTAGGTCGTGCGCCCCATCGCGCCGCGCGGCAGGAGGAACGACTCGTCGAACCCGTACAGCGAGTTCGCGCCGAGCACGTCGACCGGCGTGCCCGAGCTCGCGCGCGCCCGCGCGCCGGTCGTCAGCGTGCCCGCCTTGTCGAAGTCGAACATGTAGTACGTATCGAGCTTGACCTCGTGCGGGCGATCGTTCGGCAGCGGGCCGTTGCGGTTTGCGAGCAGCTCGATCAGATCGTACTGCGCGGTGATGTTCGGGTTGATCGCGCCCGACTCCGGCGAGTAGAGGCCGGGGAAGTTGCCCTGCGTGCGCGCGTACGTGTACGTCGCCTGCAGGAACAGCGCGCGCGAGAAGCGCTTGACCGCGGTGAGCTGGATCGACTGGTACACCCGCTTCGGCTTGTCGAACTTGCGGATGCCGCGGAAGACGTCGAGCTGGCCCTGCAGGCGCGCCTTCTCGTCGGCGTCGGCGGTGTTCGCGATCTGCGCCTCGAGCGACCGCTCCGCGTCCTCGTCGAACTCGCCGGGGTTCGACAAGACGTACGTGACGGTGTTGTCGGGCGAGATGTCCTCGAGCACGCGGCCGAGGCGGCGATCGCTGTACGCCGCGCCGATCTTGAAGTCGTCGGTGACCGCGTACTCGATGCCGGCGATCGCCTCGTCCATGTACTGCGCCTTCACGCCGGGCGCGACCAACACGCCCGAGCCGAAGACGTTCGAGCCGAACATCGGCGGCTGCCCGCCGTTCACGCAGCTCGGCCCGTCGGGGCCGCCGACGCCGGCGGTGGGTGACCCGCACTGGTCCATCTCGTACACGCGGCGATACGTGGTCTCGCCGCCGAAGTTGACCGTGTTGAGATCCATCGGCACCGACTCGAAGAAGCGGCCCCAGTGTCCGTAGATCTTCGCGCGACCCTCGCCGGTCCAGTCGTAGATCGCGCCGACGCGCGGCGCCCACATGCCGCGCAGCTCCATCGCGTTGGTGCCGCGGCCGACGCCGGTGAACGGATCGACCGTGTTCTGCAGATCCTTCGCGTAGCGCATGCGCTGCTCTTCGTAGCGAAGGCCCGCGTTGATCGTGAAGCCGGGGATCACCTGCCACGAGTCGCGCAGGTACGCGGCCCAGTTGAACGTATCGCCGACGACGTTGGTCGCGCCGAGGAACTTGCACGCGCGGGTCGTGCCCTCGTCGGTGTCGGGGCACGAGTCGGGCAGGCCCTGCGGATTGCCGTCGGGCGCGAGCTGCACGAAGCGCCACTCGTACGTCTTCCCCGGATCGTCGCCGTTCGGCAGCATCACGTCGAAGTACATGTCGCCGGTGTTCGCGCGGCGCGTGAGCAGCTCGTTGTCCTCGGCGTCGAGGCCGGCCTTCACCTCGTGGTGGCCGAGCCCGGTCAAGCGCTGCGTGATCGAGACGCGGCCGGAGAGGCGCGTCTCGTTGAAGTCGATCAGCTGGCCGGGGCCGCCGATCGCGTAGCCGGTGCCCTCGTCGGGGCAGTTGCGGATCATCGGGTACGGATCGTTGCCGCCGTCGGAGCAGCCCGCGATCGTCGACGCCGACTCGCCGCCGAGCATGCCCCAGGTCGCGAGATCGCCGTAGTAGAGGTTCTGGCGGGGAAGGTTCGCCGCGAACGCGTCGATCGGCGTCTGCCGATCGGTCCCGCGATGCCAGCCGAAGACGCCCTCGATCTCGGTCTTGTTGTCGTCGAGCTTCGACGTCCACTTCGCGGACACGTCGGTCGTCAGCTTGGTGTCGAACAGGTGGGTCGCGCTCGGCAGGCCGTCGACGGAGAGATCGTTGCCGGTCTCCGGCGTGCCGATGATGCTGACGAAGCCCTGGTGCTCGGGCGCGGCGGCGAAGCTGAGCTTGCCGACGAACGGCACCGAGTCGGTCTTGAGGTGGAGCGCCTGGCGATCGAGCTCCTCGAAGACGAGGAAGCCCGTCGACGGATCGACGTCGGGCTGGCCGTCGCCGTCGCGATCGACGCGCCGCTTGGTGATGCGCTCCATCGTCGAGCGATCGACGTGCGGCGCGACGCCCGCGTAGAACCAGATCTTGTCCTTGATCACGGGGCCGCCGAGCTCGAAGCCGAAGTCGGTGTCGAGATCCTCGTTGACCTCGCTGTCGATCGATCCCGACTCGGTGGGCGTCGCCTGCGCGCGGGCGATCAGCGCGCCCGGCGATGCGTAGCCGAAGATCGAGCCGTGGAATTCGTTCGAGCCCGACTTCGTCACGACGTTCACGACCGCGCCGGTCGAGCGGCCGAACTCGGCGCCGTAGCCGCCGGTGATGATCTCGGTCTGCTGGATGAACTCGTTGATCACCGGCGTGCCGACCTGGCCGTAGCGCAGGCTGGTCGTGTTGACGCCGTCGACGACGTAGGTGTTCTCGAGCGAGCTCGAGCCGGAGAACGACATGCCGGCGTCGTCCTCGTGGGTGCCGGCGGCGGCGGAGAGGTTCTCGGCGTACGAGCGCCCGACCGGCAGGTTCTTGACGAAGTCCTTGTCGAGCGTGACGCCCTGCGACGTCGAGCTCGGATCGATCGCGGGCGCGCGGCCCTCGATCTCGACGACCTCGCTCGACGCCTGCGCGACGTCGAGCTTCGCGTACGCCGGGGTCGTCTTGTTGATCGAGACGTCGACCGTGCGGCGCACGACGAGATCGACGTAGTAGTACGTGATCGTGTACGTGCCGGCGGGCAGGTTCGTGATCTTGAACTCGCCGGTCTCGTCGGTGATCGCCGACTGCTGACCTTGCAGCGCCGGCGAGCTCGCGACGACGGTGACGCCGATCAGCGGCTCGCCGGTGTTGGCGTCGGTGATGATGCCTTGCACGGCGCCGGTGGTGAGGCCCTGCGCGCGGGCGCGCGAGATCAGCCCGAGCAAGATGATCAAGATGACGATCGGCTTCCGCATGTCACGGCCCCTTCGTCGTGAAGGTGACGGACGCGTCGGCGCTGTCGCCGTACGCGTCCTCGATCCCGGTGACGGTCACGCTGTACGTGGTCGCGGCCTTGAAGCCGCCGGCGATCGCGATCATCACCGCCGCGTCGTCGTCGTCGCTGATGACCGGCGTGAGGCCGGTGACGGGCGCGCCGTCGGCGGTCACCTCGATCGCGCTCGCGACGGTCGCGTCGTCGAGCTTCGCGTTGAGCTGCACCGTGATCGTCGCGTCGGCCGACTGCTCGTCGGTGAGCGCGACGTCCATCGCGCCGTCGGCGGGCTCGCTCGACGCCAGCAAGAACGGCTCGACGCCGAAGTGGATCGCGCTGGTGTCGCCCGGCGTGCAGCCGGCGCCGTCGGAGGTGGGTGCGCACAGCGTGTCGTCGGCCTTGTCGACCACGCTCGACGCGAACGCGATGCCGCACTTCGCGTTCGGCTTCATGCCGTCCTGCGGCGCGATCACGATCGCGGGGCCGAGCGAGTCGAGCCCGACCGAGCCCGCCGAGATCAGTTGATCGCCGCTCGGCTGGTAGAAGCTCTTCTGCAGATCGAGCGGCACGTTCGCGCCGTCGCAGGTCAAGATGACCGCGCCCTCGATCAGCCGCGTATCGTCGAACGCGCCGTCGTGGTTCTCGTCGAGGATCCCGACCGGACCGTTCGCGCCGACGCAGATGCCGCTGCATCGGCTGAGATCGGTGCCCGCGCACGCGGCGACGTCGTCGAAGGTCGCGCCGTTCGGCACGCGGCTCCACGTGCCGTCGGCGCACGCGACCTCCTCGAGATCGTTGCCACGGAGGAGGCGATCGACGACGACGCGGATCTTCTGGCCGTCGCGCGCGACCGCGGCGGTGACGTCGCGATCGTCGGCGTCCGGCGCGATGTCGGGGTGATCGCCGAACGCGAGCCGTGGCTCGAGCTCGATCACCGCGTTGCCGTCGTCGTCGACGCCCGGGACGCGCTCGCGCGCGAAGACCTGGAGGATCCGAGGGGGACCGGACGGACCGCTCGCGTCGCTGCACGCGACGACCGCGATCCCGAAACCGGCCAACACGATCGCTTTCATTCGTTCGCCTCCCTCCGTGTACAGAGGGAGCATTCGCGCGAAGCGGGTGAGTCGTGTCGTGCGATTCGATCGCGAAGATGATCATTTCTTGCGGCGATCGGTGGTGTAGAAGCCCCAGCCGTCGTCGCCGTCCTTCCACGGCTCGTCGAAGGCCTCGAAGAAGAAGGCGCCGTCCGGGCTGTCGGCGTCGCGGTCGGGCCCACGCACCCATCGATCGATCCGATCGTCGAACTGCTTCTGCTTCATCGGATCGGCGAGGTGCGTCTCGATCGCCTGCTCGGGCGGATCGGTCGCCTTGTACTTCGTCGCGCTCTTCCAGCCGATCTCGCCGACGACGATCGGGAGGTTCGGCGCGTGCGCGCGGACCTGGCGCACCGCGTCCTTCGAGTACGCGATCGCGGCGTCGAGCTGCGGGCCGGCGTCCTGATTCCAGTTCCAGTCGCCGTAGTACGCGTCGGCGTACGCGTAGACGTGGACGTCGAGGAAGTCGACCGCGTCGATCACCGGCGCGTTCTCGGGCAGCGTGAAGACCAACCACGAGTCGTCGGTCGTCACCGGCAGGCCGGTCTTTGCTCGGACCTCATCGATGTAGCCCGCGAGGTCCGCGGGCGACGTGCGGACGTCGGACCAGTCGTCGAGCGTCTCGTTGCCGACGCTCACCGCGATGATCCGATCCGGGTGCGCGGCGACCAGCGCGACCGCGCGATCGATCTCGGCTCGGTTCGCGGCCTCGTCCTTCCCGATCCAGACGCCGAGGATCACCTTCTGATCGGTGACGGCCTCGAGCACGCGCTGCGCGTGCGTGCCCGAATCGAAGAGGCGCAGATACCGATAGCCGTCGTGATCGAGCAGCTGCAGATCTTCGCGGATCTGCTCCACCGACGGGAACGTGCCTTCGTCGGGGCTCTGCCCGGTGCGATAGCCCGAGTAGCAGATCGACTTCGCGCCCGCGAGATCGTCAGGGAGCCCGGGTCTCGAACCGTGATGACAAGCGACCAGGAGGACGAGCAGCCATCGCATGTGCTCACTCTCGTCGCGCGCCGTCGATCCGCAAGCGCCTGCACGAACGCGTCATGCGTCTGAGCGATTCGCGCCACGCGCTCGCGCCGCGGCCGCGCACTGTCCGAGCATGCGGATCCCGATCTTCGTCGCCCTCGTCGCCGCCGCCTGCTCCTCTACGTCCTCACCGAAAAACAACGGTGACGGCGGCGTCGAGGGCGATGGAGGTCCTTCCGCCGACGGCACGCCGTCGAACCAAGACTGCGCGAACGGCGGGTTCGGCGCGTGGACCGGTCACGACAACCTCAACGCCTCGCAGTCGCCGCCGTGCGGGATCGCGCCGGCGAAGGCGCCGATGTTCGTGTCGATCGGCTTCGACGACAACGGCGACGCCGACGGCATGATGTGGGCGCTCGACATGCTGAAGGCGCGCGGCCTGAAGACGAGCTTCTACATGACGTCGGTCTACGGCCAGTCCGACGCGGTGGTCGCGACCTGGAAGCGCGCGTACGCCGAAGGACACGAGATCGCGAATCACACGGTCTCGCATCTCCCGAATCACGGCGGCCACGACTTCACGAAAGAGCAGTGGATGGCCGAGCTCATGCCGTGCAGCGAATTCCTCACCTCGCACAGCATCGTGCCGGCGAGCGAGATCTACGGCTTCCGCACTCCCTATCTCGAGTACGACGACGCCACGCTCCAGACCGTCGCGGATCTGGGCATCCACTACGACTGCTCGATCGAAGAGGGCTACGAGGACGGCCACGACGGATCGAACGAGTACTGGCCGTACACCCTCGACAACCGCAGCCCCGGTCACACCGTGCAGGTCGAGTGGATGGATCCCGAGAATCCGATCAAGGAGATCAACCCGCACCCGGGTCTCTGGGAGATGCCGGTCTACGCGGTGTTCGTCCCGCCCGACGACAAGTGCGCGCAATACGGCGTTCCGTCCGGACTCCGCGCCAAGCTCAAGACGCGCCAGTCGTGGTTCGATGTCGATTCCGGATCGATCACCGGCTTCGACTACAACCTGTGGGCGTCAGTCGCGGACGGCGGCTTCGAGGTCACCAAGGCCGAATACCTCGCGATCATGAAGTACACGTTCGACCAGCACCTGAACGGCAACCACGCGCCGCTCCTGTTCGGCTCGCACACCGCGTACTACGTCGATGCGTGGAGCGCGAACGCGACCGGCACGCCCAGTGCGGCGGATCGTCGCGCCGCCGTCGAGGAATTCATCGACTACGTGATCCAGAAGGGCGGAAAGATCGCGCCGCACGAAACGATCCTCGAGTGGATCCGCAATCCGAAGCCGCTGTGATCGTGGCGTGACCGCACACGTGCGGCGCGCGCGCGCGATCCGGCCTCGGCAAACTCCCTGAATCGCAAGTCCGCGAGGGCACGTAGAATGCAGCGCTGCGTCGCGTGGCGGCGCTCTACAAACCGGCGGCGAACCGGATCTATCGCGCCGCCGCGCTCGCGATCGTCGTCACGCCCGCGCTGTTGATCGTCGCGCCGATGGTGTGCGTGCGCACACCGTACGCGAGCGGCGCCGGCGACGCGATCGCGCAGCCGGTCGCGTTCGATCATCGCCATCACGTGCGCGACGACGGCATCGCGTGCGTGTACTGCCACGACAGCGTCGAGACCGAGGCGTCGGCGGGCATGCCGTCGACGGCGCGGTGCATGGGCTGTCACGGTCAGGTGTGGAGCGAGAGCCCGGAGCTCGCGCCGGTGCGCGCGAGCTGGGCGAACGGCACGCCGATCCGCTGGAAGCGCGTGAACGCGGTGCCGTCGTACGTCTACTTCCATCACGGCGTGCACGTGCAGGCGGGCGTCGCGTGTCGCGAGTGCCACGGCGCCGTCGAGGACATGGCGCGCGTGTATCGCGCGCACGCGCTCACGATGGACTTCTGCCTCGATTGTCACCGGCGCGAGAACGGCGGGCGATCGATCACGCGCTTGACGACGTGCTCGACGTGCCATCGGTGACGCATGCGGATCAAGACCCGAGCAGAGGTGACGCGCCGAGAGCTCTTGAAGCTCTTCGCCGGCGGGATCGCGGCGCTCGAGGTCGGGTGTCTGTCGCGCGCGGGTGACGAAGAGATCGTCCCGTACGTCGCCGAGCCGCCGGAGGCGCGGCCCGGACGGATCGTGAGGTACGCGAGCGCGCTCGCGCTCGACGGCTTCGCGACCGGCGTGATCGTGTCGACGCGCGAAGGCCGGCCGATCAAGATCGACGGCAACCCCGCGCATCCGGCGAGCCTCGGCGGATCGACCGCGTGGATGCAGGCGCGCATCCTCGATCTCTACGATCCGCAGCGCGTGCAGCGCGCGAGCGCGACGTGGAAGACGTTGGCGAAGCGACTGCGCGAGGCGAAGGGACCGATCTGGATCGTCATGCCGCCGCAGTCGTCGCCGACGATCGCGCGGCTCCTCGATCGCGTGAAGCAGGAGCGCGAGGTCCATGTCGTCTACGACGCGCCGCTCGCGCGCACCCACATCTATGCAGGCCACGCACGCGCGTACGGGCGACCGCTCGAGGTCCAGCACGACGTCGCGGGCGCGGACGTGATCGCGTGCCTCGACGCCGATCCGTTCGCGAGCGGACCGATGGCGCCGGCGTGGGCGCGCGCGGCGGCGTCGCGTCGCGCGCCGGGCCCGTCGATGAGCCGGATCTGGGCGTGCGAGCCGGTGCCGACCCCGTCGGGGACGATCGCCGACGAGCGACTCGCGATCCCGGCGCGCGACGTCGTCGCGCTCGCGATCGTGATCGCGGGCGAGCTCGCGCGGGCGCCGATCCCGAAGGAGCTGATCGATCGCGCCGCGCAGCGGTTGGATCCGCGCGCGCGCGCGTGGGCCGCGGCGCTCGCCGACGATCTGCGGGCGCGCAAGGGCATCGTCTTCGTCGGTGAACGCCAACCGCCGATCGTCCACGCGCTCGCGCGCATGATCGATCGTCCGACCGCGCTGACCGAGCCGGTCTTGCTCGCGCCGACCGACGACGCGATCGCACGCGCAGACATCGTGATCGACTGCGATCCCGTGCGCACGCGCGGGCTCGATCCCGCGATCGTGAAAGGCGCGCTCTACGTCGGCACCTACGCGAACGCGACCGCGCGCGCGTGCGCGTCGTTCATGCCGCTCGCGCACGAGCTCGAGACGTGGAGCGATCCGCGCGCCTACGACGGCACGCTCGCGATCGCACAGCCGGCGCTGCGCCCGCGCTTCGAGGTCGCGTCGGTGATCGACGTGCTGGCCGCGCTCGCCGGCGATCCGCGCGACGCGCGCGTGCTGATCGACGCCCCGGCGCAGCGCGAGGCGATGCGCACCGGGGTCGTCGCCGGCACCAAGGCCGCGCCGGTCGACGCCACGCCGACCTGGCCCGCCGACGCGAACGACGAGCTCGCCGCGCTCCTGCGTGACGAGCACGCGATCGAGATCGCGATCGCCGCCTCGCCGCAGCTCCACGACGGCCGCTTCGCCGGCAACGCGTGGCTGCAGGAGCTGCCGCACCCGATCACGAAGCAGACGTGGGGCAACGCCGCGCTGCTCGGCGCGACCACCGCCCGCGCGATGGGAATCGCCGACGAAGACGTCGTGCGCATCGCGACCGCGCACGGCGCGATCGAGCTGCCCGCGCTCGTCGTCGACGGCGCCGCCGACGGATCGATCACGATCGAGCTCGGCCACGGCCAGCGCGCGCCGGCGATCGCCGCGGCGGTCGGCGCCGACGCATGCCTGCTCGGCACCGCGCGGATCCAACCGGGCCGGATCACGCGCACCGATCGCCGCGCGCCGATCGTCCGCACGCAGACGACGATGACCGAGGAGGGCCGCGAGCTCGTCCCGACGATCACCAACGGCGAGCCCGCGCAGCTCGATCATCTGCGCGGCGATCCGCCGTCGATGCTGCCGACCCGCGCGCGCGACGGCGTGCAATGGGCGATGTCGATCGACACGTCGATCTGCACCGGCTGCAGCTCGTGCATGGTCGCGTGTCAGGCCGAGAACAACATCCCCACCGTCGGGCCCGACGACGTCGCGCTCGGCCGCCACATGAACTGGCTCCGCGTCGATCGATATGGATCGGTGAATCAACCGGTCGCGTGCCAGCACTGCGAAGACGCGCCGTGCGAGTACGTGTGCCCGGTCGGCGCCACCACGCACAGCCCCGACGGCCTGAACGAGCAGGTCTACAACCGCTGCGTCGGCACGCGCTTCTGCTCGAACAACTGCCCGTACAAGGTGCGCCGCTTCAACTGGTTCGCATACGAGACAACCGACGACCGCGCGCTCCAGTACAACCCCGACGTCACCGTGCGCTCGCGCGGCGTGATGGAGAAGTGCACGTACTGCGTGCAGCGGATCCGGCGCGCCGAGCACGAGGCGCTCGTCGAGAAACGGCCGATCGCCACGCCGACCACGGCTTGCCAGGACGCCTGCCCGACCGGCGCGATCCGCTTCGGTCAGCTGCACGAGCTCGCCGACGATCCGCGCCGCTACGATCTCCTCCACGACCTCGGCACGCGCCCGCGCACGCGCTACCTCGCGCGCGTGATCAATCCGCGGAGGCGCGGATGAGCGACGATCTCTACGCGCGCATGCGCCCGAGCCCCGGCCTCCACTGGTGGCTCGCGTTCGGCGCGTGCGGCGCGCTGACGTCGCTGCTCGTCGTGCTCGCGACGTACACGATCGCGACCGGCGTCGGCGTGTGGGGCAACAACGTCCCGGTCGGGTGGGCGTTCGCGATCATCAACTTCGTGTTCTGGGTCGGCATCGGCCACGCCGGCACGTTCATCTCCGCGATCCTCTACCTCCTCGAGCAGAACCGCTGGCGCAACCCGATCAGCCGCATCAGCGAGACGATGACGCTGTTCGCGGTGATCCAGGCGGGCATGTTCCCCGTGCTCCACCTCGGGCGCGCGTGGTTCGGGTACTGGCTCTTCCCCTACCCAGACGTGATGGGCGTGTGGCCGCAGGTGAAGTCGGCCTTACCGTGGGACGCCGCCGCGATCTCGACCTACTTCCTGGTCTCGCTCCTGTTCTGGTTCGTCGGCTTGATCCCGGATCTCGCGGCGCTGCGCGATCACGCGCCGACGATCCGCGCGCGCAAGATCTACGCGCTGTTCGCGATGGGCTGGCGCGGCGACGCGCGCGCGTGGCGGCACTGGAAGGTCACGTACCTGATGCTCGCGTCGATCGCGACGCCGCTCGTGATCTCCGTGCACAGCGTGGTGTCGTCGGACTTCGCGATCGGGTTGACGCCCGGATGGCACACGACGCTGCAGCCGCCGTACTTCGTCGCCGGCGCGATCTTCAGCGGCTTCGCGATGGTCCTCGTGCTGACGATCCCGATCCGCTTCTTCTATCGCCTCGAAGGCGTGATCACCGATCACATCCTCGACAACTGCGCGAAGCTGATGCTCGCGACCGGGTTGATCGTCGACTACGGCTACCTGATCGAGCACTTCGGCGCCTACTACCACGGCGATCCGGCGGAGCGCTCGCTGATGTTCGGCTATCACCCGACGAGCGCGGCGTTCTGGACGATGATCGCGTGCAACGTCGTCGTGCCGCAGATCTTCTGGTCGCGGCGCGCGCGGCGCAGCAAGCTCGCGCTGCTGCTCGGCTCGCTCGCGATCCTGCTCGGCATGTGGCTCGAGCGCTTCGTGATCATCGTGCAAGGGCTCATGCGCGATCAGCTGCCGGCGGCGTGGGGCTCGTACTCGCCGACGACCGTCGATCTCGGGATCCTCCTCGGCACGTTCGGCTTCTTCGGCTTCTTGTTCCTCTTGTTCCTGCGCTTCGTGCCCTTCTTGCCCGTTGCAGAAATGAAGGCGGAGATCGGAGAGGAGTCGTGAGGCGCGGCGTGATCGCCGAGTACGCGAGCGCGAGCGCGCTGCTCGCCGCCGGACGCACGTTGCGCGCGAAGGGCTTCACGCACCTCGAGGCGTACACGCCGCACCCGGTGAAGGAGATCGACGACGCGCTCGCCGCGAAGCGATCGCCGCTCGCGATCGCCGCCGGGCTGGGCGGCTTGTGCGGCGCGCTCGGCGGCTACCTCTTGCAGTGGTACCTCGTCGCGCACCTCTATCCGATCGACAGCGGCGGGCGACCCGCGCACATGCCGCTGCCGTTCCTGATCATCACGATCGAGATGGGCTTCCTGTTCGGCGCGCTCGCGGTCGTCGCCGCGTTCTTCGTCGGCGCGCGGCTCGTGAACCTCTGGGATCCGCTGTTCGAGGTGCCCGGCTTCGAGTCGGCGACGCGCGACGGCTACTGGCTCGCGGTCGCCACCGACGATCCCGAGGTCTTCGCGGGCACGACGCCGCGGTGCGTGCACGCGTTCGGAGGAGCAGGAGGAGGAGGAGGAGGTTCGCGATGAAGCACGCGCTCCTCCTGATCCTGATCGCGAGCTGCGACTGGTCGCTCCATCGCATGCAAGAGCCGGTCGGCTGCACGACGCACGGCGTGTTCGCCGGCGCGCCGTGCGATCGCCTCCCACCCGACGGCGTCGTCGCGATCGATTCGATCGATCCCGCGCCGCCGCAGGTCACGCGCGCGCTGCTCGCCCGCGGGCGCGATCGCTTCGACGCGTTCTGCGCGGCTTGCCACGGCGCCGCCGCCGACGGTGACTCGCCGGTCGCGCGCGCGATGACGGTGCGGCGGCCGCCGACGCTCGTCGATCGCGCCGCCGCGAGCCTGCCCGACGAGCGCATCTTGACCGTGATCGAGCGCGGCTACGGGCTCATGCCCTCGTACGGATCGATCGTCGCGCCGCGCGATCGCTACGCGATCCTCCATTACCTGCGCGCGCTGCAGGCGCGCGACGTCCCGCTCGAGGCGCTGTCGCCGAGCGAGCGCGAGGAGGCGCGGCGATGGCTGCGCTAGATCGCAGGTTCGACGCGCGCGCCACGATCGCGGTCGCGCTGCCGATCGGCATCGCCGGCGCGATCGCGATCGCGATCGGCGTCGCGATCGATCCCGATCGCGCGCTCGCGTCGTACCTCGCGATGTGGTGCGCCGCCGCGACGCTCGCGTTCGGCGCGCTCGCGTTCGTGCAGCTCGGCTACGCGACCCACGCGCGCTGGCCGACGGTCGTGCGCCACCTCGGCGACGCGATCGCGCGCGGGCTGCCCGCGATCGCGATCCTGGTCGTGCCGCTGCTCGTCTTCGCGCGCCACGTCTGGCCCGACGCGGAGCAAGCCTGGCTCGCGCGCCCGTTCTTCGCGGCGCGCACGATCATCTACCTCGGCGCGTGGATCGCGATCGCCGAGACGCGCGCGCGCTCGCCGGTCACGCTGCTGATCCTCGGGCTCACCGGCACCTTCGCCGCGTTCGACTGGCTGATGTCGCTCGATCCGACGTGGTGGTCGTCGGGGTTCGGGCTCTACGTGCTCACGCGCGCGCTCGCCGGCGGCCTCGCGCTGACGATCCTCCTCGCCTGGCGGACCTCCGCGCCCGTCACGCCCGCGCACTTCCACGCGCTCGGCCGCGTCCTGCACGCGTTCGTGATCCTGTGGGCGTACATCGCGTTCTTCCAGGCGATGCTGATCCAGATCGCGAACCTCCCGAGCGAGGTCACGTTCTACCTCGCGCGCCAACGCGACGGCTGGCGCACGGTGACGTGGCTGCTGGTCGTCACCGGCTTCGCGGTGCCGTTCTGCGTCTTGCTCTCGCGCCGGATCAAGCGCCACGCCGGCGTGATGGGCGCGATCGCGATCGTCGTCGTGATCGCGCACGTGATCGACATGTACTGGCTCGTGATCCCGCGCATCGCGGGCCCGGTCCCGTCGTGGACCGACCTGGCGGCGCTCGCCGCGATCGGCGGCCTCTCTACATCTATGTGTGCGTGGCGCGCGCACGGCGCGCCGATCCTGCCCGTCGAGGATCCGCTCCTCGCCGAGGGCCTTCGCTACGAGACGACCACATGAGCTCGTTCACCCCCATCCCCGAAGCTCCCGACGCCGTGCGCGGCCGCCCGATCGCGTGGGCGCTCGCCGGCACGATCGCCGCCATCCTCGCGTGCGCGGGCCTCGTCGCCGCGATGCGCGCGAGCGGCGGCGGCGCGAGCGCGATCGATCCCGGGCCCGGGCCGCGCGCGGTGCCGTTCACGATGATCGACGAGGCCGGCCCGACCGATCCGATCGATCGATGGTCGTGGGCGGATCGCGCGCACACGATCGTGCGCGTGCCCGCGAGCGTCGCGATCGATCGCTACCTGGCGAGGAAGCCATGAGCCTGCTCGTCGTCCTCGCGCTCGCGGTCGGGCTCGACGAGCACGTCGGCGATCGCGTGCCGCGCGACCTCGCGTTCCACGATCCGGCGGGACAGACGCTCACGAGCGGCGCGCTCTTCGACGGTCATCGCCCGGTCGTGCTCGTCCTCGCGTACGCGAAGTGCAAGATGTTGTGCAGCGTCGTCCTGCGCGGCGTGATCGAGGCGACGCGCGCCGACCCGCCCGGCCGCGAGTACGTCGCCGCGGTCGTCAGCCTCGATCCGCGCGACCCCGGCCGCGCGATGCCCGCCGGTTGGCAGTACTTGGTCGGCGATGATCGATCGATCCACGCGCTCGCCGGCGCGCTCGGCTTCCGCTACACGTGGGATCCGCACACCGAGCAGTACGCGCACCCCGCGGTCGTGTTCGTGCTCACGCCCGACGGCCGCATCGCCGAAGATCTGCGCGGCGTCGAGTACCCGACGCTGCACGACGCCCTCGCGCGCGCGCGCGAAGGCACGCTCACGCCGAGCGCCGCGCGCGATCTGCTGACCTGCTTCCACTTCGATCCGTCGCTGCGCCGCTACGATCGCCAGCTCCGCCTGCTGTTCTCGCTCGGCGCCGGCGTCGTGCTCGTCTCGCTCGCCACGATGATCGTCTGGGTCTCGCGGCTCCGGAGGCGCGCATGAACGAGACGCTCCGCTGGGCGCTCGATCTCCCGCCGCAGGCGTCGTCGGTCGCGCGCGGCCTCGACACCCTGCACTACACCGTGATCGTCTCGGCGTTCGTCGTCGCGGTCGTGACGTTCGCGCTCGTGATCGTCTTCATGATCAAGTTCCGCGAGCGCGCCGATCGTCCGCACACACCCAAGCAGGTGCCGCGCTGGCTCGAGCAGGGCCTGATCGCCTTCACGCTCGCCGTCTTCTTCGGCTGGTGGATCGTCGGCTTCACGCAGTACCGCGAGCTGCGCGAGCCGCCCGCCGACGCGATCCGCATCCACGTCGTCGCCAAGCAATGGATGTGGCAGTTCGTCTATCCGAACGGCGCGATCGCCGAGGACGAGCTGCGCGTCCCCGTCGGCGAGCCGGTCGAGCTGCTGATCACCTCGCGCGACGTGATCCACAGCTTCTACGTGCCGGCGTTCCGCTTGAAGGAAGACGCCGTGCCCGGCCGCATCACGTCGATGTGGTTCACGGCGACGATCCCCGGCGAATACGATCTGCTGTGCGCCGAGTACTGCGGCGCCGGTCATTCGACGATGCGCGGCCGCGTGCTCGCGGTCTCGCCCGCCGAGTACACGCGCTGGATCGACGCGCACCCCGCGCAGGAGCTCGCGAAGATCGGCGAGCGTCTCGCCGCCGAGAAGGGCTGCCTGCGCTGTCACTCCGTCGACGGCACGCCCCACCTCGCGCCGACCTTCCGCGGCCTCTACGGCTCGCGCGTGCCGCTCGCCGACGGATCGATCGTGATCGCCGACGAGGCGTACCTGACCGAATCGATGATGGACCCGATGGCGAAGATCGTCCGCGGCTACGGACCGATCATGCCGTCGTACCTCGGCCAGATCAGCGGCCCCGACGCGGCCGCGCTCGTCGAGTACCTCCGCAGCCTCGAGGAGACGCCGTGAGCTTCTGGAGCCAACCGAGCGGGCTGCGCGCGTGGCTCCTCACGCGCGATCACAAGCGCATCGGCATCCTCTACCTGATCGCGGTGCTCGTCTTCCTGCTGCTCGGCGGCGTGTTCGCGCTGATCCTGCGGCTGTCGCTGGTCACGCCCGACAACGCGCTCGTCGACGCGCACACCTACGACGAGCTCTTCACGCACCACGGGATCGTCATGGTGTGGCTGTTCATGATCCCGTCGATCCCGTCGGCGCTCGGCAACTTCCTGGTGCCGCTGATGATCGGCGCGCGCGACGTCGCGTTCCCGCGCTTGAACCTGGCGAGCTTCTGGATCTTCGTCGCGGGCGCGGGCCTCGTGCTCGCCGCCTTGCTCGCCGGCGGCGTCGACACCGGCTGGACCTTCTACACGCCGTACTCGACGACGACGCCGACCGCGGCGACGCTCGCCGCCGCCGGCGTGTTCGTCACCGGCGTGTCGTCGATCCTCACCGGGCTCAACTTCATCGCGACGATCCACACGATGCGCGTCGCCGGCATGCGCTGGCGCGACCTGCCGCTGTTCGTGTGGACGATCTACGCGACCTCGATCATCTTGGTGCTCGCGACGCCGGTGCTCGGGCTCGCGCTGCTCGTGGTCGCGGCCGATCACCTGTGGGTGCTCGGCCTGTTCGATCCGTCGACGGGCGGCGATCCGATCCTGTTCGAGCACCTGTTCTGGTTCTACTCGCACCCCGCCGTCTACATCATGATCCTGCCGGCGATGGGCGTGGTCAGCGAGGTCGTCTGCACGTTCTCGCACAAGCGGCCCGCGTGGTACGGCGCGATCGTCGCGTCGAGCCTCGGCATCGCGCTGGTCGGCTTCCTCACCTGGGGCCACCACATGTTCGTCGCCGGCATGTCGACCTTCGACGTCGGCTTGTTCGGCTCGCTGTCGATGCTGGTCGCGATCTTCTCGGCGGTGAAGGTCTTCACCTGGACCGCGACCTTGTACGGCGGCTCGATCACGATCGCGACGCCGCTCCTCTACGTCTTCACGTTCATGTTCCTGTTCGTGTTCGGCGGCATGTCGGGCGTCGCGGTCGCGACGTCGTCGCTCGACGTGCACTGGCACGACACCTACTTCGTCGTCGCGCACTTCCACTTCATCATGGTCGGCTCGACGATGACCGGCTTCCTCGCCGCGCTCCACTACTGGTTCCCGAAGATCACCGGGAAGATGTACTCGGAGACCTGGGCGCGCCTCGGCTGCGCGACGGTGTCGATCGGCTTCGTGCTGACCTTCACGCCGCAGTTCCTCCTCGGCAACGCGGGCATGCCGCGCCGCTACGCGACCTACCCCGCGCACTTCCAGCCGCTGCACATCGTCTCGACGGTCGGCGCGTGCGTGCTCGCGAGCGGCATGCTGCTCACGCTCGCGTATCTCGTCTACGCGATCGCGCGCGGCAAACCGGCGGGCCCGAACCCGTGGCGATCGATGAGCTTCGAGTGGCGATCGCCGTCGCCGCCGCCGCACGAGAACTTCGAGGGCGTGCCGCAATGGACCGCGGGGCCGTATGACTATGTCTGACGAGCGCCGCTATCGCCTGGCGATCTGGATCGTGATCGCGAGCGAGACGCTGCTCTTCGCGGGCCTGTTCGCGCTCTACGCGAGCTACCGCGCCGAGTACGGCCACGCCTTCAGCGAAGGCGTGCGCGATGACCTGCAATGGATCGGCGGCACCAACACGCTGGTGCTGCTCACGTCGAGCTTCGCGATCGCGTGGGCGGTGCACGCGATGCGCGCCGGCCGTGCGCGCACCGCGCGCCGCTGCCTCGAGCTCGTGATCGTGCTCGGGCTCGCGTTCCTCGCGCTCAAGCTCGTCGAGTGGGGCGTGCACGTCCACGACGGCGTCGTCCCCGGCGTCGCGTACTCCGGTCCCGATCACGGCCCCGGCACGTCGCTCTTCTTCACGCTCTACTTCGCGATGACCGGCCTCCACGCGCTGCACGTGGTCGCCGGCCTCGCGCTCGTCACCTGGGTCCGCGTCTCGCAGCGCCCGCTCGCGCTCGAGCTGGTCGCGCTCTACTGGCACTTCGTCGACGCGATCTGGGTCTTCCTCTGGCCGATGTTCTACCTGATGAGCTCGTCATGACCGGACGCACGTTGATCGTCACCTACGCCGCGCTGGTCGCGCTCGCGCTCACGAGCTGGCTCACCGCCTCGCTCGGCGCCGGCACCGGCGTCGCGCTCGCCTTCGCCGCCGCCAAGGCCCTCGCGATCGCGCTCGTCTTCATGGAGCTCGCGCGCGCGCACGCCGCCGACCGCGCCATCGCCGCGATCGCGGTCTTCTTCGTCGCGCTCCTGTGCGCCGGCGCCCTCGCCGACGTGGCCTTCCGCTGATCGCACCGGAGGCTCCGCGCCGTCGCCGGCGTTCGGCCCTCCGAAACCGAAAATCTGAAAGGCAGCGGCGCGGAGTCACGTGATCGCACGAACGTCGGCGCCCGCGCCGATGTGGTGCTCGGGAAATGATGATGACAGACGGCGTGCTGCACACATTCCTGCGACGATCGCTAACCGCGCGGCTCCGGCGGCACTCCAAACGCTGTCTGAGAGGGTCTGGATCGTCGCCTGAGCGCGTTGCTCGATCGCGAAACCGAAAAATCTTCAAAAGGCGGCGGCGCGGAGCCTCGTGATCGCACGAAGGTCGGCGCCCGCGCCGAGGTTGGCGCTCGGGAAGTAGAACCCGACTGCGCGCTCCGCTCACACGTGCGCCGACTGCGAGCAGCGCAGCTCAGGCGGCGTTCCAGACCCGTCTGAGAAAGTGCACTGCCAGCAATTGCCACTGCGCACCCTGGTCTTCTAGCCACTCTATTATATCATCGCCCTAATCATGAAGCGGCAGCGGTCGGCGTGGAACAAGCGGCGGAAGGGGCAGCTCGAGATCGATCTGCGACCGCGCACGAAGCGCGGCACGCTGCGCAAGAAGCGCGGCCGGCCCGTGACCGGTCGCCGCCGCGATCCACGCCACCGCACGCGCCCCATGCACGACGCACATCATCCGGTGCACGTCGTCCTGCGCGTGACGCGGGAGGTGTCGAACCTCCGCACGGGCCACGCGTATCGCGCGATCCGCCGCGCGGTCGATCGTTGCCGCGCGCGCGCCGACTTCCGGATCGCGCACGTGAGCATCCAATCGAACCACGTGCACTTGCTCGTCGAGGCGGACGACAAGCTCGCGCTGAAGCGCGGCATGCAGGGCTTCGCGGTCAGCGCGGCGAAGCGCCTCAACCGCGAGCTCCATCGCGCGCGCGGCCACGTCTTCGCGTTCCGCTACCACGCGACTGCGCTGACGAACCCGACGCAGGTGCGCAACGCGGTCAGCTACATCGTCAACAACTGGCGCCACCACCGCTGCGATCGACACACGACGTGGCGCACCGATCCGTACTCGAGCGCCCACGCGATCGCCGAGTGGGGTGTGCCGAGGCATCCCGATCAGCTGCCGGTCGTTAGCCCGACGACCTGGCTGCTCACCCGCGGATACAAGCTCGGCGATCCGATCCGGCCCGACGAAGTCCCCGGGCCGGATCCGGAGCCGTGATCGATCGGTGATCGTCAGTGCGCGATCGCGCCCGCGCGGTCGTCGATCGCCTGCGCGCCGCGGCTCGTCAGGTCGGTGACGCGCTGGCGCGCCATCCCGAACAGGTCGGTCGCGGTGTCGCGCAGGCTGTCGAGGGTCCAGGCGCCGCCGCGGCGGCGATGCGCGTACAGGAAGCCGCCGGCGGCGGCGAGGAAGATGAGCTTCTTCATGACGTGGCTCCTCAGTAGGCGTTCTTCGATTGATCGGTCGCCTTCGCGACCGCGCTCGCCGCCTCGTGGATCGTGCGCTGCTCGATGCGATCCTTCACCTCCGAAAACCGACGCTGCGCGGTGCCGAGCAGATCGGCGGCGGTGTCGATGACGCTGTCGAGCGTCCACGCCCCACCGCGGCGGCGATGCACATAGAGGAAGGCGCCTGCGCCCGCGACAACAAGGAAGCCGAGCTTCTTCATGCGACGAGGTCTTGCAGCCCGCGTGCCTCAGCGCGGCCGGCGGATCGGACGCGACGTGCGCGCCGCGATCGCGCGCAGCTCCCACGCGAGCTCCTCGGCAGTCTCCGGACGATCCGCAGCGAGCTTCGACAGGCACGCGCGCACCAGCTCGCCGAGGCGGTGGGGCAGATCGGATCGGATCGCGCAGAGATCCGGCGGCGGCTCGACGAGGTGACGCGCGAGCACGGCGGCGCGCTCGGTGCCGGGGAACGGCGGATCACCGGCGATCAGCTCGTGCGCGAGCGCGCCGAACGAGTAGACATCGGCGCGACAGGCGCGGCCCGGCACCAGCGCGCGATCGATCAGCTCGGGCGCCATGTAGAACGGCGTGCCGCAGGGATCGCGATCGCCGGCGATCACCTCGGGCACCATGATGCCGAGATCGACGAGCACCACGCGTCCGCCGGCGCACAGGATCACGTTGGCGGGCTTGAGATCGAGGTGCGCGATGCCGGCGCGGTGCAGCGCGGTCAGCCCGTCGGCGATGCCGCACAGGATCGCGAGCGCGTCGTCCAGCTCGAAGCCGCGGGAGCGCTGCCGCCGCGCCGCGATGTGCTCCGACAGCGGCGTGCCGTACAAGCGCTCCATCACCATGAACGTCACGTCGCGGTGCGCGCCGACGCGATGCACGGCGACGACGTTGGTGTGATGGACCTGCGCGAGCGCGCGCGCCTCGCGGCGGAGCACGGCGCCGTCGCGCATCGTCTTGATCGCGACCGGCCGTTGCAGCTCGAGATCGTCGGCGGCGTAGACCGCGCCCATGCCGCCTCGCGCGAGGATGGAGCGCACCGCGTAGGCGTCGGCGAGGATCTCCCCGCTCGAGAGCTGCTCCGTGGTCACGCGCGCGGATTCAGCAAGACGCGCGCCTGTTCGCGGCCTCACGGAATCGCGTCGATCCGACGCGGTCGTGTGATCCGCTGCCACGGTGTGGCGGCGCGGCTCAGAACGATCCGACCAGCGCGAGGCCGTTCTCCGTCGGCGCGGGGATCACGTGGATGCGCCCGTGGCCGTGGAAGAGCCGCGGGAACAACAGGCCCATGCCGGTGCCGACCACCGCGCCGATCGTGACGTCGGTGAAGTAGTGCTTGTCCGCCGCGATGCGGAAGTAGCCGGTCGCCGCCGCGGCGGTCATGCCCACGCCCCACACGATCGGCGCGGTCCGGTAGTGGTGCTCGCTCGCGATCGTGCCGCTCGCCGCGGCGACCGCGAACGCGAACGACGTGTGGCCGGAGAAGAACGAGACGTCGTCGTCGGGATCGTAGACGCGGCCGGGCTCCCCGAACGCGACGAACGGTCGTTGGCGCCCGACCGACAGCTTGATCGCCTGCCCGATCAGCGCGGTCGCGATGCCGGCTTCGCCGATCGCGAGGCCGTCGTCGACCGCATCGGTGAACCCGACGTCGTGCCAGCTGGTCCCGATCACGATCGCCGACGGCACCAGCGGCGCGATCACGTAGGCGGTGATCGCGCTCATCTGATCGGCGAGCTGGGTGTCGTGCCACTTGAGCGAATTGCGAACGTCGATGTCGATGCTCGGCGTCGAGCACCAGCGACAGACTTCGGGCGCGAGCCGCGACTTGAGCACGGTCTCGCTGAGGATGTAGACGGTGGTCCCGCCCGCCAACGCGACGTCGTGATAGAGCAGGTGGTGTCGCGCGACGGTCTTCTTCGCGGGAAGCGGCAGCGTGTCGTCGGCGCGAGCGGTGCTGATCGTGGTGAGCAGGATCGCTAAGAAACAGGCTCTCATTCCTGAGTTTTGTCTGCGCCGACTGCGTTGAAAACTGAGGTAGTTGGCGACACTCCCGTTGTGGCGAAACCGCTCGGTGTGCGGATACGCCACAGTCGTCGTCCCGACGAAGATCGTGTCTTCGACGGTGGATCAAACACGTCAGAACGCGTGAGATCCGGCACGGGGATGGCAGCCGATTGCACCGGCTTCGGAGGCGCGCGTGTGGGCGCCTCGGCATTCCTATTGGAGCGCGCCCATGTCGACCGACACCATGGATCCTTCGACCCCGCCCGGTCTGTTCGGAGCATCGCTCGACGGCGGACCGTCGACGATCTTCTCGCGCAACCTGCTCGCGTCGCTGCAGCGCTTCAAGGACGGCGACTTCAGCTCGCGCATGCCCGCCGACCTGATCGGCATCGAGGGCAAGATCGCCGACGCCTTCAACGAGATCCTCGCGGTCTCGATGCGGCGCGCCGAGGAGACCGCGCGCGTGTGTCGCGTGGTCGGCAAGGAAGGCAAGCTGAAGGAGCGCATGCGCGTGCCCGGCGCCGTCGGCGGATGGGCCGACGAGATCACCGCGCTCAACACGCTGATCGACGACCTGGTGTGGCCGACGACGGAGGTGACCCGCGCGGTCGGCGCCGTCGCGAAGGGCGACCTCGGTCAAGCGATGGCGCTCGACGTCGACGGCCGCCCGCTCGAGGGCGAGTTCCTGCGCTCCGCGCAGCTCGTGAACAAGATGATCGAGCAGCTGTCGGTGTTCGCGTCGGAGGTGACCCGCGTCGCGCGCGAGGTCGGCACCGAAGGCAAGCTCGGCGGTCAGGCGCAGGTGAAGGGCGTGTCGGGCGTGTGGAAGGATCTGACCGAGTCGGTCAACCAGATGGCCGGCAACTTGACCGCGCAGGTGCGCAACATCGCCGACGTGACGATCGCGGTGGCCTCCGGCGATCTCTCGAAGAAGATCACCGTCGACGTCCGCGGCGAGATCTTGCAGCTGAAGGAAGCGATCAACACGATGGTCGAGCAGCTGCGCTCGTTCGCATCGGAGGTGACGCGCGTCGCGCGCGAGGTCGGCACCGAAGGCAAGCTCGGCGGCCAGGCGGTCGTGCCCGGCGTCGCCGGCACGTGGAAGGATCTGACGGACAACGTCAACGCGATGGCGTCGAACCTGACCGGTCAGGTCCGCAACATCGCCGAGGTCACGACCGCGATCGCGCGCGGTGACCTGTCGCGCAAGATCACCGTCGACGTC
>DATJIA010000248.1:0-40178 GCA_035493675.1 Kofleriaceae bacterium | reverse complement strand
CTGCGCAGCCCGAGCATCGGCGCGGATGGTGCTTGCGATCGCGCCGGATGCGCCTGCCGCTGCGGATCGCCGTGCCGATGCTCGCGCCGTTCGCGATCGTCGTCTGCGATCCGCGCTGGGAGCTGGTCGCGGTCGCGGCGTGGTGGTCGATGTTCATCGTGCCGGGCGTGGTCGCGACCGCGGTGCTGTTGCCGCGCGATCATCCGCTCGCGGCGCTGCCGGCGACGCTGGCGACGAGCACCGCGGCCGCGCTGGTGCCGTTCTCACTCGTCGCGTGGCTCGGCGCGCGATGCCACTGGACGCTCGGCACCGTCGTCGCGGTTCACGTGGTGATCGCGATCGCCGCGACGACGGCGATCGCCGTGATCGCCTGGCGCCGCGGGAGCCCGGTCGCAGCCAGCGCGCCTGGCGACGCCGCGCCCGAGCCGACCGCCGCGCTGCTCCGTCGCCGGTCCGCGGCGTGCGGGCTGGGCTTGCTCGGGCTCGCGCTGGTCGGCTTCGTGTGGGCCAACCGGGTCACCGCGACGCGCCCGTTTCACCGCTATCGGTTGACGTGGTGGGCGGGCGGCACGCTCGAGCCGATCGGCGGGGCGTGGTGGATCGGCGCCGTGATCGCGATCGGCGCGTCGGGAGGCGCGGCGCCGCCGCGCCCGTGCAAGAGCGCGAACGCCACGCCCGCGAGCCCGGCGATCGACAGGATCGCCGCGACCCACGGCCATCCGCGCCGCGGCGCGAACGACAGCTCCGGCGGCGGCGCCGCGACCAACGCGGTCAGCGCGTCGGTCTCCGGATGATGCAGATCGATCCGCGTGCGATCCTCGCTCGGGGCCGCCGGCGCGTGGGTCGTCACCGACACCGCCTGCGTGCCGGGCGCGGCCTGCGTGCCGCCGTCGACGACCGCCGGCAGGTCCGCGGTCGCGCTGCGATCGAACCGCCCGCGCACCCAGGTCGCGAGCTCCATCGAGGTCGCGAGCTCGGGCCGCGACTTCATGAACGCCTCGAGCGCGGCGCCGAGCTCCGCCGCGGTCGGGCGCTGATCGGGCGAAGGCAGGAGCGCCCCGCGGATCGCCTCGGCGAGCGGCGCCGGGAGATTCGGCGCGGCGCGCTCGATCTGCGGCACGCGGCCGTCGCGGATCGCGCGCATCACCGCCGCCGGATCGCCGCGCTCGAACGCGTAGCGCCCGACCGCGAGCTCCCACAGGACGAGCCCGAGCGAGAAGACGTCGCTCTTGCCGTCGAGCGCGCGGCCCATCGCCTGCTCGGGCGACATGTACGCGTACTTGCCCTTGACGACGCCGGGCCGCGTCGCCTCGCCGGCGCCGAACGCCTTCGCGATGCCGAAGTCGACCAGCTTCACGACGCCGTCGAACGACACCATCAAGTTGTGCGGCGACACGTCGCGATGGACGACGCGCGCCTCTTGCGTGTGCGCGTAGTGGAGCGCGGCGGCGGCGTCGGCGCCGATGCGCGCGAGCAAGGTCGGCGGCAGGCGCTCGGGGTGCTGGATCAGCTGCGCGCCGTGCACGCCGTCGACGAACTCCATCGCGATGAAGTAGTCGTCGTCGACGCGACCGACGTCGTAGATGTGCACGATGTTCGGGTGCGCGAGGCGCGCCGCGACCTTCGCCTCGACGAGGAACATCTTCGTGAACTCGGGCGAGTCCGCGAGGTGCGGGAGGATCCGCTTGACCGCGACGCGCCGGCCCCAGCCGCCGACGTCGCCCTGGCCGCGCTGGCGCGCGATGAACACCTCCGCCATGCCGCCGCGCGCGAGGCGCTTGAGCAGCGTGTAGTTGCCGAACGGGATCCCACCCGACGGAGGCACGGCCCCTTATAGCTCAGGGGACGACGTTCGCGGCGTCTTTGCGCGGGCCGTTCGCGAGCTCGGCGCACGCGCCGCGATCGCCGAGCTTGCACGCGCGATCGAGATCGGCGTGCGCCTGATCGCGGTGGCCCGCGTGCAGGTGGACGATCGCGCGATCGACCAGGTACTGCGCGGTTTGATCGTCGAGCTTCACGGCTCGATCGAGGTCTTCGAGCGCGCCAGCGTCGTCGCCGGCCTTGTAGCGGGTCATGCCGCGGTCCGCGAACATCTCGGCTTCCACGCCGCCGTCGGCGGCGATCGCCTGGTCGCACGCGTCGCGCGTACCCGGATCCTCGAGCATCGCGAGCACGTTGCAGCGGCGATCGAGCCCGCGCACGCTGGTCGGATCGAGCGCGAGCGCGCGCTCGACGGAGACCTTGGCCTTGCGCGGCTCCTGCGTCTGCGAGAGATCGAGCCACGCGGTCGCGTTGTCGGGATCGAGCTGCACGATCCGCTCGAGGATCGGGCCGATCTCGTCGGCGCGGCCGTTGCGCTGGTAGAGCTGGACCAGCTCGTAGAGCGCGTTGTTCTCGCGCGGATCGATCGCGAGCGCGGCGCGCAGATCCTGATACGCGTCGCGGATGTGGCCGAGGCGGTGGCGCATGATGCCGCGGTTGGTGAGCGACTTGGAGTCCTGCGGATCGAGCTCGAGCGCGCGCGCGAACGCCTGCTCGGCGGCGTCCCAGCGGCCGCGCCGCACCTCGACGAACGACTTCATCGCCCAACCGGCCGCGTACTTCGGGTGGAGGCGCATCGCCTCGTCGAGGAGCTGCAGGCCCTGCTTGGTGCGGCCCGCCGCGATGTAGATCATCGCCTGGCCGACCAGCGCCTCTTGATCGCCGGGGTCGCGCGCGAGCGCGGCGTCGACGGCGGCGATCGCCTCGTCGGGCGTGCGGCCGCCGAGGAGCGACGTCGGCACCAGCGGTTCGCCTGCGGCCGCCGCGAGATCGAGCTTGAACGGCTTGTCGTCGTTCTTGAGCCGATCGAGCGGGATGGGCGGCAGCTGCGCGAGCGGCGAGCCGGTGAGCTCGGGATCGCCGAGCGCGGGATCGGGCGACGCCGGTGCCGCATCGATCGACGCGAGCGTGACCGGCGGAGGCGCCGCCTGCGGCGCGGGCGACGACTGCGATCGCGTGAGCAGCCACGTCACCGCGGTCGCGCCGGCGGCGGCGACCAGCGCGGTCGCGATCATCGCGCGCCACGGCGAGCGCGGCTTCACCGCGCGCGGCAGATCGGGCGTCGTGTCTTTCGGCGGCGCGATCGCGGCGGCCGCGGTCTCGACCTCGGCGACCAGCGCGCTCAGCTCCGCGACGATCCCAGCCGCCGCTCGGGGAGCTACCCCGCGTCCTCGCCCTTCGGGCTCGGCTCGGCCCTTCGATGAGCTCAGGGCCTCGGCGCTGCCCCTCTTCGCGGCGGCATCCTCCGCGTACGCGAGCGCGCGATCCAACATCGCGAGCGCCGCGAACGGACGCTTCGCCGCGACCGCCTCCTTCGCGAGCCGCTCGAGCCGGCGCGCGCGGAACGGCGCGACCCGCGTCGCGTAGCCGATCGGATCGGCGATGACCGCCGCGCGATCGTCCCCGATCGTGTCGGTCCAATCGATCAGCCCTTCGAGCTGCTCCGCGAGCGCCGCCGCGGTCGGCCGCGCCGACGGATCGCGCGCGAGGCAGCGCGCGACGATCGACGCGAGCTCGTCGCCACACCGCCGCTCGACCGCCCCCAGCGGCGAGCACGCGCCGACCAGCGCCGCCGCGGCCTCCTCGGTCGCGCGCGCCCGCGCGAACGGCCGCTTCCCCGCGACCAGCTCGTAGAGGATCACGCCGATCGCCCACACGTCGGCCGGCGCGCCGACGGTGGCGCCCTCGATCTGCTCGGGCGCCATGTAGCCGACCGAGCCGACCGCCGCGCCTTCCTCGGTCCAGCGCGACATGCCCTCGGCCCACGCGAGCCCGAGATCGATCACGACGATCTCGCCCGACGGCGTCGCGATCGCGTTGTCGGGCTTCAAGTCGCGATGGACGAAGCCGGCCGCGTGCAGCGCCGCCGCGGCGCGCGCGATCGGCAGCGCCAGCAGGATCGCGGCTTCCGGACACACACGACCGATCGCGCGCACGGTCGTGCCCGGCACCAGCGGCAGCGCGAGCCACGGGCCGAGCTCGTCGTCGACGCCCGAGTCCAAGAGGCGCACGAGCTCCGGCGCGCGGACCTCGGCGAGCGCGCGCGCCTCGCGCTTGAAGCGCGCACGGGCGGCGTCGTCGAGCGCGCCGCCGGGGCGCAAGACCTTCACCGCGCACGCGGTGCCGTCGTCGGTGGTCGCGCGATAGACCTGGCCGCTCGCGCCTTCCCCGAGGCGCTCGAAGAGCTGGTATGACCCCAGCCGGATGGACGACGCGGCGCTCGAGCTGGTCATGACGACGCCTGACGGCGCTGTAGCCGCGCGCGCGCCGCTCGTCAAGCGAATCACGACCGCCGGGTCGGGCGCCGACGCGGACCTGACGATCGACGGGGTCCCCGCGCACTGGATCACGATCCATCTCGAGGAGGGCGGGGCGAGCGTGCGCGTGCTCGCGACCGGCGCGCGTCACGCGCTCGCGCCCGGCGACGCGATCGCGATCGACGCGATCGCGATCGAGCTCGCGCGGACCTCGCGCGATGAGCTCGAGGCGCTCGCGAACGCGCTCGCCGGCGCCGATTCGCCCAACGACGCGCTGCGCGCGATCCTCGCCGCCGCGATCCGCGCCGCCGGCGCCGACCTCGGCGCGATCGTGCTCGGCGAAGGCGGCGCGTGGTCGGTCGCGCTCGCGTGTGACGCGCGCGGCGCCGCGCTCGACGACGCCGAGACCTTGCTCAGCGACACGATCATCCGCGACGTGCTCGGCGGCGGCGCTCGCGTGGTCGCGTCGGATCTCGCGGCGAGCGCGTACAAGGGCGTCGCGTCCGTGGTCGCGCTCGGCCTCGGCGCCGCGGTCTGCCTGCCGCTCAAGCTCGACGGCAAGACGCTCGGCGCGCTCTATGTCGGGTCGCGCTCGGCTTCGCGCGGCCGCGCGCGCAGCGATCGCGCGCTCGCCGATCTCGGCGTGCTCGCGGCGTTCACGCTGCCGTTCGTGGCGCAGCTCCGCCGCCCGAAGACCGTCTCGATCGATCAGCTCCTCGGCGAATCGCCGCGGATCGACGCCGTGCGCGCGCTCGTCGCGCGGATCGCGCCGACCGATCTCGGCGTGCTCGTGATCGGTCCTTCCGGCGCCGGCAAGGAAGTGGTCGCGCGCGCGCTGCACGCCGCGTCGCCGCGCGCGGCGCGTCCGATGATCGCGATCAACTGCGCGGCGGTCGCGCCGTCGCTCCTCGACGCCGAGCTGTTCGGCTATCGCAAGGGCGCGTTCACCGGCGCCGCCGCGGATCGCGCGGGCCTCATCGAGGCCGCGCAGGGCTCGACCCTCTTCCTCGACGAGATCGGCGACATGCCGCTCGCGATGCAGGCCGCGCTCCTGCGCGTGCTCGAGCAGCGCGAGGTCCGCCGCCTGGGCGATACCAGCGCGCGCGCGGTCGACTTCCGCTTGATCGCCGCGACCCATCGCGATCTCGACGCCGAGGTCGCGGCCGGCCGCTTCCGCGAGGATTTGCTCTTTCGGATCCGCGAGGTGCGCATCGACGTGCCGGGCCTCGCCGCGCGCGGCGCCGACGTCGGCCTGCTCGCGCGCGCGTTCCTGCGGCAAGCAGAAGCGCAGCTCGGGCTCGCGCCGCACGAGCTCGGCGCCGACGCGCAGGCCGCGCTCGCCGCGCACGCGTGGCCCGGCAACGTGCGCGAGCTCAAGGCGGCGATGCGTCGCGCCGCGATCCTCGCCGATGGGCCGATCGTGCGCGCGATCGATCTGCAATTGAATGCGCCGGCGGCGAGCTCGTCGATCCCGAGCCCGCTCGGCGACACCTCGCGCCCGCTCGAGGTCGCGCGCGACGAGTTCGTCGTGCGCTACGTGCGCGCGGTGCTCGAGCAGGTCGGCGGCAATCGCGAGGCCGCCGCGAAGCAGCTCGGCATCGGCGTCCGCACGCTGTATCGCTACATCGAGTGAGCAGGTGCAACCTCGCGTTTGCACCGCCGCGCGCGCGATCGCGCTCACTTACGGTTGGCATCGCGCGTGAACTACGAGGCTCCATGCGCCTCGCCGGGCTCTACGTCTTCCTCGCCGCCTCCGTGGCCCACGCCGCACCCGATCCGACGGATCGTTCGGGCGACCTGCGCCCGGAGGCGGCCGCTCTCCTCGACGCCGCCGAGACGCACCCGCTCTTGACGCTCGGCGACGCGCGCGCGCTCGGCATCTTGAAGACGCCGCAGCACCTCGTGCGCCTCTTCGCGCCGCCCGCGACGATCAAGGTCTGGCGCCGCTCGCTCGACGGCTCGACCGCGAGCTGCTCGGGCCGCGTCGACACGATCGCGTTCGAGGACTACGTGAAGGGCGTCCTGCCGCACGAGTGGATCCCGTCGTGGGGCGACGAGTCGCTGAAGGCGGGCGCGATCGCGATCCGCACGTACGCCGCGTACTGGGTCAACGCCGGCGGCAAGTACACGTGCGCGGATCTCGACGACACCACCGCGTCGCAGGTCTACAAGGACGATCGCAACGCGCGCGCGTCGGCCGACGTCGACGCGACCGCCGGCGTGTACATCGTCAAGAACGGCGATCTCGTCTTCGCCGAGTACTCGGCGGAGAACGGCGATCCGACCGCCGACGGCGTCGACGAGCCGCTGTGCGCGGGGCAGTCGGTCAACGGCCACGGCCACGGCATGTGCCAGTGGGGCTCGCAGCGCTGGTCGCAGGACGGTAAGGGCTTCGACTGGATCGCGACCCATTACTATCCGGGCGCGACCTTGACCGGGCTCGCGCCCGACTACGCGGCGTCGATCGGCGCGTCGAGCGTCACCGGCGAGCTCACGATGACGAGCGGCGACGAGCTGGTCGTCTATCTCGAGTACCAGAACGACGGCAACACGACGTGGGATCCGGCGAGCGTGTTCGTCGGGACCACCGAGCCGCGCGATCGCGAGAGCGCCTTCTTCAAGGACGGCAACTGGGTGGCGGCGAATCGCCCGACCGGCGCGGATCACACGGGCCAAGGGCCGGGCACGACCGCGCGCTTCACGTGGGCGATGTTGGCGCCCGACGTGACGGAGGCGACGACGTACACGGAGAGCTTCGGGCTGGTGACGAAGGACGGGCAATGGTTCGGGCCGGCGGACGACGCGGTGGCGTGGACCATCCACGTGGTGCCGCGCGATGGAAGCGGGTCGGGCAGCGGCTCCGGCTCGGGCAGCGGGTCCGGCTCGGGATCCGACGACGGCAACGTGGCGGGCGGATGTGCGGCGGGTGGTGGAACCGGCGGGATGGCGTGTGTCATCATCGGCTTCTGTGCCCTGGCGATCCGTCGCCGCCGTTAGCCTCGCGCTCGCGGGATGTAGCGGCGCGGTGACGCTCTCCGTCGCGGGAGACCTGCCCGTGCCGGACGGCGTCGACGCGATCTGCGTCGGTGTCGCCGACCGCAACGCGAGCGGTGGGCAGTTCGGGCGCGTCTACCGAGTGCAGTCGTTGCCGCAGACGTTGGCGATCGATCCGGGCTCGGCGACCGAGGCCGACGCGTGGGTGGTCGGCTATCGCGGCGGCGTGGTCGTCGCGCACGATCACGCGGTGCTCGACTTCGGCGGCGACGTGACGCTGCGGCTCGACGCGTGCCGGCGCGGGCGCGCGGGCGCGGCGCAGGTCGCGGCGACCGATCCGGCGGCGGCCGCGCGCGTGGTCGGATCGATGGGGCGCGGCGGCGAGGTCGCGATCGCGATCGATCCCGCCATGGCGCGCGTGATCGATGCGTCGGGCGGCGGGCTGTCGGTGCGATCGATGTTCGCGACCGGCGGCGCCGTGCGCGACGCGATCGCCTTCGACGCCGACGGCGACTGCGACGACGACGTCGTGATCGCGACCGACGCGGGCCCGCCTCATCTCTACACGCGCGGCGCGTTCGACTTCACCGACGCCGGCCCGATCGGCGGCGCGGCGGTGCGCGCGATCGTCGCCGCCGACGTCGACGGTGACGGCGATCAAGACGTCATCACCGGCGCCGGCGCGACGCTCGCGCTCTATCGCAACGACGGCGGCGGCCGCTTCACGCTCGACGGCGCGGCGTTCGGCTCGGGCGGCGGCGGCGCGTCCGACGTCACCGCGCTCGCCGCCGGCGATCTCGACGGCGACGGCCACACCGATCTCGTGGTCGGGCAGGGCGACGCCGCCGCCGCGCCGCTGTTCGCGCTGCTCGGCAACGGCGAGGGCTTCGCGCCGTCGGCCGGCGTCCTGCCCGCGGTGTCGGTGCGCGCCGCGCGCGCGACGCTCGTCGACGCCGACGGCGATCGCGATCTCGATCTCGCGCTGTCGATCACCGGCGCGCCCGCGCGCTTGTACGTCGATCGCGGCGGCGTGCTCGAGGATCAATCGTTCGTGCGCTTGCCGGCGGCGGCCGAGGCGACGGCGATGGCGATCGCGACCTGGGACGACGACTGCGCGCCCGATCTCGCGCAGGCCGAAGGCGACGCCGTGCACCTCGCGCGCGGCGCCGACGGCGGCGCGTTCACCGCCGACGGCACCGTGCCCGCCGCGGGCGACGCCGCGTTCGTCGATCTCGACGACGACGGCGTCGAGGATCTCGTCACCGCCGGCGCCGGCGGGGTCGCGTGGGTGCGCCGATGAAGACGATCGTGATCGCCGTCGTGTTGATCTTCGGCGCCGCCGCGGTCGCCGACACGCCGCGCGCCGCCGCGATCGCCGCCCGCCTGTCCGCCGGCGAGAAGGAGTACGCCGATCAGGACTACGCCGCCGCGATCAAGACGCTCATGCCCGTCACCCGCGATCCCGCGGCGACGCGCGCGCAGCGCCTGCACGCGCTCGAGCTGATCGCGCTCGCGCAGTTCATCCGCCGCGACGAGGCCGCGGCGCGCGACACCTTCGAGCGCATCCTCGACATCGATCCCGGCTACCAGCTGCGCGACGACTCCGGCTCGCCGCGCATCCGCGAGTTCTTCGAGCAGATCAAGCGCGACCTCGTGCCCGGCTACGGCGCCGCCGCCGAGCTCGATCACGCCGCGCCGTCGTCGGCGACCGCCGGCCGCAAGGTCGAGCTCGACGTGCGCGCGGTCCGCGGCGCGCCGCAGGTCACCGACGTGATCGTCTATGTGCGCCGGCGCGGCGAGCTCGGCTATCGCGCGATCGCGGCGGCGCCGCACGGCGACGCGCGGTGGCGCGCGACGTGGTCGCTCGATCCGTCGCGCACCGCATACGAGCTCGACTACTACGTCGAGGCGCGCGGGCCCGCGGGCGAGGCGACCGGACGGATCGCGAGCCCGGAAGATCCGCTGCCGCTCCACGTCGCCGCGGGCGGCGGCGCCGAGCGCGATCGTTGGTACACGCGCTGGTACGTCGTCGCCGGCGCCGCGGTCGTCGTCGGCGGCGCGACCACCGCAGCGATCTTCGCAGCGAAGAGCGGCGCGGGTCCCGGGACGCTTTCTCCGGGGACGATCACGCTCTCGCCGTGAGCCATCGCACGTCGCGGCGTTGGTTTCTCGCATGCGGCAGGCGCTGTTAGATCCGGTGGTGATCCGGGTCATCGATTAGATCGTGCCCGTTGGTGCCTGATATTGACGATCGCGCTTGACGATGTGGGTGCACGTCGTTAGGGTCGCGCACCAAGTTCACCGGACCCGGGCGGAGGGGAATAAATTGGCCGCGCGGTGTTCCACCAACGGAGAAGTGAGAGGAGCTCGAGAATGAGAAAGTTAGCGTTTGGAGCCTTACTGGCTGGGCTCCTCGTTGCCTGCGGCAGCAAGAGCAACAGCCACCCTGACGTCCAGATCAACCCGAACATCGACGCCGGCTTCGACGCGCCGATGGCGCAGGTCTGCAACCCGGTCGCACAGTCCGGCTGCGACGCCGGCGAGAAGTGCTCCTGGGTTCGCATCCAGGCGACGGCGACCACGCAGATCGGTCAGCTCGGCTGCGTGCCCGACGGCTCGGTCGCGGTCAACGGCTCGTGCACCTGGGGTGCGGCGGGCGCGGCGACCGGCTACGACAACTGCGTGAAGGGCAACATCTGCCTCGCTTCGTCGCGTACCGACAAGGCGACCGGCGTGTGCCTCGGCATCTGCGACACCACCGCCGCGGCGGGCGCCGCCGGCGCGTGCGCGACCAACTACGCGTGTGGCCGCTACGTCAACTTCTTCCAGAACGCGGGCGACCCGGCGACCACGACCGGCCTCTGCGATCCGACCTGCGACCCGCTCACGCAGAAGCGTGACTTCGACGCCGGCTCGGCCTCGGGCGACCACTGCGGTGGCCCGCTGGACGCGAACCAGAAGCCGACCAAGACCTGCATCGGCTTCCCGTCGAGCGACGCCAACCCGTCGGACTTCACCTGCGGCAACGTCCTCGACGCGACCAAGACCGCCGGCACGTACGCGTACGACACGACCCTCGGCGGCGTGTTCGCGAACAGCTGCGCGGCTGGCTCGATCCCGCTGCTCTACGACAACACGGCGTCGGCGCAGGCGCAGGACGAGATGAAGATCCTCTGCGTCGCGTACTGCAAGCCGGCGGACACGTCGACGGCGGCGACCACCCAGGCGGGCGGCATCTCGCCGAACACCTGCGCGGCGGCCGGCACCGGCGGCTCGCACCAGTGCCTCTACTGGTGGGGCCTCGAGTACGACTCGAGCGGCAACCCGACCCCGAAGAACAAGTGGAGCGACACGCTCGGCTACTGCTTCGACTACACGAACTACACGTACGACGGCACGTCGCTCCACCCGCCCCGTACGGCGACCGAGCCGCACCCGGACTGCACCAAGCTGTCGAACACCGCCAAGACGTTCGACGACCCGACGATGGGTGGCCAGCAGACGGACCCGGACAACGTGTTCTGGGGCTGCGGCCCGGATCCGAACCCGTTCACCAAGACCGGCAAGGGCGCGCACGCCCCGCAGGTCTTCCGCCCGCTGGTGAGCGCGGACCAGATGATGAAGAGCGCTGACTGATCTCTTCGACATCTGAGTGACTGGAGAGGCCCCGCGAGAGCGGGGCCTTTTCGTTTTTCGGCGCTCGTTCTCCTTCGGCGTGTCCGGCCGAGCTTCGGACACGCTGGCCGGTGCGCGGACGCTCCGGACGCGCGGCGACGCGATGTCGCGCGGTTGCGCGTGGCACGCCGGATGAAGTGCGCCGGCTCGTCGAGAAAGTGCGCGCCGACGGGAAACCGCGGGCCGCGCGCGCCGATACGCGCGCGACAAGGAGGGTGCATGACGGAGAGCGAATGTCGAGAAGCGGTCCCGAGCGGTGACGTGCGCGAGACGATCTCTGCGCCGATGTCGGATCCGCTGTACGAGGCCGCGCGCCACCGTGGGCCGGTCGTCGCGCTGCGCGTGAAGGGCACGCGGCGCGAGCTCGCCGCGCCGGCGCGGCGCGCGACGATCGGATCGCGCGCGGGTTGCGACATCCTGATCGACGACGCGTGCGTCTCCGGCGTGCACTGCGTGCTCGAGCGCAACGGCGCCGCGCTCTACGTGCGCGACAAGGGCTCGAAGAACGGCACCTACGTCAACGGGCATGCGGTCGAGGGCGCCGAGCTGCGGCCGGGCAGCGTGCTGACGATCGGTCGCACGCAGCTCGTCGCGCTCGCCGAGGGCGGGCGCGGCGTACCGACCGCGTACGAGCAGCTGCGCGGCGCCGACCCGCGCTTCCGCGCCGCGATCGACACCGCGATCCGCGCGGCGACCACCGACTGCTCGATCTTGATCGTCGGCGAGACCGGCACCGGCAAGGAGCTGGTCGCGCGCGCGGTGCACGAGGCGTCGCATCGATCGTCGGGCCCGTTCGTCGCGATCAACTGCGGCGCGATCCCGCGCGAGCTGATCGGATCGGAGCTCTTCGGTCACGAGAAGGGATCCTTCACCGGCGCGGTCGTCGATCGCGACGGCTGCTTCCTCCAGGCCGACAACGGCACGCTGCTCCTCGACGAGCTCGGCGAGCTGCCGCTCGAGCAGCAGCCCCACCTCTTGCGCGTGCTCGAGACGCGTCGCGTGCGCCGCGTCGGCGGCGCGATCGAGCGGCAGGTCGACGTCCGCGTGATCGCGGCGACCAACCGCATCGACGGGCTCGGCACCCCGCAGTCCGCGATCCGTCTGGATCTCTATCACCGGCTCGCGACCGTCGTCGTCCATCTGCCGCCGCTGCGCGAGCGCATGAAGGACGTCGACGAGATCGCCGAGTCGATCCTCGACGACCTCGCGCCCGAGCATGGCCGGCGCTGGCTGAGCAAGGTCGCGCGCGACGCGATCCGCACGTACGAATGGCCGGGCAACGTCCGCGAGCTGCGGTCCGCGCTCGTCCGCGCGGTCGCGCTGGGCGGCGACGAGCTGCGCCTCGACGATCTGTTCCCGCAGCTCGCGCCCCCGATGCTCAAGACGGTGAAGTCGTCGCGTCCGGCATCGTCGCGCGACCTGGCGCCGATCGAGGTCGCGCAGCGGGACCTGATGGCCGATGCCCTGTCGCGCTGTTCGTCGATCCGCGCCGCCGCGGCCTACGTCGGGATGCCGAAGAGCACGTTCGCCGAGAAGGCGTTGCGCTGGGGGCTGATCACGCGGAAGGAGTGAACCGCGACATTGGGGTCAGTCGTTCCCCGCCGATCGGCAACGGTCGTTGCCACAGTGTGAAGGTCGGTTGACCCCAGATTCCGCTGTTAGGGACGTAAAGGCGTGAAGCCGCGATGGAAACGGTGACTGACGCCGCGTGGCATAGCCGATGCTAACCGGTCGGTGCGGGAGGACCGAGATGACGAACGCCGGGAGATTGGTCGCGATCATGTTGGGTGCGGGAATGGTGTTGGCCGCGACGCCTTCGTTTGCGGATGCACCCGCGAAGTCGAAGCCGGCGGCGAAGGCGAAGACCGCCGCGAAGGCGAAGGCGAACAAGACGCCCAAGGCGCCGGCCCCGAGCGACCACTGCGCGATCGACGATCTCGGCTTCGACTCGATGCTCGCGAAGAAGAGCGACGCGCCCGCGGCGCCCGTCGCGAAGAAGGCCTCGGTCGACACCATCGCGCAGTCGAAGGCCGCCGCCGACAAGTTCGATCTCGGTCGCAAGTCGCGCAACGCGGATCGCCCCGGCGACGGTCCGGACATCAAGATGCAGGCGAAGACGCTGTCGGCCGCGGCGGTCGGCGCGGTCGTCTCCGACAACCTCGGCGATCTCGAGTACTGCTTGATGCAGATCCCCGAGAAGGAGCGCGGCTCGGAGCAGTTCACGCTGCACCTCACGATCGCGGCGAAGGGCTCGGTCGTCGAGGCGTCGGTTGGCGGCAGCGACAACGCCGACAAGATCGACGAGTGCGTGCAGGCGCAGGTGAAGCGCTGGTCCTTCCCGCAGGCGGACGCGCCGACCGAGATCGATTACCCGGTCGCGCTGCACGTCCAGCACATGGACAACTGATCAGGTCCGCGCGCCGCGCGCGCCAGAAAGTTGCCCAGGTCTTGGGGTTCGAGTTCCGATCGTGATGGAAATCCCATCAATCGGAGGCATCGATGCTCAAGAAGGCTTTGTTCGTAATGGCTCTGGCCGCGGTGCCGTCCGCGGCGTTCGCGCAAGACGAGGGCGGCACCGGCGACGGATCCGGCGGCACCACCGACGTCAGTAACGCAGGCGGTACTGCGACGACGACGGCCGGAGATCAGATGGCCGCGACCGGCAGCGGTCCGGCGATCTTCAAGCACGGCACGATGGGGCTCTCGTTGCCCATCTCGCTGTTCACGATCGATCTCGCCGGGCTCGGCGGCACCACCACGCCGGCGGTCCATCCGGTCAACATCCTCATGTTCCAGGACAACGCGAACGCGCTCGATCTGATCCTGGGCGTCAACCTCGCCGTCACGCCAGACGGCGTCGACCAAGCCGGTAACCCGGTGGCGGGCGCCACGACGTTCGGCTTCGCGGCCGGCCTCGGCTACCGCATGTACAAGCACCACTCGGAGCGCATCCACACGTTCCTCGAGCCGCGCGCGTTCATCGGCGTCAACGACGTGTCCTCGTTCGCCGACGTGCTGACCCTCTCGGTCGGCGCCAACCTCGGCGCCGAGGCGATGTTCACGGAGTGGTTCTCGGTCTCCGGCACGATCGGCGCGTCGGCGGACTTCTCGCAGAAGTTCAAGGACATCAACGTCGGGACGTTCACCGGCGGGCTGTCCGCGAACTTCTACTGGGACTGACAGCCGTCGTCCGTCTTCCGTCTTCCGTCGTCCGGAAGACAAGAACCGCGGCCTGAATCAGGGCCGCGGTCGTGTTTTCGGAACGGACGACGGGAGACGGACGACGGACGACGGCTCTCACGCGCGCGACCGCAGCACGAACGGCAGGATGCCGCCGTGCGCGAGGTACTCGACCTCGACCGGCGTGTCGACGCGCGCCGTGACGGTGAACGTCTTGGCGCCCGCGCGCACGGTCAGCTTCTTCTTCGGCGAGAGGCCCGCGGCGATGCCGTCGATCGCGAACACCTCTTCGCCGGTGAGGCCGAGCGCCTGCGCGTCCTGGCCGCGCTCGAACTCGAGCGGCAAGACGCCCATGCCGATCAGGTTCGAGCGATGGATGCGCTCGAAGCTCTTCGCGATCACCGCGCGCACGCCGAGGAGCAGCGTGCCCTTCGCCGCCCAGTCGCGCGAGCTGCCGGTGCCGTACTCCTCGCCGGCGAGCACGATCAGCGGCACGTTCTCCGCCTGGTACTTCATCGCGGCGTCGTAGATCGGCAGCTGCGCGCCGTCGGGCAGGTGCTTGGTGAGGCCGCCCTCGACGCCGCCGAGCATCAGGTTCTTGATGCGGATGTTCGCGAACGTGCCGCGCACCATGACCTCGTGGTTGCCGCGGCGCGCGCCGTACTGGTTGTAGTCCTTGGGCGCGACGCCGTGCGCGTCGAGGTACTTCGCGGCGGGCGAGCCCTTCGCGATGTTGCCGGCCGGCGAGATGTGATCGGTCGTCACCGAGTCGCCGAGGACGGCGAGGCACCGGGCAGACGCGATGTCGGTCAGCGGCCGCGGCTTCGGCGTCAGGTCGTCGAAGAACGACGGCTTGCGGATGTAGGTCGACGAGCCGTCCCACGCGAAGGTCGCGCCGGTCGGCACCGCGAGCGTGCGCCACGTGTCGTCGCCGTCGAGGACGTGCGCATATCGATGTACATATTGATCGCGCGCGATCGAGCCGCGGATCGCGGCGCGCACCTCGTCGGGCGTCGGCCAGATCTCGCGCAGGAACACCGGGCGGCCGTCGGCGCCGACGCCGAGCGGATCCTTCTCGAAGTCGACGTTCATGTTGCCGGCGAGCGCGTAGGCGACGACCAAGGGCGGCGAGGCGAGGTAGTTCGCGCGCACGACCGGGTTCACGCGGCCCTCGAAGTTGCGGTTGCCCGAGAGCACCGCGGCGACGACCAGGTCGGCGTCCTTGACCGCGGCGGCGATCGCGTCGTCGACCGGGCCCGAGTTGCCGATGCAGGTCATGCAGCCGTAGCCGGCCAGCGCGAAGCCGAGCTTCTCGAGATCCGCCATCACGCCGGCGGCCTTCAGGTAATCGGTGACGACCATCGAGCCCGGCGACAAGGACGACTTCACCCACGGCCGCGGCAAGAGGCCGCGCGCGACCGCCTTCTGCGCCAACAGGCCCGCCGCCATCATCACCGACGGGTTCGACGTGTTCGTGCAGCTCGTGATCGCCGCGATCACGACCGCGCCGTGGCCGAGCCTGAACGTGCCGTGCTCGGTCGTGACCTCGCGCGAGACGCCGAGCGTGCCGGGCGGCTCGTGCCCGCCCTCGCTGGTCCAGGCGTCGAGCGCCGGGGAGTCGGCGCCGCACTTCTCGCCGACCATCGCGGTGAGCGACTTGCGCCACGCGCGGCGCGCGGTCGCGAGCGGCACGCGATCCTGCGGCCGCTTCGGCCCCGCGATCGACGGGACCACGGACGCGAGATCGAGCGTGAGCGTGTCGGAGAAGCGGAGCTGCTGCGCCGGGTCGTACCAGAGGTGGTTCTCCTTCGCGTAGCGCTCGACCAGCGCGACGTGATCGTCGGTGCGGCCGGTGAAGCGCAGGTACGAGAGCGTCTCGGCGTCGACGGGGAAGAAGCCCATGGTCGCGCCGTACTCGGGCGCCATGTTCGCGATCGTCGCGCGGTCGGGGACCTCGAGCGCCGCGAGGCCGTCGCCGTGGAACTCGACGAACTTCCCGACCACGCCCTTCTTGCGCAGCATCTCGGTGACGGTGAGGACGAGGTCGGTCGCGGTCGCGCCGAGCGGCAGCTTCCCGCGCAGCTCGAAGCCGACCACCTCCGGCAGGAGCATCGCGGTCGGCTGGCCGAGCATGACCGCCTCCGCCTCGATGCCGCCGACGCCCCAGCCGAACACGCCGAGGCCGTTGACCATCGTCGTGTGCGAGTCGGTGCCGACCAGCGAGTCGGGATACGCGACCGTCACGCCGTCGGCGCGATCCTCGGTCCACACCACGCGCGCGAGATACTCGAGGTTGACCTGATGGCAGATGCCGGTGCCCGGCGGCACGACCTTCATGTTCGAGAACGCCTGCTGGCCCCAGCGCAGGAACAGGTAGCGCTCGTGGTTGCGCTGGTACTCGAGCCCGACGTTCTTGCCGAACGCGATCGGCGAGCCCGCGTAGTCGACCTGCACGCTGTGATCGATCACGAGATCGACGGGCCTGAGCGGGTTGATCGCGTCGGGCTTCATGCCGAGGGCGCCGACCGCGTCGCGCATCGCGGCGAGGTCGCACACCGCGGGCACGCCGGTGAAGTCCTGCATCAGGACGCGCGCGGGGCGGAGCTGGACCTCGCGATCGAGCTTCGCCGCCGGATCCCACGACGCGACCGCGCGGATGTCGTCGGCGGTCACCGAGACGCCGTCCTCGTAGCGGAGCAGGTTCTCGAGCAGGATGCGGAGCGAGTGGGGCAGCGACGAGACGTCGCCGACGCCGGCCTTGATGAGCGCGTCGAGCCGGTAGAGCTCGACCTTCTTGTCACCGACGACGATCTGGGCCTTGGCGCCGAAGCTGTTCTTGGACATATCGCTGGCGGAATCTACCACCAGTTGTCGGATGCCGCGGCGCTGGGTATCGTGGCGCCCGTGCCGCTGCCGGAGCTGGTGACGAGCGAGGCGAGTGTGGCGGCGATCGCGCGCGCGTGCGAGGAAGCCGGCGCGATCGCGCTCGATCTGGAGTTCGTGTCGCAGGATCGGTACCGCCCCGATCTGGCGTTGGTTCAGGTCGCGTGGAAGTCGGGCGCGGACGTCGAGGTCCGGCTCGTCGATCCGCTGTCGGTCGACGTCGCGCCGGTCATCGCGTTGTGCGGCGGCGCGGTCGCGGTGATCGTGCACGCGCCGCGGCAGGACCTGCAGATCCTCGCGAGCCGCTTCGGGCTGCGCGCGCGTCGCGTGTTCGACACCCAGACCGCGGCCGCGTTCGCGCAGCTCGGCGATCAGGTCGGCTACGCGCGCGCGGTCGAGGCCGTGATCGGCGAGAAGCTCGGCAAGGAGTCGCAGTGGACCGATTGGCTCCGGCGCCCGCTCGTCGAGGACCAGCTGCGCTACGCCGACGCCGACGTGCGCTACCTGCCGGCGCTCGCCGAGACGCTCGCGGGCAAGCTCGACGCGCTCGGGCGTCACGAGTGGGCGCTCGAGGAGTCCGACGCGATCGCGGAGGTCGCGTATCGCGCGGCGATGCTCGCGCCCGACGACGCGTGGCGCGAGGTCGGCGGCGTGCGCCACCTCGATCTCGACGGGCGCGCGGCGGCTCGGCGGCTCGCCGCGTGGCGGTTGCGCGCGGCGGAGGCGCAGAACAAGCCGGTGAGCTGGATCATCGGCGACAAGGCGATCGTCGAGATCGCGCGCGTGCGTCCCCGCGACGAGAAGGCGCTGCGCGCGGTGAAGCTGCCCGAGAGCGCGCGGCGCTACGCGGCGGAGCTGATCGCGGCGGTCGCGATGGCCGAGCAGGATCCGCGCGAGGGCTTGGAGCTCGGCACGGCGCTCGGGTTGTCCGGATCCGGCGGCACGCGCGCCGCGGTGTGGGAGGAGATCATCATCGCGCTCGTGCAGGCGTCGTCGGAGGAGACCGGGATCCCCGCTCGATATCTAGGGACCCGCGGCGACGTGGAAGACTTGGCGCGCGCGCTGGAGGCCAGGATTGCACCCGCGAGCGGAGGGCTAGTAGACCTCGCGTGGGAAGAAGTGGCACATCCGATGCTGCGCGGGTGGCGGCGCGAGGTCATCGGATCGAAGGTCCTCGCGTGGTTGCGCGGGGATGCGGCGCTCTACGCCGATCCGAGCGCGACCTCGGGCGTGCGCTTGCGATAGATCGCGGCGGTGCGCGGCGCGTTCGACGGGGGATGGCCACCCGTGCGTCCGCGTTCGCGTTGGGCTCTGTCTTGCTCGCTTGCTCGGGGAAGAACGGACCGCCGGTGAGCGTGTCGTCGCCGCCGACCGGCGAGGTCGAGGCGAGCGCGACGACGACGGCGGTGACCTCCGTCGCGTATCAGACGATCGCGCGCGACGACGTGCCGCTCTCGCTCACCGCCGAAGACGGCAACGGCCTCCAGATCGCGAAGCTCGACGCCAAGGTGGTGATCGAGGGCCCGCTCGCGTTCACCGAGCTGCACCTCACCTTCACGAACCCCGACGCGCGCGTGCGCGAGGGGCGCTTCCAGATCACGCTGCCGACCGGCGCCGCGGTGAACCGCTTCGCGATGAAGAACGCGAGCGGCGAGTGGATGGAGGCCGAGATGGTCGAGCGCGCCACCGCGCGGCGCGCGTACGAAGACTTCCTCCATCGCCGCACGGATCCCGCGCTGCTGGAGAAGCAGGCGGGCAATCAGTTCGCGGCGCGCGTGTTCCCGATCCCGGCCTCCGCGGACAAGGAGCTGATCGTCTCGTACGCGCAGGAGCTCGGTGAAGGGCCGTACGTGCTGCCGCTTCGCGGTCTCCCGACCATCGGCGAGATCAGCGCGAGCGCGCGCGTGATGAAGGCGGATCGCACGATCACGTGGGACGAGACGACGCTGGCCGAGAAGGCGTGGGCGCCGGATCGCGACTTCGCGGTCGCGGCGAATGGGCGGCCCGCGGCGGTCGCGAGCGGCGAGCTGGTCGCGATGCGCGTCGTGCCGGAGCTCGGCGTCGGCGCGGCGCCGGTGAAGAGCGCGACGATCTTGATCGACGACAGCGCGTCGCGCGCGCTCGGGTGGGAGCACACGGTCGAGGACGTCGGCGCGATGATCGCGTCGCTCGCGAAGGACGGCGATCCCCGGATCACCGTCGCGGCCTTCGATCAGGACGTCGCGCCGATCTACGAAGGCAGCGCGTCGGGCTGGGGCGCGGCGCAGGCGAAGCAGCTGGAGACGCGCGGCGCGCTCGGCGCGAGCGATCTCGGAGCCGCGCTCGCGTGGGCGCACGGCAAGAACGAGCGGCTCGTGATCGTCACCGACGGCGTCGCGACCGCGGGCGCGACCGAGGCCGCGGACCTCACGCGGGCGGCGACCGTCACCGGCGCCAAGCGCATCGACGTCGTGCTCGCCGGCGGCATCCGCGACGACGCGACCGCGCACGCGCTCACCGGCGCGTTGCCGGACAGCGGCGCGGTGCTCGATCTCGGCGCCGGTCCGCAGGAGGTCGCGCGCCGGCTCGGGCTCGGCACGCGCAGCTCGGCGACCGTCGCCGTCGACGGCGCGGACTGGGTCTGGCCCACGCACCTCGACGGGCTCCAGCCCGGCGACGGCGCGACGATCTACGCCGCGCTCGGATCGTCGGCGCGCTCGCGCGCGAACGTGAAGATCACGATCGGCGATCACGCGATGACCGTCGTGCCGGCCAACGTGCCGCGCGTGCTCGTCGAGCGCGCCGCCGCCGAGGCGCAGGTGCTGCGCATGGAAGCCCAGGCGCAGGCGACGACCGACAAGGCCGCGCGCGCCGAGCTCGCCAAGAAGATCGTCGCGCTCTCGATCCAAGAGCGCGTGATCTCCGACGAGACCGCGCTGCTCGTGCTCGAGACCGACGCCGATTACGCGCGCTACGGCCTCGATCGCCGCGCGCTCGCCGAGATCTTGGTCGTGGGTCGCGACGGGTTGGAGCTCCAGCATCGCAAGGCGCCCGCGGTGATCGCGCAGCCGGCGCAGCCGGTGACGACCGCGAAGCACAAGCCGAAGGAGTCCGGCGGCGACGCCGACGGCAAGGAAGACGAGAAGGACGCCAACAAGGCGCCCGAGCTGCAGAAGGCGACCGCCGACAAGGTCGACCTGCTCTCGGAAGACGACAACGGCGTCGCCGACGGTGACGACACCGCCGCCGAGAAGAAGCCGATCGCGACGCCCGACATCACGATGCGTCCGCCGCCCGAGCCGCCGCCGCCGCCCGCGACCGACGCGCCCGCGCGCAACCTCCACGTCGACACGGCGCCGTCGGGCGCGGTCACCGGTCGCGTCGCGAACCCGGGCCCCGCGTATCACCGCGGCGGGGGCGGGCAAGGGCAGGCCGACGGCGGTGAGGCCGCCGTCGACGCGCTGCTCTCGAACGGCGAGGGCGCCGGCTCGGGCTCGGCGTACGTCCAAGCGGACGACCACTACGCCGAGGACGACGACGACGACAAGGACACGTTGCCGCCGTGGACCGGCGACTACGCGGCGATCCAGAAGGCGATCGGCGCCAAGAAGCTCGACGACGCGCTCGCCCGCGCGCGCGCGTGGCACGGCAAGGATCCGGGCGATCTGCTCGGGCTGGTCGCGCTCGGCGACGCGCTCGAGGCCAAGGGCGATCGCGCCGGCGCGGCGCGCGCGTACGGATCGATCATCGATCTGTTCCCGTCGCGCGCGGATCTGCGCCGCTTCGCCGGCGAGCGCCTCGAGCGGATCGCGGATCGCGATCCGACCGTCTCGCGCGCGCTCGTGCTCGACACCTACAAGCGCGCGGTCGAGGACCGCCCCGATCACCTGACCGGTCATCGGCTCTACGCGTACGCGCTGCTCCGCGCCGGCCGCTACGCCGACGCGCTCGCCGCGATCGAGCACGGCCTCGATCAGCCGTACCCGTCGGATCGTTTCCGCGGCGGCGATCGCATCCTGCACGAGGACCTCGCGCTGATCGGCGCCGCGTGGGCGCAGGCCGAGCCCGCGCAGAAGAAGTCGATCGTGGAGCGCCTCGCCAAGCGCGGCGCCTCCCTCGCGACGGGACCGACCACGCGCTTCATCCTGTACTGGGAGACCGACGACAACGACGTCGACTTCCACATCCGCGACGCGCACGGCGGCCACGCGTTCTACAAGCGCATGCACCTGCGCTCGGGCGGCGATCTCTACGCCGACGTCACGACCGGCTACGGCCCCGAGGAGTTCGCGATCGACGGCCCCGCGTCGAGCGGCCCCTACGAGCTCGCGATCCACTACTTCTCGCGCGGCCCCATGGGCTACGGCATGGGCACGCTCGAGATCCTCCACCGCGACACCAAGGGCAACCTCTCCTTCGAGCACCGGCCGTTCATCGTGATGAACGACAAGGCGTACGTCGATCTCGGCACCGTCGCGAGATAGGGCCTCAGGCCTCGGGCTTCGGGCCTCGGCCCGAACCAAGACTGCGCGCGTCGTTCAGGGCCGAGGCCCGAGGCCCGATCAGGCCCAGCCGGCCCAGTAGAAGATCAGCGCGTGGTAGTTGCCCTCGCGGTGCGCGGATTCGAGCGCGGGCGGGACGGTGACGCGGTCGGGCTTGCCGACGCCGGGCCACGGATCGACGAGGACGAGGTCGTCCTTGGCGGCGCCGTCGATGCGATCGATGCCGAGGCCGACCGCGTAAGGCGCGACGTCCTCGCCGTTGCCGCTGTGGAGCTTCTTGTAGCTCGCGGGCAAGACGGCGCCGCGATAGCCGGCGCCCTCGCGCACCCACGCGAGGATGCCGGGCGTGCGCTCGGCGACGCGCCGGCCGCTGAAGCGATAGCCGATCTCCTGCAGCGAGCCGACCGTGCGCTTGAACCACTCGCCGACCGATTCGATCGAGCCGCCGATGCCCTGCTGCTGCAGCTCGAAGAACAGGTGCTCCTGGATGCCCGGCGCATAGGCGCCCGCCCGATACGCGATGCGGCGGAGCAGGAAGGCGCTCGCGGCGCCCGCGGTCGCCGTCGTCGAGTGCGGCACCGGGATCGTGAGGCGAACGTCCTCGGGACGTTGCATCACGACATCGTCCGCGGTGCGGCTGGGTTGAGTGGCCACGGGGAACCGAGCTTACACGAGACGAAAGTGACGCGCTCTTGCGCGACCCACTTGCTACGTCGCGCCGGCGGCGCGCCTTCCTCCCGCGCGCCGTCCGGATGACTTGACAGTCTGTCGAAGAATCCATAGCCTGACACTCTGTCAGGGAATTAGATGGCCCGCGCCCCCGACCTCGCCCGGCGAGCCGAGCTCGCCGCTCGCGCCTTCGACGTGATCCGCACCCGCGGCGTCACCAACACGACGATGAGCGACCTCGCGGCGGAGCTCGGCCTCAAGCGCCCGACGCTCTACTTCTACTTCAAGGACCTCGGCGCCGTGTTCGAGGCCGTCCTCGAGGAGACGCAGCGCACCTACTTCGCGCACGTGACGTCGAAGGTCGCCGGCGTGGTCCACCCGATCGATCTGCTCGCGCAGGTGATGCGCGCGACGCTCGAGTTCCACCAGGGCCGCCGCGATCGGATCGTCTTGCTGTTCCAGCTGTGGGCGGTCGGCGGCAGCGATCCCGAGCAGGTGATCGCGAAGAACCGCGAGCTGGTCGAGCCGATGCGCGCGCTGCTCGTGAAGACGATCGAGCAGGGCGTCGCGGGCGGATGGATCGCGCCGTGCGATCCCGCGAGGCTCGTCGATCTCGCGCTGACCGTGCTCGACGGCTCGCTCGTGCACGAGGTGATCCGCTCGCAGTCGTCGCTGCCGCTCGTCGACGAATTCGAGAAGCGCGTGCTCGCGCCGCTCCGGCGGTCGCGGCCACGCAGAAAGAAGAAGAAGTCATGACCCAACCGACCCGACCGCTCTGGATCGCCCGCCTCGCCGGCACGCAAGAGGAGATGGGCCGCCAGCACGGCGAGCTCTTGCGCGCGCACGGCGGCCACGAGGCCGCGTTCGATCACTACCCCGACATGCCGCAGCGCATGTTGTTCGGCACTGCGCCGCGCGCGGTGAAGGCGATCGCGAACGCCGCCGCGGAGGCCGCGCTGAGGAGGCTCGATCGCGATCGCCCCGACGACTTCCGCGCGCGCACGCACGCGTTCGCGCGCGCGATCGGCCGCACGCCGGCGGAGGGCCGCTACCTCGCGGTCATGGACGTGATGCAGAACGCGGTCGGGTTGGCGTCGCGGCTCGGCGCGGGCCCGTTCGTGAAGCAGCACGCGGCCAAGGTGATGACGCGCGCGGCGGTGCCCGCGTGCTCGACGGTGGTGGCGTGGGGCGACAGGTCCGCCGACGGCACGATCAAGCACGCGCGCAACTTCGACTTCCCCGGCAACGGCGTGTGGGACTCGGCGCCGTCGCTGGTGCTGTGCGCGCCGTCCGGCGGCATGCGCTACGGCTTCGTCGCGACGCGCGGCGCCGACACACCGGTGGTCAGCGTGTGGAACGAAGCGGGGCTCGTCTTCACGACGCACACGCGGTTCCACCGCGACGTGCGGTGGGGCGGGGCGACGATCGTCGATCTGATGCACGCGCTCGCCGCGCGCGCCGAGACGCTCGACGACGCGATCGCGATCGCGCGCGAGCGCCCGGTGTCGTCGACGTGGGGCATCTGCGCGTCGTCGGCGCGCGAGCGGAAGGCGATCGTGATCGAGATCCACGGGCGCGCGGTCGAGATCGTCGAGCCTTCGGGAGACCTGCTCACCTGCGCGAACCGCTACCGCCACCCGCGCATGCAGGACGGCGAGGCGACCGCGTCGCACGCGTGGGCGATGCACTCGGACGCGCGCGAGCGTCGCCTGCGCGAGCTCGCGGGATCGTCGAAGTCCGATGCGATGGCGTTGGCGCGCATGCTCGACGATCGGATCGATCCGAACGCGCCCGGCGTCGTGCGCCGCGTCGGCGGCGTGATCGCGCAGCCGATCAACGTGCACGCGATCGTCGTCGAGCCGGAGGCGCGCTCGCTGCTCCTCGCGGTCGGCCGCGCGCCGGCGTGCGACGGGCCGTGGCTGCGCGTGTCGTGGGACTGGAGCGGTCCGGTCGGCGCGTGGGAGCTGCCCGCGCATCCGCCGGGCATCACGATCGACTCGATCGATCCGGGCACGAAGCCCGACGAAGCGAGCGTGCACCTCGCCGAGGTCGCGCGCCTCGAGCAGACCACGCACGACGCCGACGCGATGGCCGCCGCGCTCGATCGCGCGATCGCGTGCGCGCCCGACGATCCGTCGCTGCGGTTGTCGGCGGTCTGGGTGCAGATGGCGCGCGGCGATCACGCGCGGGCGATCGCGGAGGCGAAGGCCGGCCTCGCGATCGAGACGATTCCCTATCGACGCGGACAGCTGCTCTTGTGGGGCGCGCGCGCCGCGAGCGTCACGCGCGACGCGCTGCTCGCGACCGCATGGCGCGACGAGCTCGACGGAATTCCGTGTGACGAGCTCGAAGATCTGAAGCGCCGCGCGCGCGCCGATCGGCGTCGGCGAATGTGGTCAGCGAGCCGACGTCCCGATGCGTCGCTGTTCATGGCCGACGCGCATTGACTTGCTGCGTCGTCGGGATCTGCCCCCCTGCGTTTGCGCGCGCGAGCACTTTGCGCGTACGCTCGGGGCCATCGCGACGTTCTGGCAGAGGGGCCAGCACGCTGCACATCTATGGGGGGAGCGACATGAGCGGAATGCCATTCTCGTACACGCTGCGGCTGTTCTACATCCCGGCTATCTTGATGATTCTCGGTGGACTGCTCGCTACGTCCGGGCTCATCGTCGCGAAGAAGCCAGACGCAAAGGAAGCGCTCGCGAAGCTGACGCCGTATCAGGGCATCATCGGCGTCGCCCTGCTCGGGTACTGCGCCTACTACTGGATCACGTGGCTGGAGATGTTCAAGGGTGCCATCAAGTTCAGCCCCATCCTCCCGTCGCTCACATTCCTCGGTTGGTTCATCGGCGGCCTCCTGCTGGGGTTCCTCCTTGGCATGCCGCAGATTGCGAAATGGATTCCGGGCGAGAGCGACGCGGAGCAGAAGGTCATGGAGCTGCAGAAGAAGCTCATGCCGTTCCAGACGATCTTCGGCATCATCGGTCTCGTCGACGGTCTGCTCCTGATTCTCTACGGCGCTGGCATTCTCAAGTGATCTCGTTCGGGCGACGCTAAGCTAGAGCGTGGCCTGGCTGTTCGTCCTCGCCTTCGGCGGGCTCGCGGTCGCGCAAGCGAGCTGGGTCCGCTCGCAACGACGCGATCTCGGCGAGCTGCTCGTCGCACGAGCGGCCGCCGTCGGCGGTCGCGCCGTCGACGAAGCGACCATCGAGGTCGCGCGCCGCGGCGTCGTCGTGCGCGTCGAGCTCGTCGACGTCGCGCCCGGCGTGTGGGGCGCGCAGGCGACCGCCGCGCGCCGCTTGCCGCTGTCCGGACGCGTGACCGCCGGACGCCGCGGCTTCCGCGGCTTGGCCAGCGTCGCGGTCGCGCACGGCGTGACGATCTTCTCCGACGATCCCGAGCTCGCGCGCCGCATGTGGACCGACGAGACCGGGGTCGCATGGGTGCGCCTGGCGCACGGCGCGCTGGTCGTCGACGGCGCGCTCGTCACCTGCGTCGCGCGCGAGGCCACGCCGCAGGCGATCGCGGCGGTGATCGAGCTGGTCGCGCTGCTCGCCGACTGGGACGACGGCCTCGGCGCGACGCTCGCGGCGCTGCCCGGGGCCGAGCCGCTCGCCGCGCCCGCGATCGGCGTCGCGCTCGCGCCCGACGGGCTCGAGGTGAAGGTCGACCTCGGCGACGACGGCCCGCGCCTGGTCGCGACGCTCGCCGGCGCGAACGCCGATCGCGAGCTGACCAGCACGGTGCGCGATCACCTGAGCCGCGCCGGCCTCGCCGGCCTGCGCACCGACGACGACGGCGGCGGCGCGATCGTCACGTGGCTCGACGTCGAGCGGGAGCCGTCGCGGATCCGCGCCGCGGTCGCGGCGCTGCGCGCGCTCGCGACGCGCGACGACGGACCCTATCGCTAGAAGACGTCGTCGGTGGTCCGGCGGACGTCGTCGGTCACGACCGTCGCGGGCGCCGCGGGCGTGCCGTGCAAGGTCGTGTGCGTCTTCCGCGTGCGGCGGTGGAAGGGCAGCGGGGCGCCGAGCGCGCCGCCGCCGATCGCCGCGGCGAGGCCGAGCGCCATGCCGAGCGCGAGCCAGAGCAGCGTCTCGCCGACGTCGTGGCGCGCCTGCGCGACCGGATCGATCGCGTCGGGCGCCAGCGTGCGGTGCGTGTCGATGTACATCGCGACCGCCGCGGCGTCGCCGCGCGACAGCATCGCGCGCTCGACCAGCGCGGTCGTGATCGCCGCGCGATCGAGCTTGCCGGTCCGGATCGCGTCGTCGATCTCGTCGCGGAGCGCGAGGTTGATCTGCGCGACGCTCGGCGCGTGGCCGTGCATGCGCGGCTCCATCGCGCGCTGCAGGTCGTCGCTGTCGATGCCGAGCGCGCCGACGCCGGGCTCGACGTAGTTAGGCACCGCGGCGACCGGCGCCGCCGGCTCGCTGGCCGCCTCGATGTGCGAGACGGTCCAGACCGCGAGCAGCGTGCCGAACACCATCACGAGCGCCCACACGACGCCGCCGTGGACGGCGCTGACGCCGCGATCGCGCGCGTGCGCGAGCCGCCCGGCGATCAGGCCGCCCATGAACATCGCGATCACGATCGCGAGCACGGACCACGCGCCGGCCGACGCGCCGAAGTCGCGCCACGTCGCGCGATGCACGTCGGTCGACGCGAGCTCGCCGCCGACCACGAGCATCTCGAGCAGCAGCGCGGCACCGAGCGCAGCGAAGCCGCCTGCGACCACCGCGCCCCAGCGGATCGCAGGTTGCCGTCTCTCGACGTACGTCTCGCGGATGATCGTCATACGTCGAGCGTGGCCGTGCACGCCGAGACGTCAACTGAGACCGCGTGCCACTCAGCGAGCGCCGTAGTTGTCGGGCGTGCGCTCTTCGTTGCGATCAGTCGCCGGCGGAGGCTCGGGCGTGAGCGCCGAGATCTTCGCGCGCGTCTCGTGATCGAGCTCGAGGTCGGCCGCAGCGAGCGACGTCTCGAGCTGCTCGACCGAGCGCGCGCCGACCAAGACCGACGTCACCGCCGGATGCGACGCGACCCACGCGACCGCGAGCGTGCCGGGCGCGCGCCCGATGTCGCCCGCGAGCGCGGCGAACGCCTCGGCCGCGGCCCAGTACGCCTGATCGGCATAACGCGTCTGGTACATCTTGTTGTACGTGAAGCGCGCGCCGGCGGGCGACGCGCCGCCGGTGTACTTGCCGGAGAGCATGCCGCCCGCCATCGGCGAGTACGGCACGACCGCGACGCCGAGCGCGCGCGCCGACGGCAGGATCTCGACCTCGGCCTGGCGCTTGACGAGGTTGTACATCGGCTGCACCGCGACGATCGGCGCGAGCCCGCGCGCCGCCGCGACGCCGAGCGCGTGCGCGACCTGCCACGCCGCGAAGTTCGAGCACGCGGGGTAGAGGATCTTGCCGGCGCGCACGAGATCGTCGAGCGCGCGCAGGGTCTCCTCGATCGCGGTCTCGTCGTCCCAGCGATGCAGGTAGAAGAGATCGACGCGATCGGTCTGCATGCGGCGCAGGCTGGCCTCGACCGCGCGGACGAGGTGGAACCGCGAGGCGCCGCGCGCGTTCGGATCCTGCCCCGTCGGGAAATACGCCTTGGTCGCGATCACGAGCTCGTCGCGCGCGCGGCCCATGAAGCGCCCGAGCATCTCCTCGCTGCGGCCGCCGTTGTAGACGTCGGCGGTGTCGATGAAGTTGACGCCGGCCTCGCGCGCCCGCGCGAACATCGCCGCGGACGAACCTTCGTCGGCGTCGCCGCCCCAGCACATCGTGCCGAGCGCGAGCCGCGAGACCTTGACGCCGGTGCGTCCGAGCCAGCGGTACTGCATCGCGCGCTCTATCGATCGAAGGCGTGGCCGATCTTCGCGAGGACCTTCTCCTCGGAGCCGGCGACGCGACCGATGCCGAGGAAGCCGCCCGCGCTCTCCGCGACCACGCGCGCGAAGCTCACGATCTGCGTGCGGAGCAGCCGGTTCTGCTCGTCGTTGAGCTGCGAGGCGAGCGTCTTGATGTACTGCTCCCACGCGCCGAACAGCTTGTCGTCCGGCTTCTTCGCGAGCCAGCTCTCGAGCAGCGTGTACCCCGCGGTGCCTTCCTCGAGGCCCTTGCCGTGCGCCGCGTTCAGGATCGCGGTGCGCTCGTTGTCCTGGATCGAGCCGTCGGCCCACGCGACCCAGATCAGCGGGACCAGCGACAAGGCGGCGACCGTCTTCCCCGACAGCCCGAGCGAGACGAGCTGATCGAGGACCGCGTCGTCGGTCATGCCCGAGATCTTGCGGAGCTCGTCCTTGGTCGTCGTGTCCGCCAGGTCCTCTTTCAGGGCCTGGATCTTCTTCTGATCTTCCTTGTGGAAGAACTCGTTCTCGAGGGCATCGCGACGCTCGTCGAGGAACTCTTCGCTCATTTGCGGCGGACGATACACCGAAAACAAGTCGCACCGCTGTCACAGAGTTTCAGTTGCGGCTGTCATCCGGGGTTGATACGCCCCGGCCAATGTTCCGTCGCGTCTTCCTCTGTCTCGCGGTCGGCGGCTGCGCCACCGCGGCCGGTAGCGGTCACCACGACTCGCCCGATGCGCGCGAGCAACCGGGCACGCCCGATGCGCGCGAAACGCCGGGCACCCCCGACGCGCCGGAGCAGCCGGGCACGCCCGACGCCGCGCCGACGCCGACGCCCGACGCGCCGCCGCAGATCACGCAGTCGAGCCTCTTGCTGTCCGAGGTGCAGCTCGCGCCGACCGGCGGCGAGTTCATCGAGATCGTGAACCCGACCGCGAGCGCGGTCTCGCTCGATCACTATTACGTCTCCGACGTCGGCACGTACTGGAAGCTGCCCGCCGGCACGCAGACCGTCGACAGCGGCGACTTCATCGTGCAGTTCAAGGCCGGCTCGTCGATCCCCGCCAAGGGCGTGATCACGATCGCGACCGACACCGCCGCCAACTTCAAGACGACCAACGGCGTGTCGCCGACCTACTCGATCGCCGACGGCACCGTCACGGTCGTCGCGTCGAACAGCACGCCGACGCTCACCAACGCCGGCGAGATGGTCGTCCTCTTCACCTGGGACGGCGCGAGCGATCTCGTCACCGACGTCGATCTCATGATCGCGGGCGCGGCGTCGTCGACCAACACGATCACGCCGAAGTCGGGCATGTCGGTCGACGGCCCCGACGCCGACTCGATCGCCTCGACCTACAAGACCGACCTCGACTCGATCGCCGTGCAGGGCGCGACGCCGGCGTCGGCGAAGTCGACCAAGCGCCTCATGCTCGAGACCGGCCACGAGATGCAGCAGGGCTCGGGCAACGGCTCGGACGGCGACGACGAGACCAGCGAGGCGACCGGCACGACGTGGGACACGACGTTCAGCGCGCCGACGCCCGGCACCGTCCCCAGCACGCTCACACCCTGATAAGGTCGATCGCGTGAACGAAGAGCCCGCCGCCGACCCCGCGCGCGTCTCGCGCCGGCGCGTCTGGGTCTTCCCGATCGCCGTGCTCTTCGGCACCGCGCTCGCGGTCTTCGTCGGGTTCTGGCTGCTCGACAGCTTCGCGACCGGCGGCCTGCCCGCCGAAGACTCCCTGCTCAATCCGGCGTCGCGCTACGTCCACTTCGATCCGGACCACATCACCGACGCGGTCGGCGGCATGTCGTCGCTCAACGCCGCCGTGCTCGGCCTCGTGATCACGGTCGTCTCGATCATCGTGCAGTTGTCGGCGGACCGGTACGCCGGCGTCGCGCAGATGTTCTTGCGCGACCGCGTGAACCTCGCGGTGATGGCGTACTTCGTGATCGCGTGCGTGTGCTCGGTGTGGCTGTCGCTCTCGGTGCACGCGCACTTCGTGCCGCGCGCGACGATCTTCTCGATGATCCTGGTGACGTCGTTCGGGCTCGTGCTCACGCTGCCGTACTTCGCGTACGTGTTCCGCTTCCTCGAGCCGGTCAACATCATCATGCGCATCCAGCGCGACGCCTCGCGCAAGGTCGCGATCGGCGCGACCGCGCGCCAGGACGCGACGGTCGCCGACGCGCAGGGCCCCGCGATGAACGCGCTCGAGGAGCTCACCGACATCACGTCGTCGTCGATCTCGGGCAAGGACAAGATCATCGCGTCGCGCGCGGTCGACGCGGTGAAGGACTTCGTCGTGCGCTACCTCGAGGTGAAGGGCAAGGCGCACCAAGGTTGGTTCAAGGTGTCGGCGGGCATCCGCGACAACCCGGACTTCGTCGCGATGGATCCCGAGTCGCTGCGCGATCTCGAGACGCGCCGGACGTGGCTCGAGTGGAAGGCCCTGCGCCAGTACCTCGGCATCTTCGCCGAGGCGCAGGGCGCGATGCCCGACATCAACTACCTGATCGCGATCGACACCCGCTACATCGGCGAGGCCGCCGGCAAGCACGGCGATCGCGAGCTGCTCGCGCTCGTGTTCCGCTTCATGAACTCGTACCTGCGCGCCGCGCTCAACGCGAAGGCGGTGCGCACCGCGTACAACGTGATGAACCAGTACCGGCTCTTGGTCGAGGCGATGCTGCGCCAGGGCCACCTCGAGGCGGCGCAGGACGCCGTTCGTCACATGCTGTACTACGGCCGCACGAGCTTCGAGATGTCGCTCGGGTTCGTGACGGAGACCGTCGCGTACGACGTCGGCACGCTGTGCGAGCTGGCCCACGGCCTGGCCGCGGGGGCGATCGACGACGAGATGCTCTCGCTCTTCCTCGAGCTCGACCAGCCGATCAACCTGCGCAAGCAGGAGCACCACCTCCAAGGTGTGCGCAAGGCGCAGGTCAAGCTCGCCTGTTACTACCTGTCGGTCGGTGAGGAGCAGCGCGCGCGCCGCATCGCCGACGACATGCGCGGTGAAGATCCCGACCGACTCCGCGCGATTCGCGATCAGCTGACCGAAGTCGAGTCGAAGGACTTCTGGGAGATCATCGATCGCGGGCGCAACTTCGAGTACATGCCGCCGGCGCAGAAGGCGTGCATGGATCAATTCTTTGCCTGGTTACTTCCCGGTAAAGCCGGCGATCCGGGTTAACATAGAGGGGTGGGGGACCTCCGCAGCCGCGTCATCCATCTCGCGGATGGGCAGGACCGCGCGGACGCGCGCAACCTGCGGACCGGCATCATCGTCGGCGACGAGCCGATCGTGCCGGGGGGTCGCTTCGCGGAATTGTTCCGAGTCGCGTGGACCGATCTGCGGCGGATGCTTCTATCCTTCACGCAGCCGGGCATCGCGGTGGTCGCGGTCGACACGATCCGCCAGCGCGTCGCCGGCACGCTCGCGCTCGCCGCGCGCGTCGGTCGCGCGAACGCCGCGATCATCGGACGCCACGGGCACTGCGACCTCTACCTGCACGCGGATCCCGCGCTCGCGCTGCGCCACCTCGTCTTGGTCGCGCACCCGATCAGCGACACGCGCGAGGTGACGTATCGGCTCCTGGATCTCAGGACGCGCACCGCGTTCGCGGATGAAGCGGGCAAGCGGCTCGAGGCGCTGACCGCGAGCGGCCCGACGTTCGTGCGCGTCGGCACCTACTGCTTGTTCCTGTTGCCGACCGGACCCGACGACGCCGCGGGTTGGCCCGAAGAGGCGGCCGAGGCGTGGAAGTGCGTTCCGGAACGCGTGTACGTCGAGGAGTCGGAGGCGGAGCCGGATCGCTGGCGGCGTCGCAAGAATCGGATGCAGCCGGCGACGCGCGGACCGCTCGCGTCGGGCACGGGCGTCGTCGATCCGTTCGACAAGGCCCGCGAGAGCGTGACGATGGTGCGCACGTCGCCGGGGCCTTCGCGCGCCACGATCACCGGCGTGCACGACGAGCCGATGATCGGATCGATCATGCTGACCGCCGGTGGCCGCAGCGAGACGCTGAAGGTCGGCGCGAGCGCGGTGAAGACCGGCGTCTTGGTCGGACGCTACGAGCGGTGCGACACCCACGGCGCGAGCGTGCTCGCGCACCACGGCATCTCGCGCGTGCACGTGCTGGTGCTCGACATCGACGGCGCGCTGTACGCGATCGACACCGGCTCGACCAACGGGATCTATCTCGGTCGGCTCGGGCGAGAGAAGGAAGAAGTCCGGATCGCGGCGCTGGCGGCGGGCGCGGAGCTCGTCCTCGGCGACGATCTCGCGCGGATGGAGTGGCGCCCGGGATGAACGAGCCGGGCGCGGACTTCCGCGGTACCGACCGCTTCGCAGTGCTTCGGTCTCTCGGGGCCGGAGGTATGGGCGCGGTCTACGAGGTGCTCGATCGCGAGCGCGGCGAGCACGTCGCGCTGAAGACGTTGCGGCGGCCCGACGGGCAGCTGCTCTATCGCCTCAAGCAGGAGTTCCGCGCGCTGTCGCAGCTCCATCACCCGAACCTCGTGCGGCTCGGCGAGCTCGTCGAGGCGGCGGGCACGTGGTTCTTCACGATGGAGCTGCTCGAGGGCGCCGACTTCCTGCAGTGGGTGCGTCCCGGCGGCGCGGTGCCGGAGACCGACTCGACGCTCGCGGCCGCGGCGTCGCCGCTGCCCAAGCTGCACGGCTTGATCGACGCGCAGACGATCACGGCCTTGTCGGGCGCGGGCCCGGGCGTGCCGTCGGCGCAGGGCAGCTATCCCGAGCTGCCGCTCGGTCGCTGCGATCACGATCGCCTGCGCCAGGCGCTGGTCGGCGTGGCGCGCGGCCTGATCGCGCTCCACGACGCGGGCCTCGTGCACCGCGACGTGAAGCCGTCGAACCTGATCATCACGCGTGATCGCCGCGTGGTCTTGCTCGACTTCGGGTTGGTGCGCGCGCAGAGCGGCGTGCCGGCGGCCGAAGAAGGGCAGGTGATGGGCACGCCGGCGTACATGGCGCCGGAGCAGATCTCGGCGTCGCTCACCGAGCCCGCGAGCGATTGGTACGCGGTCGGCGTGATGATCTACCAGGCGCTGACCGGCCGCCTGCCGTTCACCGGCACGCCGATCCAGATGTTCGCGGCCAAGGCGCGCGAGCGTCCGATCGTGCGCAACGACGACGGGCCCGACGATCTGGTCGCGCTCGCCCGCGAGCTGCTCGATCCCGATCCGTCGAAGCGCCCCGACGGGCGCGCGGTGCTCGAGCGGCTCGGCGCGAACATCGAGCCGACCTCGCAGATCCGCACGCTCGACGGCATCCTGCTCGGCCGCGAGGTCGAGCGCAGCCTGCTCGACGAGGCGCTCGCGCGGACGTCGGCGGGCGCCGCGGTCGTCTGCTACGTGACCGGGCGCAGCGGCATGGGCAAGAGCGCCCTCGTCGACGACTTCCTCGACGACGTGCGCGATCGCGACGACGTCGTGGTCCTGCGCGGCAAGTGCTACGAGCGCGAGAGCGTGCCGTACAAGGCGCTCGATTCGGTGATCGACGATCTCGCGCTGCACCTGCGCGCGCTCCATCGCTACGACGCCGACCTCTTGATCCCCGACAACGTCGGCGCGCTCGCGCAGGTCTTCCCGGTGCTCGGGCAGGTGCCGTCGATCGCCGCGGCGCCGCCGGAGCGCGGCCGCGATCCGGCGCGCGTGAAGCAGCGCGCGCTCGCGTGTCTGCGCGAGCTGCTGACGCGCATCGCGACCGCGCGCCGCTTGGTGCTCGCGATCGACGATCTGCACTGGGGCGACGCCGACTCCGCCGGCGTGCTCGCCGAGCTGTTCGGGCCGCCTTCGCCGCCGCCCTTGATGATGGTCGGCACCTTCCGCTCCGACGGCGATCCGGGGCCGATCGTGAAGGCGCTCGCCGCGCGCGGCGGCGGCGCGAATCCGATCGACATCCGCGAGATCGAGATCGAGCCGCTGTCGGGATCGCAGGCGATGCAGCTCGCCGAGCACCTGCTCGGCGGCGCCGGCACCGACAGCGTCAACACGCTGGCGGCGTCGGTCGCCAACGAGTCGGGCGGCTCGCCGTTCTTCGTCGGTGAGATGGTGCGGTACCTGCGCACGGCGGGGCGCGGCGCCGAGGCGCCGTCGCTCGATCACGTGATCGAGTCGCGCATCGCGCAGCTGCCCGACGGACCGCGCCGCTTGCTCGAGGTCGTCGCGCTGGTCGGCCGCCCGATCGCGCAGGGCCTCGCGGCGCGCGCCGCCGGCATCTCGCTCGACGAGGCGCTCGCGCAGCTGCGCGCCGCCCACCTCGTGCGCAGCCACGGCGCGCGCGAGCGCGACAACGTCGAGCCGTATCACGATCGCATCCGCGTCTCGGTCGCGCAGTCGCTCGGCGCCGCGCGCGAGAAGGAGCTGCGCGCGTCGCTCGCGAACGCGCTGATCGAGACCGACTGGGCCGATCCGGATCAGCTCGGCGTCGACTTCCTCGCCGCGGTCGATCCGAGCCGCGCGCGCCAGGCCGCGATCGCCGGCGCCGAGCGCGCCGCCGCGACGCTCGCGTTCGATCGCGCGGCCGCGCTGTACGCGCTCGCGGTCGGCATGACGCCCGACGCCGATCCGCACAAGCGCCGGCTCACGCGCGCGCGCGCCGACGTCCTCGCGTACGCGGGCCGCGGCGAAGAGGCCGCGCGCGAGTACCTCTCGCTCGCGGGCGCGACCACCGGCGACGAGCGGCTCGAGCTCGAGCGCTTCGCGGCGGAGAACCTCTTGCGCGGCGGCCACATCGTCCTGGGCATGCGCCACCTCTCGCACGTGCTCGAGCGGTACGGCGCGAACGTGCCGGCGCAGCGCGGCCGCGCGGTCGCGCGCCTCTTGTGGACGCGCATGCGCCTCGGCGTGCGCGGCCTCGACTATCGCCGCCGCGAGGAGAAGGACGTCGCGCCGCGCGATCTCGCGCGCGTCGACGCGCTGTTCGCCGCCGCGTCGACCTTCGCGATGATCGATCACCTGCGCGGCGCGGCGCCGCAGACCGAGCACGTGCTGCGCGCGCTCCGCCTCGGCGAAGAGCGCCGCGTCTGTCGCGCGCTGGTCACCGAGGTCGGCTACCTCGCGGCGCAGGGCGGACGCGGGCTCGAGCGCGCCGACGAGGTCGCCCGCCGCGTCGTCGCGCTCGCCGATCGCATCCGCGATCCGTACCTGGTCGCGGCGAGCCACCTCGGCATGGGCATCGCCGCGTTCTTCTCGTCGAAGTACCGGGTCGCGGTCGACGCCTGCCAAGAGGCCGATCGCGGCATCGCGAACGACGTGATCGGCGCGTGGTGGGAGCGCACGATGACGCGCTACTTCCTGTGCCTCGCGCAGATCAACGCGGGCGACTTCGCCGGGCTCGGCCGCTCGGTCGCCGAGGCGGTCAGCGAGGCCGAGCGCCGCCGCGACGTCTTCGCGCGCAACCTGTTCGCGAGCCACCCGACGGTGTGGCGCCAGATCGTCGAGGATCGCACCGCGAACGCCGAGCAGCAGGTGGTCGCGTCGCTCGAAGGCTGGCCGACCGACGTCTACTACCAGGCGCACCACGTCGCCGTCATCGCGCGCACGATGCTGCGCCTCTACGACGGCGACGCGCGCGGCGCCGCGGCGCTGCTCGACGAGTCGATGCCGATGGTCCGCTCGCTGCTCATCCATCGCCTGCCGTTCGTGATGGGCGAGGTCCACAAGCACCGCGGCCAAGCCGCGGTCCGCTGCGGCGATCTCGCGGCCGCGACCGCGGCGTCGAAGGCGATGGACAAGATCGGCGTCGCGGTCGGCAACGCGTTCGCCGCGTCGCTGCGCGCCGCGATCGCCGCCGGCCACGACGACATCGACACCGCCGCGCGCGAGCTCTCGATCGCGATCGAGAAGTTCGTCGAGACCGGCAGCGCGCACGACGCCGCCGCCTGCCGCTGGCGCCTCGGCGAGATCAGCGGCGGCGCGCGCGGCGATCGCCTGATCAGCGACGCCAAGATCTGGTTCGAGCAAGCCGGCGTCGCCGCGCCGTCGAAGATGGTCGACTTCCTGGCGCCGCGCTGGAACGCGTGACGCTCCTCAGAACGTCTCGTCGCCGGTCGGCTCGAGCGGCGGCGTCGCGTTGAGCGAGTGGCGCAAGGTCGACGACGCCGGATAGACGAGGCGGCGGACGCGGTTGAGCGAGCCGAGCGGGCGGTGCGCGAGGTGGCCGTGCCACGGCGAGAACGACAGGCGATTGCCGAACGCGAGCTGCTCGGGGGTCGCGAAGGTCTGCTGCGGGATCACGACCTCGGCGACCTGCTCGAACGGCGCGCTGTTCTCCGGCCACCGCTGGCGCGCGTCTTCGATCGACAGCGACTCGTCGTTGCGCCGCTGCACCTCGAGCGCGAACCGCGCGTCGCCGCTCGCGAGCTGCGCCGCCAGCGCCGCGCGCAGCGAGTCGTACGCCTCGTCGGCGCGCGCGGCGACGTCGTGCAGCGGGCGACACCGCAGCTTCACGATGTGCGGCCCCAGTCGATAGGGCGTCATCGAGTGATATGTCTGCGCGAGGTGACTGCGAGGATCCTTCTGCAGCGCCAACATGATGCAGAGCGATCGCAGCCGCCAATTCCACGGCAACACCGACGGGAACACGAAGCCCAAGACGCTCTTGCCCGCCACCTTGCGATCGACGAAGTCGACGTACTGGCGCGCATCGCGGATGAAGAAGTTCGGGTGATCGATCATCACGAAGTCCTGTGTGTGGGACTCCGTGTCTCCGGGTAAGCGCTCCCCGAGATCCGAAGGAAGCGCACACAGCTTGATCGCCATGCCGCGCGCGTCTTTTGCGCCATCCGATTGCGGCTGACCTTCGCCGTTCGAATATCTGACCCACGCCTTGTAGACGCTGCCCGCCTTCCACACGCCGTGCGCGAGATCGCTGGGCAGATCCGCGCGCACCGTGACGGTCGCGCGCACCAACCCGACGATCTTCGCGTGCGCGTCGCGGAACGCGGTCTTGCCGTCGGGGTCGCTCGGCTGCGCGCGATCGTATTGCTGCTGGACGATCGTGCGGATCGCGTCGGCGAGGTGCTGCGCGAGCGCGGGCTCGTCGGGATCGGGCGACTCCGAAGGATCGGGAGACAAGTCCATGCGTGAGACCCTACCTATTCGCTGCGCGCCATGCGAACATCTCACGCGGGTGATGGGGATATCTGCGTCGTGAGATCGGTCATCGAGTGGCTCGTAAGGAGACTCTGGCCCGCGCTGCCGGCAATCCCGATCATCGTCTTTGCGGCGATCGTCCTGTACGTCGGCACCTGCAATCGACACCTGCCGTGTCATCCGATCGAGCTCGCGCTGCCGATGCCGTCGGAGAACGCGATCCCGTACGACGTGTCGTCGGATCCCGCGTACGAGAAGTCGATCGTGTGGACGTTCCGCTACGCGCCGACCGGCACCGAGGCCGGCGGCGGCGTGCCGTACTGGATCTTCCGCGCGCTGCCGCGGCTCTTCCCCGAGGAGTTCGCGGGCGCGCCGCCGGGCCAGCCGTGGGACGCCTTCGGCCTGGTCTCCGTCGACGATCCGAAGGTCGATCGCAAGAGCGCGATCCCGCGCGGCCTGGTCGTCGCCGACACCGACTACCAGCTGCCCGGCGTCGAGCTCGGCTTCAAGCTCAAGCGCGTCGCGATCAACTGCAGCGGCTGCCACCAGGGCGAGTACCTCGACGATCAGGACCAGCGCCACATGATGGACGGCGCGCCCAACGCGGTCGCCGATCACCAGCGCTACAAGTCGTTCATCCATCACGCGCTGGCGAGCCCGAAGTTCACCGTCGACAACGTGCTCGCGGCGGTCGACGCCGAGCTCGAGAGCGCGGGCGCCGACAAGCTCACCACGTTCGAGCGCGTCGTCTACACGCAGATCATCAAGGAGATGCAGTCGTCGGGTGAGAAGCCCGGCACGTCGTGGATGGACAAGCGCCCGATGAACGGGCCCGGCCGCATCGACGCCTTCAGCGCGGTGAAGTACGAGACGCTGCACGCGCCCGACGACGGTCACCTGGCGACCGTCGATCTGCCGAGCGTGTGGAACCAGCGGCGCAGCGTGCGGCCGTGGCATCACTGGGACGGCAACACCGACGATCTGCGCGCGCGCAACTACGGATCGGTCGTCGGCGTCGGCGGCACCGCGACGTCGGTGCGCGGCAAGAACGTCGACGCGGTCGGCACCTGGCTCGACTACCAGCTCGGCCCGCCGGCGTTCCCGTTCGCGCGCCCCGGCACCAACCCCGAGCGTCTGCAGCACGGCCGCGACGTCTTCAAGGAGAAGTGCGCCACCTGCCACGGCATGTACGACGCGCAGTCGCGCGAGGTCGCGACCTCCGACGCGCCGTTCTACATGACGACGATCGAGCTGCCGAAGCTCGGCACCGATCCGCTGCGCACGCAGGCGTTCGACGCGCCGACCGCGACGCTGCTCAACCAGTGGGGCTTCGATCGCGGCATCTGGCGCCTCGACGCGTTCCGCCCGATCGCGACCGGCTACCTCGCGCCGCCGCTCGACGGCATCTGGGCGCGCGCGCCGTACCTGCACGACGGCAGCGTGCCGACCTTGCGCGCGCTGTTGTCGGCGCCCGACAAGCGGCCGAAGGCGTTCTATCGCGGCAGCCGCCGCTACGATCCGAACGACATGGGGTGGGAGTGGAAGGAGCCGCACGAGCGCGGCACCAACCGCGAGCTGTTCCGCTACGACACGTCGCTCCCCGGCAACAACAACAGCGGGCACGAGTTCTACGTCGCCGACGGCGACGTCGACGCGGTGCTCGATTACCTGGCGAGCCTCTGATGGTGTTCCCCTACCTCGAGACCGCGGTGTCCTTCGCGCTGGTGATGCTGGTCGCCAGCCTGATGGTCAACGTCACCGTGCGCATCCTCTACACGCTCCGCGGCCAGCGCGCGCAGGGCGTGAGCGACATGCTCCTGCAGCTCCATCGCGGCTTCTGCGACGAGCGCGGCATCGTCTTGACCGGCGCCGCGCGCAAGCTCGCCGAGAACGCGTTCCTCGACGACGTGCTCGGCTCGCCGATCCTCCACGACGGCCGCCGCTGGGAGAAGGCCGACGTGCTGCGCGATCAGGGCTTCGCGAAGGCCGAGGCGAAGTGGAAGGAGGCGGGCGCGAGCGGCGACGCCGCCAAGAAGGCGCTGTTCGCGCTGCCCGCGAACGACCCGAAGCACAAGCTCGCGCTCGAGGCGAAGCAGCTCGAAGAAGACGCCGAGGCCGCGCGCTCGAAGTACCTGCGCACGCGCCTCGAGTACATCAAGAAGGGCGACCTGCTCGCGATCATCCGCGTCTGCTCGATCGACGCGAAGATCGACGACGCGCGCTACCTGCCGATCACGTGGTTCGGCGGCATCCCCGCGTCGGACAAGCCGCCGACGCGCGCGCAGCAGCGCCAGTTCGCGTACCACTACACGCTGCCGCCCGGCACGATCAACGCGCGCGACTTCCACGACTACTGCCTGCGCTGGTTCCCCACCGTCGAGGAGAACGCGTCGCAGTCGTTCGGCAACGAGCAGCGCACGGTCGCGCGCTCGGTCGCCGGGCTCGCGGTCGTGCTGCTCAACCTCGACGCGATCCACCTCGCGTACGATCTCTATCGCAATCGCGCGATCTCCGATCACCTGAGCTCGCGCGTCGACGAGGTCTTGTCGCTGTCGAAGCAGATCGGCGCCGAGAAGCCGGGCGAACCCGACACGATGTCGCACGCGCAGCAGGAGCTCTCGAAGGCCGCGGCGATCCTGACCACCGAGCACGTCCCGCTCGGCTGGCAGGACAGCTACATGGCGAAGCGCTGGTGCGCGTACCACGACGACTGCGACGACGTGACGATCAAGAAGCCGACCACGGGCGAGCTCGAGCTCGACATCGCGCTGTGGATCCTCGGCCTCGGGACGTCGTGGATGCTCTTGTCGCTGGGCGCGCCCTTCTGGGTCAGCGTGATCGAGAAGATCACGGGGCTCGGCAACCTGATGACCGGCGGCAGCGCCGACGATCACAAGGGCGAGGAGCGCGCCTGGACCGTCGAGGGCACCGGCGAGCAGACGCTCTACGATCCGGCCGCGTCGTCGGCGGGCTTGCCGCGCGCGCCCGCGACCAGCGGCGAGATCAGGCTGCCGCCGCCG
>DATJIA010000247.1:0-2874 GCA_035493675.1 Kofleriaceae bacterium | reverse complement strand
CGCGACAGCGGCAGGAGCGCGCGCGCGAAGTCGATGCGGCGGGTCTTGCCGATGATCACGGCGCCGTCGTGCAGCTCGTTGTCGCGGTTCGGGATGAACAGCGAGACCAGCAGCTGGCGGCTCATGCGCGCGTCGATCCGCGCGGCGTCGTCGACCAGGTCTTCCAGCGCCGCGTCGCGCTCGAGCACGATGATCGCGCCGATGCGCCCGCGCGCGAGCTGGGTCACCGCCTCGAGCAGCTCCTCGAGCGCGCCCGACTCGCTGCGCTTCTGGCCCCACCAGACCGCGCTGCCGCCGATGCGGCCGAGCGCGCGCCGGATGTCCTGCTGGAAGACGACGATCACGATGATGATGAGATAGTTGATGAAGTTATCGAGCAGCCACGAGACCGTGGTCAGCTCGAGCCGCTCGGCGACGAAGAACGCGGCGCCGACCAGGACGATGCCGACGACCATCTGCGCCGCCCGGGTGCCCTTGATCGTGAGCAGCAGGCGATAGATCAGGTAATAGACCAGCGCTACGTCCGCGATGGTGACGAGGACGGTGCGCGCGCCGAGGTCTCCGAACCAGGCGCGGACGGTGTCGATGAAACCGCTCACGAGCCCCTGTTCTCGAAGTACACGACGAGCGCGGCGCGAAGCAACCCCGGATCGTGCACGCGCAGCATGTTCGCGCCCGCCGCTACCCCAGCGAGGCACGCGCCGACCGTCGCGGCGTCGAGATCCTTGGGGTCGGTGCTTCCGATCATCTTCGCGAGGAACCGTTTCCTCGACGGGCCCAGGACGACGGGGCACCGGGTCCGCGCGGCCAGGTCCCCTGCGTGTCGGATCAGGTCCATGTTGCACGCGGGGTCGGCGCCCTTACCGAAACCGAGGCCCGGGTCGACCCACGTCATGTCGCGTTGGATGATCCGCGCGTCGAGCTCGTTCGCGACCTCTTCCCAGCCGGCCGGCGCCTCGGCCTTGAAGACCTCCTCCAACGCTCGGCCGCGCAGGTGCCCGCAGATGTAGGCGACGTCGCTCGCGGCCGCGACCCTCGGCGTCGCCGGATCGAACAGCCCGCCGCTCACGTCATTGACGATCTCCGCGCCCGCTTCGATCGCGGCCTTCGCGACCGCGGCCTTGGTCGTATCGACGCTGATCGGCGCCTTCACGCGCTTCACCAGCCCCTCGATGACGGGGATGACCCGCGCGATCTCTTCCTCCGCGGTCACGCCCTTCGCGCGCGGGTTGGTCGCCTCGCCGCCGACGTCGATCACGTCCGCGCCCCGCTCGACCAAGCGCTCGCCGTGCGCGACCGCGGCCTCGACGCTCGCCAGCGCGCCGCCGTCCGAGAACGAATCCGGCGTGACGTTGACCACGCCCATGATGTACGGGCGGCTCCAGTCGAGCGCGACGCCGCGGAACGCGAACGGACGAAGCATTCCGGAACACATTCCCACTTCCCGTGGCGCGATGCCCGCTCGTCAGTCGTCCCACGCCGTCACGTGATCGTAGACGTGGTCGGGGTCGTGGTCGGGGTCGTGGTCGTCGGACGTTGACGGCGACGGCGACGGCGACGTGGACTTAGACGTCGACGTCGACGACCAAGTCGCCGTCGCCGTCGCCGTCAACGCCCAACGTCCCCGACTACGTCAACGTCAACGTCAACGTGGGGCTGGCTAGGCCGCTAGGCGGCTAGGCCGGCTCGGGCTCGTGCGTCGCGACCGGCGGGATCAAGACCGCCTTCTTCTTCGCCTCGGTCTCGGTGTCGGGGCGCTGCTTGCCGGCGGTCGGCAGCGCGCGCGTGAGCTTCTCGCCGCGGAGGAGCTTCTCGATGTCCTCGCCGTCGAGGGTCTCGTACTCGAGCAGCGCGTCGGCGACCGCCTCGAGGCCCTTGCGGTTCTCGCTGAGCAGGCGCTTGGCGCGCTCGTACTCGTCGATGACGAGGCGGCGGATCTCGGCGTCGATGCGACGCGCGGTGTCCTCGCTGCAGCGCTCCGACGAGTTGAAGTCGCGGCCGAGGAAGACCTCTTGCTTGGAGCCGGCGAAGTTGAGCGGACCGAACTCCTCGGACATGCCCCACTCCGTCACCATCGCGCGGGCGAGCTCGGTCGCGCGCTCGATGTCGTTGCCGGCGCCGGTCGTCTTCTTGGCGAACACGATCTCCTCGGCGACGCGGCCGCCCATGAGGATCGCGATCTGGTTCTTCGCGAACTCCGCCGTCATGTTCAGGCGGTCCTCGGTCGGCAGCTGCTGGGTCAGGCCCAGCGCGCGGCCGCGCGGGATGATCGTCACCTTGTGGACCGGATCGGCCTCGTCCATGTTCGGGCCGCGCACGAAGCGCGCGACCAGCGCGTGACCGGCCTCGTGGACCGCGGTCGTCTTCTTCTCCTTGTCGGAGATGATCATCGAGCGGCGCTCGGTGCCCATCAGCACCTTGTCCTTCGCCTCCTCGAAGTCGTTCATCTCGACCTTGTCCTTGTCGCGGCGCGCGGCGATCAGCGCCGCCTCGTTCACGAGGGACTCGAGATCGGCGCCGCTGAAGCCGGGCGTGCCGCGCGCGATCACTTCGAGATCGACGTGGCCGCCGAGCGGGACCTTCTTGGTGTGCACGCCGAGGATGCCGATGCGCCCGCGCAGATCGGGGCGCGGCACGACGATGCGGCGATCGAAGCGGCCCGGGCGCAGCAGCGCCGGGTCGAGGACGTCGGGGCGGTTGGTCGCGGCGATCAGGATGACGCCGTCGTTGGACTCGAAGCCGTCCATCTCGACGAGCAGCTGGTTGAGCGTCTGCTCGCGCTCGTCGTGACCGCCGCCGAGGCCGGCGCCGCGGTGGCGGCCGACCGCGTCGATCTCGTCGATGAAGATGATGCACGGCGCGTTCTTCTTGCCC
>DATJIA010000246.1:0-20700 GCA_035493675.1 Kofleriaceae bacterium | reverse complement strand
ACCGAGACGACCGTGCCCTGGTTGTACTGGTAGCAGTTCGCGCCGCAGCTCGTGCCGACCGGGTTGGGCGTGACCGTGCCTGCGCCGTTGCCGTTGGTCGCGAGCGTCAGGTTGACCTTGCCGACCGAGAACGTCGCCGTCACCGTCGTGTTCGCGATGACCGTGACGTTGCACGGGTTCGTCGTCGAGCAGCCGCCGCCGCTGAAGCTCGTGAAGGTCGACGGGCTGGTCGGCGTCGCGGTGACCGCGACCACCGTGCCGTAGTCGTACTGGTAGCAGTTGGCGCCGCAGCTGGTGCCGGCCGGGCTCGGCGCGACCGTGCCGGTGCCGGTGCCCGCGGTCGCGAGCGTCAGGTTGACCTTGTTCAAGGTGAACGCCGCGCTCACCGAGGTGTCGGCCTGGATCGTGATCGTGCACGGCGACGTCGAGCAGCCGCCGCCGGTGAAGACGCCGAAGGTCGAGCCGGTGCTGGCGCTCGCGGTGATCGTCACCGACGTGCCGTAGGCATATGTGGAGCAGCCGGCGCCGCAGCTGACGCCCGCCGGGCTCGGCGTCACCGTGCCCGCGCCGTTGCCGGTCTTGCTCAACATGAGCGTGTACGTGTTGACCGTGAACTGCGCGTTCACGCTGGTCGCGGCGGTGACCGTCACCGCGCACGTACCGGTGCCGCTGCAACCGCCGCCGGTCCAGCCCGCGAAGCTCATGCCCGCATCGGGCGTCGCGGTCAGCGTGACGACGTCGCCGTAGTTGTGCGTCGCGGAGCAGGTGCCGCCGCAGTTGATCGTGCTGTCCGAGGACGTCACGGTGCCGGTTCCACCGCCCGACTTCGTCACGCTGAGCGTGAACTGCTTGAGCGTGAACGTCGCGCTGACGCCGGTCGTCTGCGAGACCGTCACCGTGCACACGCCGGTGCCGCTGCAGCCGCCGCCCGACCAGCCGGTGAACGTCGAGCTCGTGTCGGCGACGGCGGTCAGCGTGACGATGCTGTTGGGCGTGTACTGATGCGAGCAGGTCGTGCCGCAGTTGATGTTGCCGTCGTTCGAGGTGACGGTGCCGGTGCCGTTGCCCGCGAGCGTGACGACGAGCGAGCCGTTCAAGACGAACATCGCCGTGACCGACACGTCGGCGGAGAGCGTGACGGTGCAGTCACTCGTGCCGCTGCAACCGCCGCCGCTCCAGCCGGCGAACGTGCTGCCCGAGCTCGGCGCCGCGTGCAGCACGACGCTCGCGCCGACGTCGAACTTCGACGAGCACGACGAGCCGCAGTTGATGCCCGAGGGCGTCGACGTCACGGTGCCGGTACCGCCGCCGCTCGACGCGACGGTCAGCGTGAACTGCTGCTTGGTGAACGAGGCGTCGACCGACGTGTCCGCGCTCACCGTGACGACGCACGTGCCGGTGCCCGAGCAGCCGCCGCCGCTCCATCCGCCGAAGGTCGCGCTCGCGTCCGCGGTCGCGGTCAGCGTGACCTGGGTGCCCGCCATGACCTGGGTCGAGCAGGTCGATCCGCACGAGATCCCCGCCGGGGTCGACGACACCGAGCCGGTCGCATTGCCGCTCCGGGTCACGGTGAGGGTGACCATCTGCGGCGTCGCATCGAACTGCGTCGACTTGACGGAGCCGCAAGCGGTGAGCATGCACAACACGAGCAGTCGAAGATGACGTGACATGTGCGTCCCCTAGATCGAGGGCCCTCGTTACGAGCTCGTCCTCCCAGCTCGTAACTCCCCGATCGTGATCATCGTAACCGAGCCGACTGCGCGTGGGAACGCCGAACGCGCGCGATCGATCGGAGTCAGCGGGGGCGGCGGCGTCGCACAGCCGGCGCGAACGTGATGATGATCAACGCGGCCTACCCGAGCGGGCGGCCGCGCTGCCAGCGGTTGCCGGACCGCTCAGTTGCAGTACGTGATCGTGAGGGTCGGGACCTTGCCCGAGGCGTCGGAGCCGTCGAAGTAGGCGTACGAGTAGGCCGCGTTCGTGTTGTCGACGCCGATCGTGAGCGAGTTGTCGATCAGGTCGGCGGCGAAGCTCTGGCTCGAGAGGTCGATCGTGAACGTGTTGTACGCGGCGACCGTCGGCGAGATCGGCGGCGCGATCTGCGCGTTCGTGCGCGGCAGATCGCTCTGCAACACCGCGGCGCGCGTCCAGTTGTTCCCCGCGCTGTACTGGAGTCGAACGGTCGGGCCCATCTGTACGGTGTTCGCGTACGCGGACAGCGACATCGACACGATCGACGACGAGTCCGGGATGTTCGACAGATCGAACTCGTACCAGCCCGTGATGTCGCACGGCGGACCGCCGCCGCAGTCGGCGTTCGGGTTGCTGTAGGCGCGCGTCGAGTTGTCGCGATAGACCGTGCCGCCCGCGTTCGGGTACTGGATCGACACGCTCTGGGTCGGGTTGAGCGTGACCGTCTGGTTCGTGCAGCCCTTGGTGAAGGTGGCGGTCACCGTCGTCGCGGCGAGGACCGTGGTCGTGCAGGTGCCGGCGCCGCTGCAGCCGCCGCCCGACCAGCCGGTGAAGCTGCTGCCGACGACGGGCATCGCGGTCAGCGTCACCTGTGTGCCGTAGTTGAAGGTCGCCGAGCACGTCGTCCCGCAGTTGATGCCGCCGACGTTCGAGGTGACGGTACCGCCGCCGCTGCCGGTCTTGCTGACCGTCAGCGTGTACTGGTTGAGCGTGAACGTCGCGCTGACGGTCGTCGCCGCGGTGACGCTGACGGTGCAGGTGCCGGCGCCGCTGCAGCCGCCGCCGGACCAGCCGCTGAACGTCGAGCCGCCGGCGGCGCTCGCGGTGAGCGTGACGCTGGTGCCGTAGTTCACGGTCGCCGAGCAAGTGCCGCCGCAGTTGATGCCGCCGACGTTGGAGGTCACGGTGCCGGAGCCGTTGCCGGGCTTCGAGACCGTCAGCGTGACTTGATCGATCGTGAACGTCGCGGTGACGGTGGTCGCCGCAGTGATCGTCACGCTGCACGAGCCGGCGCCGCTGCAGCCGCCACCCGACCAGCCGGCGAACGTCGTGCCGGCCGGCGCGCTCGCGTCGAGCGTGACGGTGTCGCCGTAGTTGTGCGTCGCGGTGCACGACGTGCCGCAGTTGATCGTGCTGTCCGTCGACGTGACGGTGCCGTTGGCTGCGCCGGTGCCGCTCTTGTTCACGGTCAGCGTGAACTGCTTGAGCGTGAAGGTCGCGGTGACACCGGTCGCCTGGTTGATCGTCACGGTGCACGTGCCGGTGCCGGAGCAGCCGCCGCCCGCCCAGCCCGTGAAGCTCGAGCCCGCCGCCGGGCTCGCGGTCAAGGTCACCGTCGAGTTGGGCGGATAGTTGTGCGAGCACGCCGAGCCGCAGTTGATGTTGCCGTCGTTCGACGCCACCGAGCCGCTGCCGTTGCCGGCGAGCGTGACGACGAGCGAGCCGTTCTTCCCGAACGCGGCTTGCACGCCGACGTCGGCGCTGACGGTGATCGTGCAGTCGGCGGTGCCGCTGCACCCGCCGCCGCTCCAACCGAGGAACGTGCTGCCCGAATCAGCGGCCGCGTGGAGCGTCACCTGCGTGCCGACGTCGAACTTCGACGAGCACGTCGCGCCGCACGTGATGCCCGCCGGCGTCGAGGTGACGGTGCCGGCGCCGTCGCCGTTCGGCGTGATCACGACGGTGAACTGCTCCTTGGTGAAGGCGGCGTCGACCATCGTGTTGGCGTCGACCGTGATCGCGCAGGTCCCGGTGCCGCTGCAGCCGCCGCCGTTCCAGCCACCGAAGGTCGCGTTGGCGTCGGCGGTCGCGGTCAGCGTGACCTGCGTGCCCGCGACGACCTGCATCGAGCAGGTCGCGCCGCACGTGATGCCCGCCGGCGTCGAGGAGACCGAGCCGGTCGCGTTACCGCTGCGCGTGACGGTCAACGTGACCATCTCGGGCGGCGCATCGAACTGCGTCGGCTTGACGTTGCCGCAAGCGGCGAAGAGACAGGCTAGACCAACAGCGAGGTACCTCATCGCCGGGATGCTACCTGCGCCGACGTCGCACTGCCAGGAGGAGCGCGCTCATGAACAGCGCGGCGCCGGCGGGCGAGGGCGCATCGCTCTGACAGCCGCAGCCGCCGCCCTTGCCGCCTGACATCGGCACGCCGCCCTTGCCACCTCGCGCGGTGGTCGCCACATCGCAGGCTTCCTTGACCTGCGCGGCGCAGGCGCGGTCGAGCTCGACGACCGCCTTCTCGCGGTCGCCCTGTTCCATCAAGAGATGGCCGGCGGCGAGGCAGCCGAGCGGGTCGTAGCCTTCGCACGCGGAGACGAACAGCTCGGTCGCCTTCTTCGGATCGCGCACGGTGGCGACGCCGTCTCGGTAATAGGTGCCGAGCACGTATTGATAGAAGGGGTTCTTCGCCGATAGCTCCTTCGCGCGCGCGAAGGCCTTCTGGTTGAGCGCGGCGATCTCCGAGGTCGCGCCCTTGCCGGTCGACTGCAGGAGATCGGCGAGCTCGCGGCACGCGTCCGGAGACGAATACGAAGCGTCGCACGCGCGGCGGTACTCCTTGATCGCGCGGTCGACGTCTTTCTGCGCGCCGCCGGTGCCCGACGCGTAGAAGCGCGCGAGCCGCCCGCACCCGACGTCCTCGCTCGGCGTGCAGCCCTTGCCGTAGTACTCGTACGCCTTCTTCGGATCCTTCGCGTACGCGATGCCGTACTCGTACAGCTCGCCGACGTTCGAGCAGCCGACCGCCTCGCCGAGATCGCACGCCTTCTGGTAGCCCTTCGCCGCGGCGACGACGTCCCAGCGCGCGCCTTGCGCGGTGTAGTGCGCGAAGCCGACCGCGTTACAGCCCTGCGCGTCGCCGTCGTCGCACGCGCGCTGGTAGAGCGTGACCGCCTGCTCGTTCTTGCCCTCGTCGCCGAGGATCGAGCCGAGCTGCACGCACGCCGACGACACGCCCTTGTCGCAGAGCGCGCTGTACATGTCCTTCGCCTTCGCCGAGTTCGTCACGACGCCGGCGCCGCGCGCGTACGCGCTCGCGACCGCGAGGCACGCCGCCTCCGCGCCGCGCTTGCAGCTGTCGTCGATCAGCTGGAACGAGCGGCGCACGTTCTTCGCGATCGAGTAGCCGTTCTCGAGGATGCCCGACAACGCGACGCACGCGTCCTCGACCGGCTCCTGCGCGCTGCACGCGTCCTCGAGCGTCGAGGTGACGAGCTGCTTGGCGTCGTCGCCGTACTGGCCCTCCTTGGCGAGGCCGTCGAGGTAGTAGCAGGTCGAGCCGCGGCCGTAGCGACACGCGCGCGCGAACGCGACCAGCGCGTCGCCGACGTCTTTCGGCGTGCCCTGGCCGAGGTACTTCAGGCGGCCGAGCGACTCGCACGCGCTCGGCGCGAGATCGCCTTCGACGCCCTCGCAGCCGCGCGTGTACCGCTCGATCGCCTTGCGCGGATCGACGTGGGTGCCGGCGCCGTCGCGGTAGTAGTCGCCGGCGACCGAGCACGCGGTCACCCAGCCGTCCTTGCAGCTCTCGTCGTAGTAGCCGAGCGCTTGATCGGGCTTCTTGTGGCCGGTGCCGTCGGTGCCGGCGGCGAGCAGATCGCCCGCCCACGCGCACGCCTCGCCGCCGCCGCGCACGCAGCCGAGCCGGAAGTACTCGAACGCGCGCGAATGATCGGCGGGCACGATCTCGCCGGCGTCGTACGACTTGCCGGCCTGCACGCAGCCGTCGGCGTGATCGCCCTGGCACGCGCGATCCCAGAACTGCACCGCGGTCGCGCCGTCCTTCACGGTGCCGCTGCCGTTCGCGGTGCGATAGCCCATCGCGTTGCACGACAGCGCGCTGCCCGCGTTGCACGAGGTCAGGTACCAGTGGGCCGCGGTGTCTTGATCTTCCTTGACCGCGGTGCCGGTGCCGTAGAGGTGACCGAGCACCTCGCACTGGCGCGCGTCGAGCTCGCACGCGCGGGTCGCGAGCGCGAACATGTCGTCGGGCGTCATCACGTCCTTCATGTCCTCGGCGGTGACCACCGCGTCGTGACACGCGAGCGCGTTGTCGTACTGCTTGCACGCGCGGCCGAGCACCGCGATCGCCTGCGGCTGATCCTGCGCGACGCCGTTGCCGTTGAAGTACGCGCGCGCGAGCTCGTAGCAGGCGTCGCCCGAGCCGCCGTCGCAGCCGGAGCTGTACGCGTCGAACGCCTTCTTCTCGTCGACGCGCGTGCCCTTGCCGTTGGTGTAGAGGTTGCCGAGCTGGAAGCACGCGGTCGAGTCGCCGGGGCACTGCGACTGCAGCGCGTCGTACGCCTGCTCGTAGAGGCGCGCGGCCTTGTCGTCGTTCTTCGACGTGCCGAGCGCGCCCTCGTACTTCTCCGCGAGCAGGACGCAGGCGCGGCCGCTGCCGTGCGTGCACGCCTTGTCGAGGTACGGGATCGCGCTCGCATGATCGACCTGCCCGAGCAGACCGCGGCTGTGGACGTCGGCGGCGCCGATGCAGCCGTCGTCGTCGCCGAGCTCGCAGCCCTGCTTGTAGGCGTCGAGCGAGCGCTTCGGATCCGCGGGCACACCGCGGCCGTTCAGGTACACGAAGCCGAGCACGGTGCAGGCGGCGGCGAGCTTCTGCGAGCACGCTTGATCGAGGAGCGCGGCGCCCTTCGCCGCCGAGCTGCCCTTCGCCTTGCCCTCGAGCTGATCGATCGCGGCGTAGAAGAGCTCTTCCGGCGACGCCTTGCGCGCCTCCTTCTTCTTCACGCACGCGCCCTTCGACGGGTTCCACGTATAGCCGCGCTGGCAGTTGCGCTGCGGCTGCGCGACGCACTTGCCGAGGTTCGCGTCCCACGTCTGACCGGTGGCGCACGTGCGCTCGATCGCGAACGCGTTCGAAGTGAGCGCGAGCAAGAGCCCGATCGCAACGATCGTCTTCAAGATTCCCCCCTACTTGCTGGACGAGGCGTCTTTCGCGCAACGGAACCCGAGCTCGGGATCGGGGGTTCCGGGCGCGACGGCGACCCGTGCATGGAGCGTCGCATAGAACGTGTCGGTCGGGTCGACGCGGAACGATCCACCGCGCACGACGCGCTTGCCCTTGCGCGGGGTCGGGCGCTTCCACGCGTCGGCGGTCCATTCCATGACGTTGCCGAGCAGATCGCACACGCCTTCGGCGGTGCAGTCGCCGGGGTGCGCGCCGACCGGATCGGGCGCGTCGGCGCCGCCCTTCAGGCGCGCGGCGGCGGCGTCGATCTTCGCGTCGTGCGCCGCGAGCTCCCATTCGTCCTCGGTCGGCAGCCGCTTGCCGAGGGCCTTGCACGCCTGCTCCGCTTGATCGGCGGTGACATAGCGCGCGGGCCAGTCGGCGTGATCGCCGTCGAGGCCGCCCGCGGTCGGATCCTTCAGCGCGTCGCGCAGCTCGCCGAGCGTGACCTCGTGCTTGTCGAGGAGGAACGGCTTCACGATCGCCTTGTGCGACGGATCGAGATCCGGGTGCGCGATGATCTTCTGCGGATCGCCGCCGAGCGTGAGCGCGCCGCCGGCGAAGCGCGCCATCGCTTCCTTCTTGGGCGGCGGGGCAGGGACCGCTGCGTCGATCGAGATCGCGATCGCGGCGTCGGGCGGCTTCGAGACCGCCGCGTCGATCGTGGTCGTCGCCACCGGCGTGGTCGTCCCGCTCTTCTGGCTCCCGAGCACGATCGCCGCGGTCGCGCCGCCGGCGACGAGCACGCCGAGCGCGATCCACAGGCCGGCCTTGCTCTTCTTCGGCGCGTCCGACGCGGTCGTGCGCGACAGCGAGATCGCGGGCGGCGTGATCGTCGGCGCGGTCCCCATGCCGCTCGCGACGTCGTGGGTCGGCGCGGTGACGTCGACCTTGCGCGGCTTGCCCTGCGGCTCGGTCGGCACCGCCGGCTTGCCGCCGTGCGCGACCACCCACGCGTCGCGCAGCTGATCGGCGTTCTGGAAGCGATGCTCCGCCGCGTCGGCCATCGCGCGCTCGACGACCTCGAGCACCGCGGGCGGCAGATCCGGACGCACCTGCGCGATCGGCAGGTAGTTGCGGCCGAGCACCTTGCCGAGCACCTCGGTGACGGTCTCGGCGCCGAACGGTGACACGCCGCAGAGCGCCTCGTAGAGGATCACGCCCATCGAATAGACGTCGGTCCACGGGCCGATGCCGCCGCGGTTGCCCGCGACCTGCTCGGGCGCCATGTACGCGGGCGTGCCCATCAGCGCGCCCGATTGCGTGAGCGCTTGATCCTTCGACGACACGCGCGCGATGCCGAAGTCGAGGATCTTCGCGACCTCGCCGTCGTCGGTGGTCGCGATGAAGACGTTCTCGGGCTTGAGATCGCGGTGCGTGATCCCGGCGCGGTGCGCGGCGCCGAGCCCGCGCAAGGCGCCCTCGACGATCATGTTCAGGCGAGGCATCGGCATGAGCCCCGGCGGGTGCGGGATCTCGGCGCGCAGCGTGTGCCCGACCAAGAGCTCCATCACCAGGTAGAGCGTGCCGTCCATCTCGGCGCCGAAGTCGTAGATCGTGACGACGTGGCGCGTGCGCAACGCCGCGACCGCGGCGGCCTCGCGCTGGAACCGCGTTCGCGCCGCTTCGTTGGCGGCGACCTGCGCGTGCATCAGCTTGATCGCGACCGGCGACTGCGTGTCGGGGTTGAACGCGCGATAGACCGCGCCCATGCCGCCTTGACCGATCACCTCGTCGACGCGGTACTTGCCGACCTTGTTGTCGCGCAGGAGCGCCGCCTCGTCCTTCGGGCAGCGCTTCCAATCGTTGGGGTACTCCGAGCGGCAGACCGGGCAGTACACGGGCGACTGATTGTACGACGATCGTGATGGGGCGCGCTTGGCCGCGCGCCGGTCACCGATTAGATTGCGGCACGGATGCGAAGGGCCGTCTTGTCGGGACTGCTGGTCGCGTTCGCGGCCGCGTCGGCCAGCGCGGCCCCCGCGCCGTCGAAGGACGAGGTCGAACGCATCCGCGCGGCCTGCGACGCCCAGCAGCCGGAGTGCGATCCCGTCGCGCTTTTCGGCTCGTACGAGCGCACCGCGATCCAGCGCGTGCTCGGCGAGCTGCACCTCGAGGTCGATCGCGCGCCCTGGGGTAAGACCCTGCGCAAGATCATCGTCGAGCCCGAGGACGTCTTCGGTCCGGAGGACGGCCCGCTGACCTTGCTGAACGTCTTCCATCGCACGACCCGCCGGACCGCGATCGATCGCGAGGTCCTGCTCCGCCCGGGCGACGTGTGGAAGCAGAGCGCCGTCGACGAGACGATGCGCAAGTTCCACGATCCGACCCAGCTCGTGATCGCGGTCGCGGTGCCGATCGTCTCGGATCAGCCGGGCACGGTCGACCTGCTGGTGATCACGCGCGACGTGTGGAGCATCCGGCTCAACTCGAACTACGAGATCCAGTCGGGCAAGCTCACGTACCTGACCTTGTCGCTGTCGGAGAACAACTTCCTCGGCTGGCGCAAGCTGGTCTCGCTGGTCTTCACGATGGACCAGGGCGCGTACGAGGTGGGGCCGCTCTACATCGATCGCAACTTCCTCTCGAAGAAGCTGACGCTCATCACCAAGGCGGGCGTGATCTTCGGGCGCGAGCGCTCCGAGTACGAGGGCAGCGAGAGCACGATCGAGCTGGCGCAGCCGCTGTGGTCGCTCGATTCGGAGTGGGGCGCGGGCGTGACGTGGACCCATCGCTGGGACATCGCGCGATCGTTCCGCGGGACACGGCTGCGCACCTACGACGATCCCGACACGGCGGAGGCCGAGACCTTGCCGTGGCAATACCGCGAGAAGGTCTTCTCGCTGACGACCAGCGTCACGCACCAGTGGCCGGGTCACCTCGAGCAGCAGCTGCGCGGCGGCCACATCCTCGGCCTGCAGCGGCCGTCGGTGTTCGACGACAGCGTGTTCCCGAACCCGATGGTCGAGGCGGCGTTCGAACGCGACGTGCTGCCGCGCTCGGAGCGGTCGAGCCAGCTGTTCGTGAGCTACACGATCTTCACGCCGCGCTATCGCGCGTTCCACAACATCGAGACGTTCGAGCTCGCCGAGGATCAGCAGCTCGGCCCGACCGCGACGATCACCGGCGGCGTCGCGTTCCACCTGATCGGCAGCGAGAACAACTTCGTGCGCGTGTCGACCAGCGCGGGCTGGACCGAGCCCTTCGCCGACGACGGCCTCTGGCACGTCGAAGGCTCGAGCGAGCACCGCTACGACGAAGGCGGCTGGATCGACAACTACGTGTCGTTCGGCGGGCGCATCGTGACGCCGAGCTTCGGGATCGGGCGCGTCGTGTTCGATGCCGACGTGTCGTCGCGTTGGGACGAGACGCAGAACCGGTTCCTCACCGCCGGCGGCGACAGCGGCCTGCGCGGCTTCATCATCGGCGAGTTCACCGGGCAGCGCCGCTTCGTCGGCCACGTCGAGCTGCGCACCGCCTCGACCAAGGTGTGGTTCACGCGCGCGGGCGCGGTCGCGTTCACCGACGTCGGCAGCGCCGCCAACTCGTTCGGCGCGATGGATCTCCACGACGACGTCGGCGTCGGCCTGCGCGTCGTCGTGCCGCAGACCTCACCCGAGCCGATCCGCATCGACTGGGCGTTCGCCGTCGACGGCGATCACCGCGGGTGGCCGGGGCGCATCATCGCCGGATACCGGCAAGGATTCTGAGTCACATCGTGCGCGCTGCGTGTCCACCGGACATGAAGCGGATCAACACGAAGAAGCTCGGATTGGCGACGGAGACGGTGCGCAACCTCGAAGGCAAGACCCTCGAGGACGTGCGCGGCGGGATGATGGCGAACAACACGTTCACCTACTGCACCGGCTGTCAGTGCTCGGCGCCGTTCCGCGGCTGCATCTGAGCTACGTCGTCGGATCGGGCCCGGGCACTTCGTCGGGCCGGATCGCGCTCGCGCGCCGGTAGCCCGCGGTGAGCAGCCACGTCGTCGGACGCACGACCGGTAGCTGATCGGGATGCGGTTCGAGGCGCCACTCGCGGACCGCGTGCGCGCTCGAGTACGGATCGAAGCGACGCGAGTCGTGACGGTCGCAGCGGTGGTGACGCCAGTTGTTGACGACGTAGCAGATCGCGTTGCGGACCTCGGTCGGCGTGATCAGCGCCTTCGCGTAGTAGCGATACGCGAACACGCCGCCTCTACTGCGGTGTAGCTCGCGGTTGATCCGCTTGGCGGCGACGATCGCGAAGCCCTGCATGCCGCGGCTGAGCGCGCGCTTGTCGTCGGCCTCGACGATCAAGTGCACGTGGTTCGACTGGATGCTCACGTGCGCGACGCGAAAGTCGCCGCGCGCGCGGCAGCGATCGACCGCGCGCCGGATCGCGCGGTACGCGTGGCAGGTGCGCAGGCTCGAGACCTCGCGCGTCACCCGCAGGACGACGTGCACCGGATGTCGCGCGTCGTGCTCGGGCCGCGTGCGATGCCGCGGATCCATGCGGCGGCCGGTGACGGGCCGCCCGAGCTTCTTGCGCAGCGTGCCGCGCTTGGTGCGCGGGCGCAGATCGATCGCGAGCTGACCCTTGCGTCGCTTGTTCCACGCCGACCGCCGCCGCCGCCCCGTCATACTTAGGGCAGATTACTTGGATGCCGGCGATTCGTCACCCGAACGACGTGGCAATTCCCGGCAGGCACGTGACTCGCGGCGGCGCGCGATCGCACGAGTGAGCGAAGCCCGCAGTCAGGATTCATTTCCCGAGCGCCCGCATCGGCGCGGCCGCCGACCTTCGTGCGATCACGAGGCGTTCTGCCGCCGGCCTTTTGAGATGTTTCGGGTTGAATGGTCGAGCGACGCGCTCAGGCGGCGATCTAGACCGGGCCCGCGGCGAGGATCGCGCGCGTCGAGGTTTTGGTCCCGAGCGCCCACATCGGCGCGGCCGCCGACCTTCGTGCGATCACGAGGCGTTCTGCCGCCGGCCTTTTTGAGATTTTTCGGGTTGAATGGTCGAGCGACGGGCTGGCCGCTGGATCAAAACCGAAAATTCTTAAAGAGGCGGCGGCACGGAGCCCCGTGGTCGCGCGAGCGCCGGCGCCCGCGCCGAAGTCGGCGCTCGGGAAGAACCCGCGAGGTCAGTTCGTGCTCGAGGTCGGCGGGGGCCCGGAGGGCGCGGCCGGGGGGGCGGGCGCGGGGGGCGTGGTGGTGGGGCGCGCGGCGGTCGGCTCGAGGGGGCGCGCGACGGTGAAGCGGATCGCGTGGCCGAGCTCGTCTTGGAACATGTCGGTCTTGCGGACGAGCTGGGTGTCGTCGCGGCCGGGCCCGTCGCGGGTGACCAGATCGAGGACGATCGTGTCGCCGGCGCGGGACGCGACGACCGATTGCACGCGCTGGCGGTGCTCGGAGTCGAGACCGTCGGCGATGCGGAGGATCGCGGTGAGCCGGCGGAGCTGCACGCGCTGGTCCTTGGAGAGCGGGGAATCGGCGATCAGCTTGCGCGCGTCGGCGGCGGCCTTGCGGTGACAGCGCGCGAGCAGCGCGACCATCTCGCGGCGCGTGCCGTCGAGGCCGGGGATGCGGCCGTGCCGGATCATGTACTCGCTGTGCTTGTGGTGGCCGCGCGTGTTCACGACCTCGCCGACGTCGTGCAAGAGCGACGCGACCTCGAGGATCACGAGCAGATCGTCGGGCAGCTGGTGGATGTCGCGCAGCTGCGCGAACAGCTGCGTCGCGAGGCGGCGAACCTGCTCGCCGTGCGTGGTGTCGTGATCCATCCGGTTCGCGAACGAGCGCGCCGCGGTGAGGAGCGCCTTGTCGTGCGCGCCGACGGTGCGCGCCTGCGCCTCCGCCGCCGACTCGGCGAGCTCGATCAAGACCGCCTCGCGCACGCCGACGCCGGGCGCCAAGAACTTCTGGATCCCGAGCTGGCGCCCGACCGTCGCGAACACGATCGCGGCGACGCCCATGACCTCCGCGCGATCGCGGCGCACGCCGAACTTCTCCATGCGCTGCTCGATCGTCGAGCCGGCGATGTCGGGCAGCGCCTTCTCGAGCGCGGCGAGCTCGAACGACGGCGTCGATCCATTCGCGCCATTCCCACCGAGGATCTTCGCGAGCGCGTCCGCGTTGCCGCCCGACGTCGCCGCGATCCCGATCTCCGACGCGCGCGGCGCCGCGGATTGGATCAACGCCGCCGCGTAGCGCCGCACCATCCCGGCCTCCGCGTCGGAGATCGCGCCGTCGATCCCGAACGACTCGATCAAGCGCACGGTGCCGACCGGCAGCGATCGCCCGCGCCACGCCGCGCCCTCGCGCAGGTTGATCTCGAGCGAGCCGCCGCCGAGATCCAAGATGCAGCGCGGCGGTCCGCCGCCCGAACGATCCGCCGTGAACGCCGACACGACCGCCTTGCGCACGAGCCGCGCTTCCTCGTCGCCTTCGATCACGTCGCAGTCGATGCCCGCCTCGTGGTGCAGGCGGTGCAAGAGCACGTCGCGGTTGGCGGCGCTGCGCACCGCGCTGGTCGCGACCGCGCGATACGCGCTCACCTGATGGCGATCGAACAGCTCGCGGAAGTGCACGAACGCCGCGACCGCTTCGTCGATCGTCTTGCCGTCGAGCTCACCCTGCGTGAACGCGTGGTGGCCGAGGCGCACCGGGACGCGCTCGGCCTCGATCCTGCGGAGCTCGTTCGGCAACAGCTCGGCGACCACCACGCGGATGGCGTTGGAGCCTGCGTCGATCGCTCCCAGGACCGTCGGCACGAAGACACGCTAGCACGCGCCACCGACGGCGACTGCTGCGAGATCTCCGGCTACTTCTTGCCGCCGCCGCCCGACCCGGAGCCCGAGCCGCCGCCCGGTCCGCCCGGCGGCGCCATCGCCGGCCCCGCGGTCGCCGGGATCTTCAGCTTGTCGGTCGCCGTCACGCCGCTCTTCACCTCGACGTGGATGCCGTCGGACAGGCCGAGCTCGACGTTCTTCTTCGTGAACGTCTGCGGCGAGCCCTCGACCTCGACGTACGGCTTGCCCGCCTCGTACTGCACGACCGCCTCGCGGATCGCGAGCACGTGCGGGTGCTGGTCGAGCACGATGTCGGCGTTCGCGCTGTAGCCCGCGCGGATGAAGACGTCGGGCTTGCGCTTGATCGACGCCTTGATCTCGAACTGGATCGCGCCGTCGATCTCCTTGCCCTTGGGCGCGATGTACTCGAGCTTCCCGTCGAAGACCTGATCCTCGAGCGCGCCAATCTTGATCTTGAGGTCGAGGCCCTCGTGGACCTTGCCGACCTCGCTCTCGTCGACGTTGCCGTCGAAGATCATGTCGTTCATGTCGGCGATCGTCGCGACCGTGGTGCCGGCGTTGAAGTTGTTCGCCGCGATCACGCTGAAGCCGACCTTGACCGGAACGTCGGTGACCATGCCCGGCACCGTCGCGGTGACGACGATGTTCGACTGCTTGCCCGAGCCGCGCACCTGCCCCTCCCGCTGCAGCTGCAAGGTCGAGTTGGCGTTGTCGAGGTCCTGCTTGCGGAGCGCGTACTGGGTGCGGAACGTCTGCACGTCGGCCTCGGCGACCACGCCCTGCTGGAACAGCTTCTCGTTGCGCTCGAGCTCGCGCTTCGCGTTGTCGAACGCGATCTGCGCGGTGCGCGCGTCGCTCTCGGCGCGGTTCAGGCCGAGCGGGTCGGGGATGATCGCGACCTTGCCGATCGGATCGCCTTGCTTCACGGTCTGGCCGGGCTGCACGTACAGCTCGGCGAGCACGCCCGAGATCTTCGGCTTCACCTCGACCTCTTGGCGCGGCACGATCGATCCGGTCGCGACCGTCTTCTTGACGATGTCGATCGTCTGCGCGGTCTCGGTCTCGAACGTGACCGGCTTCTGCTTCGACTTGTTGTAGAGGAACAAGAAGGCGCCGGCGACGACGCCGACGAAGACCGCGATCAGGAGATAGGTGAGGACTCGCTTCATGGCTTACTCCGCCCGCAAGGCCTCGACCGGTTGGATCGAGGCGGCGTGCGCGGCCGGCATGATGCCGGCGATCGCGCCCGAGAGGATCAAGACGACCAAGGCCTGGACCGCGATGCCCAGACCGACCGCAGGATGACCGAAGGGCGCCGTCGGGCCCATCATGTTCACGGCGGCGTCGAACGCCGCGATGATGCCCGCTCCCGCCGCGATGCCGAGCAGGCCGGCGATCGCGGTGAGCACCATCGACTCCTTCATGATCATCGCGATGATCGTGACGGGGCTGGCGCCGAGCGCCTTGCGCAGCCCGATCTCGCGCGTGCGCTCCTTGACCGTGATCAGCATGATGTTCGACACGCCGATCGTGCCGGCGAGGAGCGTCAGGAAGCCGACCACCCACACGACCACCTTCAGCACCACGAAGAACGCGTTCATGTCCTCCGACGCCTTGAAGGCGTTGAACGATCCGATCGCGAGCTCGTCGGTCGGATCGAAACGGTGCGTGCGCGCGAGCGTCTGCTTGACGACGCGCTCGATGCGCTCGCCCGAGCCGGGCCGCGCGGTCAGCGTGATGAAGCCGATCTTGTCGCCGGTGTGGAAGACCTGCTGGAACGCGCTGAAGTTGCAGTAGATCGACTGCGCGTCGCGGTCACCCCAGTTGCCGCCGCGGATCGGCTTGAAGGTGCCGACCACCTTGAAGAAGACGCCGTTGAGCTTGAGGTACGTGCCGATCGGGTTCTCGCCGGTCGTGTAGAGCTGCTCGACGACCTTGTTGCCGATCACGGCGACCTTGCGGTGCTCGTCGACGTCGGCCTTGTTGATGAAGCGGCCCGCCGTGTACTCGAGCGACACGATGTGCGCGAAGTCGGGCTGCTCGCCGTAGATGTTGAAGCTGCCCGACTTCGTCCCGTAGACCGCGGTCGAGCCGTTGCCGAAACCGCCGGCCTGGATCACCGGCGCGATGTACTCGACGTCGGGCAGGCCGCGCAGCGCGTCCATGTCGCGGGTGTCGAAGTGGATCACGCGGCCGGTCGGCAGCCCTTGGTACGGCTTGGTCGTCGACTGGCCCCACACGAACAGCGTGTTGTCGGCCATGCCGCGCATCGCGTTCTTGGCGCCGACCTGCAGCCCGCTGCCGAACGCGAGCATGAACATCAGCATGAAGATCGCCCACACCACGCCGAACGCGGTGAGCAGGGTGCGCAGCGGGTTCGCCCGCAGCACCGCCCAGATCTCGTGCCAGTTGTCGATGTCGAACATCTATTGATCCCGCAGCGCGTGGATCGGGTTGACGCGCGCCGCGGCGCGCGCGGGGAAGAAGCCGGCGAGGGCGCCGGCGCAGACGAGCACGAGCCCGGCGGCGATGCCGGTCGAGAGGTTGATCGCCGGGTTCTTGACGAAGTCGGTGAGCTGCAGCTTGTCGAGGAGCTCGAGCGTCGCGACGCCGCCGACCAACCCGAAGAAGCCGGCGGAGGCGGTCAGGAAGATCGCCTCTTGCACGATCATCGCGACGATCGAGAACGGCGTCGCGCCGAGCGCCTTGCGGACGCCGATCTCCTTGGTGCGCTCGCGCACCGCGATCATCATGATGTTCGAGACGCCGACGACGCCGGCGATGATCGTGCCCGCGCCGACGAACCAGACGAACACCGCGATCGCGGTGAAGATCTGCGCGAACTTCGCGAAGTTCTCGACGTTGTTCTGGATGTGCAGCGCCTGCGGATCGTCGGGCGAGAACTGGTGGCGCTGCGCGAGCTCGTCGATCACGTCCTGCTTGATGCGGTTCGCCTCGTCCACCGACGCGTCGCCGACGGTGAAGCGCAGCATGTTGACGTGATCGGCGCCCGAGAACGCGACCTGCGCGGTCGACATCGGGATGTAGACGGCGCGCTCCTCTTCCTGCGAGCCGCCGCGGTTGAAGACGCCGACGACCTGGAACGCGACGCCGCCGACCTCGATCCACTGGCCGATCGGATCCTCGCCGGGCTCGAACAGGTAGGCCTGCACCGGCCGCCCGATCACGACCGACTTGCGCTTCTCCTTCAGATCGCGCGCGTTCAAGAAGCGGCCCTCGGTCATCTCGAGCAGATCGAGGAACAGGCCGCTCTCGAGCGAGGGCTGGATGTCGAACGCGTTCGCCTTGATCCCGCGGCGCACCATCATCGGCGGGCCGCCCCAGAAGCCGCCCTTCACGTAGAAGCGCGCGTCCATGTGATCGATGCCGGGGATCTTGGCGATCGCGTCGACGTCGGCGTTCACGAACTGGACCTTGCGTCCGATCTGGAACCCCGCGTACGGCACGCTCGACTTGCCCGAGCGGAACCAGAGGCTGTTGACCGCGTCGCGCTGGAACTTCTTGCGCACGCCGACGTTCAGGCCCGAGCCCATGCCGAGCAGGACGACGAGGATGAAGATGCCCCACGCGACCGAGAGCGCGGTCAAGGTCGTGCGCAGCTTGTTGCGGCGCAAGGTCTCCATGACCTCTTGCCAGTTGTCGAACGAGGTCGAGCCGATCGTGCCGTACAGGATCGCGAGCACGGTGGTGACGGCGAGGATCACCAGCAACGCGATGAACGCGAAGCCGCCGATCGCCATCGCGAGCTTGAGCAGCGGCTCCACGCGCTAGCTCCCCGCGGCCTCGACGGCCTTGAGGTGCGGCTCGTCCTCTTGCCCGACGACCTTGCCGTCGCGGAGACGGATCGTGCGCTGCGCGCGCGCCGCGACGTCGTGCTCGTGCGTCACCATGAGGATCGTGATGCCCTCGCGGTTGATCTCGGTGAGCAGATCCATGATCTGCTGCGAGGTCTCGGTGTCGAGCGCGCCGGTCGGCTCGTCGGCGAGGATCAACCGCGGCTTGCCGATCAGCGCGCGCGCGATCGCGACGCGCTGCTTCTGACCGCCCGACATCTCGGCGGGCACGTGCTCGGCCCAGTCGGCGAGGCCGACCCGCTCGAGGTACTGCATCGCGATCCGGTTGCGCTTCCGCCGCGGGACCTTCTGGTAGTAGAGCGGCAAGGCGACGTTCTCGACCGCGGTCTTGAACGGCAAGAGGTTGAACGACTGGAAGACGAACCCGATGAAGCGGTTGCGATAGTACGCGGCGCGCTTCTCGCTCAGGTTCTTGATGAGCGTGCCGTCGAGGACGTACTCGCCGGAGTCGTAGGCGTCGAGGATGCCGAGCACGTTGAGCAAGGTCGACTTGCCCGAGCCCGACGCGCCCATGATCGCGACGAACTCGCCGTCGGCGACCTCGAAGTCGACGTCGCGCAGCACGTGGAGCGCGTGCGCGCCGACTTGGTAATACTTGTTGATCTTGCGCAGCGACAGCACGACGAAGCCGAACCGAACCTAGCGCGCCCTCGAGAGCGTGGCCAGCCGTCGCAGCGTGTCGCACCCCGCGGGAATATTTAAAGAAGTGTTGCGCCCAGCTCCGCCAGCGCGGCGTCGATCTTTGCCGGCGACGATTGGGTGAGCACGGTTGTCCCGTCCGGAGTCCGGATCTCGCAGACCGCGGCGTGCTCGCACTTGTCGAGACACTGTCGTACCGCGATGTCGATCTTCGCCCCCGCCTCTTTGCGCTCGGCGGCGCGATCGATGCAGTCGAGCGCGCCCCAGCGCTGGCACACACCCGCGCAGAAGACGAGCGTGACGACGTGGTGCGCCGCGATCGCGACGTCGGTCGCGAGCACCGACGCGGCGTAGTACTGCGAGACCGGCTTGCCGCGCTCGGCGGCGAGCTCGACGATCGTCTCGTGCTCGATCGCGTCGCCGTTGGACGCGTCGTCCAGATCGAGGCCCAGCTTCGCGAGCGTGGCGGGCGGTACGTCTTCGTGGGTGGGCGAGCGCGTCGGAGAAGGCATGTCGGGTACGTACCACGGCGCCGTGGTAGCCTCGGGGTCGGTGGGGAACCTGTGTGACAGGTTGCGGGTGCTCGTCTGCGTCGCGATCGTCGCGGTCGCGCACGGGGCCGCCTACGCCCAGCCCACCGACGCCGAGGTCAAGGCCGAGTTCGTCGAGCGGATCATCCGGTTCGTCGACTGGGACCCGAAGAGCCTCGGCGACGACTTCGTCGCGTGCATCGTCGGCAACTCGCCGCAGACGCCGTTCCTGCAGAAGATCGCGAAGGTGCGCAAGCTGAAGGATCGGCGCACGCAGATCGTCTTGGTCGCGCCCGACAAGCTCGACAAGCTCGCGAGCTGCCACGCGGTCGTGATCGGCGACGTCGACAAGAAGCAGTTCGGCGCGGTGCTCGCGCGCACCGCCGGGCGCCCGGTCTTGACGATCGCGGACGCGCCGGGCGCGGCGGCCGCGGGCGCGATCATCAACTTCTACGTCGAGGACGATCACGTGCACTACGAGATCAACGTGCGCGCGGCCGAGGACTCCGGCCTCGTCTTGCGCGCGAAGCTCTTGCGGCTCGCGCGCATCATCGGTGAGCGCGAGCGGAGGGGCGGCTGATGGCGCGCTCGCGCATGTCGATCCGCACGCGGCTGACGCTGATCATCATGGGCGTCACGCTCGGCTGCCTGGGGCTCGGCTTCACGCTGGTGGCGCTGCGCCAGGTCGACAGCCTGCGCGATCAACGGCTCGCGGCGATGAGCGTGATGGCGGAGACGACCGGCGACGCCGCGGTCTCGAGCCTGTCGTTCAAGGACGCCGCCGACGGACACGACGTCTTGGCGCGCTTGAAGACGTTCGGCGACGTCGAGGCCGCCGCGCTCTACGACGAGAAGGGCGAGCTGTTCGCGAGCTACAAGCACGAGGGCGCGCTCGGCGCGGCGCAGTGGCCGGCGCGGCTCTCGGCCGACGCCGGGGTCGAGCGCCGCATCGACGGCGACGCGATCGTGCAGCTGCCGATCGTCTACGAGAACCAGCGCTACGGCACGATCTGGATCGCGTCGTCGACCGACGCGCTGTCGAAGGAGATCGACTCGTTCCTCGTCACGCTCCTGACGATCGGAGCGCTGCTCGTGATCCTGTCGGGTGTGTTCGCGACCTTGCTCGGGCGCCGCATCACGCGGCCGATCCTGTCGCTGGCGGACGTCGCGCGGCGGATCACGAAGGGCAGCGACACGTCCTTGCGCGCGCCGGTGGTGCCGGGCCCGGGCGAGATCGCGACGCTCGCGAGCGGCTTCAACGCGATGCTCGCGAAGCTCGAGCAGCGCGAGCAGGAGGTCGTGTCGTCGCGCGACACGATCCGCGCGGTGATCGATTCGTCGCCGGTCGCGATCATCGGCATCCAGAAGGACGGCACGGTCGGGCTGTGGAGCGCTGCGGCCACGGCACTCTTCTCGACGACCGAGGTCGACGCGATCGGCAAGCCGATCGCCGCGGTCGCGCCCGATCCGGCGGTGATGGCGCTGACGCGCCTGTGGGCGCGCGCGGCGAGCGAGCCGGTCGGATCGATCGAGGTCGAGCTCACCGACGGGCTCTGCCTCGCGATGCAGGCGGCGCCGCTGCCGGGCGGCGGCGTGGTGGTCGCGGTCGCCGACGTCACCGAGCGGCGGCGCGCCGCCGAGGCGCTCGCCGAGCGCGCGCAGCAGCTGCAGCGCGTGCAGAAGATGGAGGTCGTCGGGCGCTTGGCCGGCGGCGTCGCGCACGACTTCAACCACTTGATCACGGTGGTGATGGCGGCCGCGCAGATGCTGCAGTGGCGCACCGCGGGGCGCGGCGACGTGCGCGGCTACGTCGACAACATCGTCGACGCCGCGCAGCGCGGCGCCGCCTTGTCGCGCCGCTTGCTCGCGTTCTCGCGGCAGCAGGCGGTCGACGCCAAGGCGGTCGACACCCGCGCGGTGCTC
>DATJIA010000245.1:0-12657 GCA_035493675.1 Kofleriaceae bacterium | reverse complement strand
CGCGCCGGCGCGCAGCATCGCGTCGCCGCCGTTGTCGTTCGCGATCGTGTCGAGCGCGATCGCGTCGCCGCGATGACCGAGCGCGATCGGCACGAAGGTCGCGCCGCCGCGCGCGACGGTGAGCTCGTGCGAGGCGCCGGTCGCGACGAAGCCGCTCGGCGTCGCGCGGAACGCGAGCGTCGCGGGGCCGATGACGTGATCGCGACCGATCGCGAGCGTGTGCGAGGGCGCGGTCGTGGTCGCGGCGGGCCCCGCGTCGGCGCTGCCCGCTCGACTCGGCTCGTGGGAGCCGTTACAAGCGGCCGCGATCAGGACAAACGTCGACATCGCGCACGCGTACGTGCGCTGGTTCCTCGCCATCCCGACATCGTAGGCTTTCCGTCACCCGAGCGGGGTGATTTTCACCCCAGCGGTCGGGTAGCGCCGGGGTGCGCGATCATGCGTACTGCTGGCAGCGCGCGCAGAACCAGCGGTTGTACTGCGCCGCCCACTGCAGCGGTCCTTGACAGCGCGGGCACGGGTACTGCTGCTGGCCGCCCTGCGGCTGCGCGGCCGCTTGTTGCGGCATCGCCTGTTGTTGCGGCATCCCTTGCTGCGGCATCCCTTGCTGCGGCATGCCTTGGCCTTGCTGCAGCTGCATCGAGCCGCCGAAGAACGGGCTGCCCTGCACGTAGCCTTCGAACGAACGGCAGAGCTTCGCCCACGACGTGAAGTAGAAGATCAGCGGACCGCCGAACATGCGCGCGAACGCCGACGGCGAGAACGCGCCGTACACGACGGTCGTGCCCTCGTTCGAGTGCTTGATCTTGAAGCCGATGCCGGTCCACGCGCTCTGCTTGAGCGTGACGTCGATGAGCGGCAGCGCCGACTTGTAGACGGTGAAGCCGCGCGGGCCCCAGTTCTGCGTGAGCTCGTTCAACAGCGAGTCCGGCGTGATGTGCGGCGACGGACGGTCGAGGATGATCTTCCCGCGTGAGAAGAGGCCCGGCTTCTTGATCTGCATCCGGCGAAGATATCAACGGTCCGACCCGAACTGGGCTCGTGACATGGCAGATCGCGTCGGATACCGTTCGCCCCGATGAAGGGATGTCTGCGGGGCGCGGCGCTCTGGGCGCTGGTGTCCGCTTGCGGTGAACCGTACGTCGAGCGCCCACCGGCGCCGGCGAACCAAGGGATCTACGGCTTCGCGAACGGCTGCTACGCGATCGACGCGACGCCGGCCGGGAGCACGAACACGCGCTGGCTCGCGTCGACGAGCGACACGACCTACGCGTTCAGCGCGCAGTCGCAAGACGCGGGCGCGCGCTTCTTCATGAAGCCCAGCGATCTCGGGACGTATCTGATCTACGACCAGGATCGCCGTTATCTATTGTCCTACGGCGGCGGGCTCGAGCGCACCGACGCGCTGAAGTCCGATCTCGACATGATGGACGAGACCTTCGTCTCGCCCGCCGAGTGGCAGCTCGAGATCAGCGCGTCGGATCCGTCGCGGTTCCAGCTGCGGCAGCGACGCACCGGCCAGTACCTCGGGATCGGCGGGCTCACGCCGAACCTCGACGACGCGGCGGTGATCGCGCTCTATCCGACGACCGGCTGCGCCGAGTTCCCCGAGCTCACCGTCGACGCCGAGGGCGACGTCGCGCCGCACACGTGGCCCGACGGCGACGTCTTCGGGATCGTCGACACCCACACGCACATGTTCTCGAACCTCGGCTTCGGCGGCGGCGGCATCTTCTTCGGCGCGCCGTTCCATCGGCTCGGCGTCGAGAAGGCGCTGCCCAGCTGCGAGCCGTTCCACGGCGGCGACGGCCGGCGCGACATCGTCGGCTACGCGTTCTCCGGGCTCGGGCAAGCGTCGACCGGCGCGTTGTTCGCCGTCCTGGTCAACGGCAAGACGCCCGGCTTCGATCACCACACCGACGGATACCCGACGTTCACCGACTGGCCGAACTCGTGGAAGCGCGCGACCCACCAGACCGAGTACTACCGCTGGCTCGAGCGCGCGTATCGCGCGGGGCTGCGCTTGATGGTGCAGCACGCGACGACCAACTCGGTCCTGTGCGAGCTGGTCGAGGGGCTCGGCGCGCAGCAGGTCCGCTACTCGTGCAACGACATGGTCGCGGTCGATCACGAGATCGCGGCGACCTACGAGATCGAGCGCTACATCGACGCGCAGTCGGGCGGCCCCGGCAAGGGCTGGTTCCGGATCGTGAAGAGCCCGGCCGAGGCGCGCGCGGTGATCGAAGAAGGCAAGCTCGCCGTGATCCTCGGCATCGAGACCTCGAACCTGTTCGACTGCACGCTCACGCCCGAGCCCGGCAAGCCCGCGTGCGACGTCGCGCAGGTCCAGCAAGAGCTCGATCGCTACTACGCGAAGGGCGTGCGCGCGATCTTCCCGGTGCACAAGTTCGACAACGCGTTCTCGGCGGGCGACGGCGATCGCAACGTCGGGCAGCTCGGCAGCTTCGTCAACAGCGGCTACGACTCCAACTTCGTGCAGGACTGCCCCGACGTGCCGAGCGTGTTCGATCACGGGCCGGTGCAGTTCGGCGGGATCAACGCGCCGCGCGCCGTCTATCAATCGACGCCGCCGCACGACATGAGCGGCTTCGCCGACGATCCGCTCGCCGCGCTCGGGCCGTACCTCGGCGAGCTGCAGGAGCCGGCGCTGCCGGGCGAGTGGTGTCAGAACGCGGGGCTCACGCCGCTCGGCGAGCGCTTGCTCGTCGAGATGATGACGCGCGGCATGATCATCGAGGTCGATCACATGCCGAAGCGCTCGTACCAGCGCGCGTACGAGATCCTCACGCAGTACGACTATCCGCCCGTCGGCAGCCACGGCAACAGCAACAACGGCGAGGCGTATCGCCTGGGCGGCGTGTCGAAGACGAACCTCGGGCGCTGCGCGGATCCGTCGAAGCCCGGCGCGATGGCGGATCCGCTGCGCGCGCGCGTCGCCGAGATCGTCGCGAACGGCGGCTACCCCGCGATCGGGTTCGGGTTCGATCTGAACGGCTTCGCCGGCGGGCCGCGCCCGCGCTTCGGCGCCGACGCGCAGTGCGGCGACGTCCCGCAGGGCAACCCGATCACGTATCCGTTCAAGGCGTACGCGGGCGACGTCACCTTCACGCAGCCGCACCTCGGCTCGCGCACCGTCGACTTCAACAACGAGGGCATGATCCACATCGGGCTCTTGCCCGAGCTGATCGAAGACGTGCGGCGCGACGGGGCCTCGGACGCGGATCTCGAGCCGCTGTTCCGATCCGCCGAGGGCTACCTGCGCATGTGGGAGAAGGCCGAGGCGCGCGGCGCCGCGATCCGCGGCGTGCCGCGCGATCCCGACTGAGGAGGCAGGCGATGAGCAGCGAACCGATCCGCGATCCGGAGACGGATCACCTGTTGACGCCGGCGAACGCGGCGCTGGTCGTGATCGACTACCAGCCGGTGCAGGTCGCGTCGATCCGATCGATGGATCGAGAGGCGCTGGTCAAGAACGTCGTCACGGTCGTGAAGGTCGCGAAGGCCTACGGCCTCCCGATCGTGCTCTCGACGGTGAACGTGAAGACCGGCGTCAACAAGCCGACCGTCGCGCCGCTCGCCGAGGCGCTCGGCGACGTGCCTTCGCTCGATCGCACGACGATCAACTCGTGGGAGGACGTCGAGGTGCGCGCGGCGATCGAGGCGACCGGCCGCCGCAAGCTGATCCTCTGCGCGCTGTGGACGGAGGCGTGCCTCTTGTTCCCGTCGCTCGACGTGATGGCGCTCGGCTACGAGGTGTTCGTGCCGGTCGACGCGGTCGGCGGCACGTCGTCGCTCGCGCACGAAGCGGCGCTGCGCCGCGTGGAGCAGGCCGGCGCGCGCCTCACCTCGATCGCGTCGCTCTTGTGCGAGCTGCAGCGCGACTGGGCGCGCAAAGACACCGTCCCGAGCTTTGCCGATCTCTTGTTCCACCGGCACCTCGGGCTCGCGTAGATCGCGCGCGTCACGCGAGACAATCTCGGAGCGTGCAAAGAGTGGCGCGCGCGATCGCGCCCGCGTACATAGAGCGCATGACGATCTCCAACGACAAGCCCGCCACCCGTCGTACGAAGAAGACGTCCGCACCGCCGAGCAAGCCGATCGGCGCCGACGAGCGCCTGCGCCGGATCGCCGAGCACGCGTACTACCTCGCCGAGGCGCGCGGCTTCGAGAGCGGCCACGAGCTCGAGGACTGGGTCGCCGCCGAGCGCGTGATCGACGGCCGCGCGTCCTAGCTCTCGCGCGCGGAGCGCGGCTGCGGCGTGCCCTCGCGCGTCATCACGATGTGGAAGAGCTGCAGGTAGCGGATCCGGAACAGCGCGGCGCAGGAGAGCAGGTAGTAGCGCCACATGCGGCGGAAGCGCTCGTCGTAGCGCGCCGGCAGCCGCGGCCACGCCTCCTCGGCGCGCGCGTACCACGCCAAGAGCGTGCGGTCGTAGTGCGGCCCGATGTTGTGGACGTCCTCGACGACGAAGCGATCGTCCATCGCAGTGACCAGCCCCGACAAGGACGGCAAGACCGCGTTGGGGAAGATGTACTTGTGGAAGAACGGATCGATCTGCGCGCGCGGCCGGTTGCCGCCGATGCAGTGGATGAACGCGACGCCGCCGGGCGCGAGGCAGCGATCGACGACCTCCATGTAGCCGCGGTAGTTCTGCGGGCCGACGTGCTCCATGAGGCCGATCGAGACGACCGCGTCGTAGCGGCCGGTCGCCTTGCGGTAATCGGCGAGGCGGAGGTCGATGCGATCGGCGAGCGACGGGTAGCGCGCCTGCGCCCACGCGATCTGCTCCTTCGAGACCGTGTAGCCGGTGACGTGCGCGCCGTAGCGCTCGGCGGCGAACGACGCGAAGCCGCCCCAGCCGCAGCCGAGCTCGAGCACGCGCATGCCGGCGCGCAGATCGAGCTTGCGGCAGATCAGATCGAGCTTCGCCTCTTGCGCGGCGTCGAGGTCGGCCTCGCCGGCGCCGCGCCAGTACGCGCACGTGTACATCATGCGGCGATCGAGCATCGCCTCGTACAGATCGTTGCCGAGGTCGTAGTGGCGCGCGACCTCGAACGCGCGCGCGAGGCCCTGCAGGTTGAAGAGCCGCGCGCGCAGCGCGTAGGCGACCAGCGCCCAGTTGTCCTTGACGTACTCGTCGAGGCGCGCGCGCCACACGCGCTCGACCAGCGCGTCGAGCTGATCGCAGTCCCACCAGCCGTCCATGTAGCTCTCGGCGAAGCCGAGCGTGCCGTCGCGCAGGATGCGCGTGTACGTGCGGTCGTCGTGGATCCGCAGATCCCACGGATCCGATCCTCCGATGCGGACGCCGGCGTGGGCGAGCAGCTCCTGGATCGAGGTGCGCGCGCGTCGGGCGTCGAGCGTGGTCAAGAGCTTGAGCGAAGCGGCGGCGGGCATGGTCCACCATGGCGCGCCGAACGAGATCGCGCACGCCTGTGCGCGCGCCGTCGAGCGGGCTAGGATGCGCCGTGGCGGCGCCGCGCAAGTCGCGATCGGGGAAGGCGAGCGGACGGCGCGTCACGCGGCGGCGATCGTCGTTCGTCGTCGGGCTCGGCGGCTCGGCGGGCGGGCTCGAGGCGTTCGAGCAGTTCTTCGCGAGCACGCCGGCCGACACCGGCATGGCGTTCGTCGTGGTCACGCACCTCGATCCCGATCACAAGGCGCTCCTGCCCGAGCTGATCCAGCGCACGACCGCGATGCCGGTGCGCGAGATCGTCGACGGCCTGCGGCTCGCGCCGAACTCGATCTACGTGATCCCGCCCGATCGCGAGCTCGCGCTCGACGGCGACGTGCTCCGGCTGCGCGCGCCGTCGGCGCGGCGCGGCGCGCGGGCGCCGATCGACGCCTTCTTCCGCAGCCTCGCGCACGAGCGCGGACCGGCGGCGATCGGCGTGATCCTCTCGGGCATGGGCGCCGACGGCGCGCAGGGCCTGCGCGAGATCGAGGCGGCCGGCGGGCACGCGCTGATCCAGGATCCGAACGACGCGGCGTTCGACGCGATGCCGCGGGCGGCGCTCGCCGCGGTCCCGGCCGCGCAGCTCGCCGCGCCCGATCAGCTGCCCGCGCGGATCACCGCGCTCGCCGCCGCCGAGGGTGGCGGTCCGATGCGGCCGCCCGCCGCGCGCGACGCGACGCCGCCGCTCGCGCGCATCCTCGACACCCTCCAGCGCCGGACCGGGCACGATCTCAGCCTGTACAAGCCGGCGGCGATCGAGCGGCGCCTCGAGCGGCGGGTCGCGGTCCATCGCCTCGCCTCGCTCGAGGCGTACGCCGACTACCTCGAGCAGAACCCCGAGGAGGCGGCGCTCCTCTTCCGCGAGCTCTTGATCGGCGTCACCCACTTCTTCCGCGACGAGGACGCGTTCGTCGTGCTGCGCGATCTCGCGCTGCCGGCCCTGCTCGAGAGCCGCCGCGCGCCGCGCTCGCTGCGCGCGTGGGTCGCGGGCTGCTCGTCGGGCGAGGAGGCGTACTCGCTCGCGATCGTCGTGCACGAGGTGCTCGCGCGCGCGCAGGCCCGCGACGTCGCGGTCCAGATCTACGCGACCGACATCGACGCCAACGCGATCGCGACCGCGCGCGCCGGCCACTACGGCCACGAGATCGGCGAGCACGTCTCGCCCGAGCGGCTCGCGCGTTACTTCAGCCGCGAGGATCACGGCTACCGCATCCGCAAGGAGATCCGCGAGACCGTCGTCTTCGCGCAGCACGATCTGGTCAGCGATCCGCCGTTCACGCGCCTCGACGTCGTGTGCTGTCGCAACGTCCTCATCTACCTGCAGCCGGTCCTGCAGCAGCGGCTCCTGTCGCGCTTCCACTACGCGCTCGCGCCCGGCGGCCTCCTGGTGCTCGGCCCGTCGGAGACGGTGTCGTCGTCGGCGAGCCTGTTCACCGCGCTCGACGCCAAGGCGAAGGTGTTCCGCCGCGAGGACGGCGCCCGCGATCCGCGCGCGCGCCTCGATCTGCCGGTCGCGGTGCGGGCCGGCGCGACCGCGGCCGCGCCGTCGCGCGCGCCGATCGAGCTGACCGTGGTCGAGGCGGCGCGGCGCGTGATCGTCGAGAGCGTCGCGCCGCCGACCGTCGTGATCAACGATCGCGGCGACGTCCTCTACGCGTCGCGCCGCACCGGGCGCTACCTCGAGCCCGCGGTCGGCAAGACCAACATCAACATCTTCGCGATGGCGCGCGAGGGCCTCGGCCCGCACCTGAGCCTCGCGGTGCGGCAGGCCGCCGCCAAGCGGCGCCGCGTCACCCGCGCCGGCCTGGTCGTGCGCGGCGAGCGCGGCGGGACCCGCGTCGACCTGACCGTGCTGCCGCTCGACGAGCCGGCCTCGCTGCACGGCCTGCTCATGGTCGTCTTCGAGGAGTCGGCGCCGGCGGGCAAGGGCGCGGGCCGGCCGTCGCGCGCGACCGCAGGCACCGCGCTCGCGCGCGAGCTCGCGCGCACCAAGGCGCACCTGCAGACGGTCGTGCGCGAGATGGAGGCGTCGCAGGCGCAGGTCGAGGCCGCCAACGAGGAGCTGCAGAGCGCGAACGAGGAGCTGCAGAGCACCAACGAGGAGGTGACGACCTCGAAGGAGGAGCTGCAGTCGCTCAACGAGGAGCTCCTCACGCTGAACGCCGAGCTGATCGCGAAGAACGAGGCGCTGGCGACCGCGAACGACGATCTGCGCAACCTGCTCAACAGCACCAAGATCCCGACCCTGTTCCTCGACGGCGAGCTGCGGGTCAAGCGCTTCAACAACGAGGTGACGAAGGTCGTGCACTTGATCGCGTCCGACGTCGGGCGCGCGATCACCGACATCACGCTCGCGCTCGACTATCGCGCCCTCGCGACCGACGTCGCCGAGGTGCTCGACACGCTGGTCCACAAGGAGGTCCAGGTCATCGGCACCGACGGCGCGAGCTACACGATGCGGATCCATCCGTACCGCACCACCGAGAACGTGATCGACGGCGTCGTGATCACCTTCTCCGACGTCACCGCGCTGCGCCGCGCCGAGGAGGCGCTCGCCGCGCGCGCGCACGAGGGCGTGATCGCGCGCCTGCTCGATCGCTGGCCCGGCATGGTGTGCGTGCGCGATCTGGTGCTCGAGCGTGACGTCTACCTGAACGATCGCGCGCGCGAACGGCTGCGCGAGGCGGCCGCGGGCGCCGCGCCGTTCGAGTCGCTCCTCCATCCCGACGACGCCGCCGCGACCCCGCGCTGGCGCGAGCGCTTGGTGACGTTGTCCGACAACGCCGTGCTCACGCGGACGATCCGCGTGCGTGATCGATCCGGCGCCTATCAGAGCTTCCGCGATCGCGAATCCGTGCTCGCGCGATCCGCCGCCGGGATCCCGACGCGCGTGCTGTCGGTCGTCGAGGATCCGGCGAGCTGAGCCTCTCGTCCGTCGACGCGCGTGTTCGCCCTTACGCGCGTGGAGCGCCTAAGCGAATACGCTGGGCTTCGACGTGCGAAGGAGTACGGTGAGAGCCGGCGCACGCACGTTCGTGCGCGGGGAACAGGTAGGTGGCGGATGACGGACGTCGAGGCACGGTCATGAGCCGCCCGAGCGCGACGCCTCGCGCTGGGGTCGACGTTCGCGCGCTGGTGCACGCGCTCGAGGTGCACCAGGCCGAGCTCGAGCAGCAGAACGAGTCGCTGATCGCAGCCAACGCGGAGCTCGCGCGCACCAACGCGGCGCTCGCGGTCGCGCGCGATCGCTATCGCGCCCTCTACGAGCTCGCGCCGGCGCCGCTGGTCACGCTCGACGCGCGCGGCACGATCCTCGACGTCAACGACGCCGCCGAGAAGATCCTCGGCGCGCGGAGCGCCGCGGTGGTCGGGCGGCCGTTCGCGATCTTCGTCGCCGAAGCGTCGCGCGCGTCGGTGCGCGAGCTGATCGCCGCGCTGTTCGCCGGCCGCCGCCTGCGCGGCGCCGCGCTGGTGCTCGCGCCCGAAGGCGCGCCGAAGGCCGACGTGCTGGTCGACGGCGTCGTGTTCCGCGACGACGCCGGCGCCACGCGCGCCGTGCTCGCGTGCGCGGACATCACCGCGCACCGGCGGACCGAAGAGGAGGCGCGCGTGCGCGCGCGGCGCGCCGACGAGGCCCAGCGGCTCGAGAGCCTCGGCGTGCTCGCCGGCGGCATCGCGCACGACTTCAACAACCTGCTCACGGTCGTGCTGGGCGGCGCCGATCATGTGCTCGGCGAGCTCGACGAGGGCTCGCCGCTGGTCGAGCCGCTGGTCGAGGTGCTGCAGGCCGCGCGGCAGGCCGGCGCGCTCGCCCACCAGATGCTCGCGTACTCGGGCCGCGCGAGCATGCCGCCGCGCCCGATCGATCTGGTCGCGCTGATCCGCGAGCTCGAGCCGCTCTTGCGCGCGTCGGCGAAGGGGACGCCGCTCGCGATGCGGCTGCCCGACGACGTGCCGACGATCACCGGCGACGACGCGCAGCTCCGCCAGGTCGTGCTCAACCTCGTGATCAACGCGGCCGAGGCGATGCACGATCGTCCCGGCGCGATCGCGATCGAGGTCCGCGCCGACGGCAGCGCGGGCGGCGGCGGGCGGCGCGTCTCGCTCGAGGTGCGCGATCAGGGCGTCGGCATGGACGAGGCGACCCAGGCGCGGATCTTCGAGCCGTACTTCTCGACCAAGTTCGTCGGCCGCGGGCTCGGCCTCGCGGTCGTGCAAGGCATCGTGCGCGGCCATCGCGGCACGATGACGGTCGCGAGCACGCCGGGGCGCGGCACGACGTTCGAGGTGTGCTTCCCCGCCGCGAGCGGGCCGCCGCGACACGCGCGCGGCACCGCGCCGCCCGAGGCGGAGTGGCAGGCGACCGGCACGCTCCTCGTCGTCGACGACGAGCCGTTCGTGCGGGTCGCGATCGCGCGGATCCTCGAGAGCTTCGGCTTCGAAGTGGTCGCGGCCGCCGACGGCGTCGAGGCCGTCGACGTGATCCGCGCCGACCCCGCGCGCTTCGATCTCGTGCTCATGGATCTGACGATGCCGCGCATGGGCGGCGTCGCCGCCGCTCAGATCATCCACGAGGTGCGCGCCGATCTGCCGCTCGTGCTGATCACCGGCTACGGCGAGATTCCCGCCGAGGCGGGCAGCGTGTTCGCCGGCATGCTCGCCAAGCCGTTCGACGTCGCGACGATCCAGCACATGATCCAGCGGCTCTTGCCGATGGCGGTCAGCGCCTGACTCGCTTCTTGCAACGGTGACCGTCGAAGGATGGTCACCGCCATGAACGAGATCAACTCCACCGACGCGACCCAGGGCCAAGGCCTCCGCGCGCGCGTCGAGATCCGCAAGCACGAGCTCCAGGCCGAGATGGACAAGCTGCCGCCGGGCGCGCCGCGCCTCGACCTCGAGCGCGCGATCGGCACGCTCGACGGCCTCTTGACCGGCGACCTCGACAACATCCCTCCCGTCGTCGCCGCGCAGCTCAGCCAGTGGCTCGAGGCCAACAAGCACCTCGCCGAGCACCCGGCCGCCGCGCCGCCCGCCGAGGCGATCCGCGTCGTCAACCCGTTCGGCGGCGCGTTCATGGGCCCGCTCGAGGCGCCCGAGAAGGTGAACTGATGCAACCGCCTGCGCGCGATGACGCGAGCGCGCCGGAGGTCGCGAAGGCGCCGCCGATCGAGGCGACGCCCGTCGCCACGATCGCGCTCGATCCGCCCGCCGCGCACGACGACGACGACGACGGCACGGTGCTCACCGACGCCGATCTCACCGACTCGGCGCGGCCGACGCAGCCGTACCTGGCGGTCCTGGGCGGCGAAGGCACTGACTAAGCGATCGAGGTGAGCGCGCCGAAACGGGCGCTGGCGCTCGGGGTCGGCGATTCGCGCACGCGGATGCTGACAGGAACGTGTAGCGACTGCGGTGGCGCACCTGGTCGCGCGGGAGCATGGTGATCGGTGGGCGATCGCCCAGGAGGTCGTGATGGTGGCGTCGGGTTTGCGGTGGATCGACAAGCGTCGCGACGCACGCGTCGTGGCAGGTGGCAGCGTCCTCGTGCACGCGCACGGCGGCGCGCGCGGCCGTGTCGTCGACGTGTCGGCGGGCGGCGCTCGCATCGAGCTCGCGCGGGAGGCGCCGCGCTTCGCGGTCGGCGATCGCATCTCGCTCGAGCTGCACCTCGATCGGAGGGACGCGACTTGGCTGCACTTCAGCGGCCTGGTGACGCGCGCGCGCGATCACGAGATCGCGATCGCGTTCGAGGCGGTGCCGGTCGACTTCGCCGATCGCGTGCAGGACGAGCTGCTCGACGCGATCGAGGCGCTGGCCGCGTCGCAGATCCTGCTGGTCGACGGCGATCCGGCGCGCCGCGAGCTGCTCGCGACCGAGCTGCGCAACGCCGGCTGCCACGTCGAGGAGACCGCGACCCCGCTCGAGGCGCTCGACGCGCTGGGCGCGAGCGGCGGAGTCCGCCGGCTGATCGCGATCGCCGACAGCGTGCCGGCCGCGGTCGCCGACGAGCTCCGCGCGTACGTCGCCGACGCTCACCCGAACGTCCGGATCGTCTTGCTCGGGGGTGGCTCGTGACCGCCGCGCGGGGCGCGCCGCGCCTGCACCCCGACGCGCGCCGATCGCGGCTGCGCGCGATCATGGATCGGCTCGCGCGCGGACTCGACGGGATGTCCGCCGACGGCGAGGCGCGCAGCGCCTGGCGCGAGCTCACCGCGGCGCTCGATCTGGGGCCGGAGCCCGAGGTGCGCGATTGTCCGAGGTGCAACGCGATCGCGATGCGGCAGGCGACGATCTGCAGCGAGTGCTGGCACCCGCTGACGCCGCCGTCGGCGTGACGCGAACGTGACACGAAACGCAAGGCTCAGGAGGTCGTGATGGTGGCGATGGGTTCTCGGATGGAGGTGCGCTCGTGACCGACGCGCGCCACAAGATCGCGCTGGTCGGCAACCACTTGCCGCGGCAGTGCGGCATCGCGACGTTCACGACCGATCTCGCCGACGCGATCGCGGCGGCGGCGCCCGAGCTGGAGAGCTTCGTCGTCGCGATGAACGACGACGGCCACCGCCACGCGTATCCGTCGCGGGTCCGCTTCGAGATCGGCGAGCACGATCTCGGCGCGTACCGCCGCGCCGCCGACTTCTTGAACGTCAACGACGTCGGCGTGCTCAGCGTGCAGCACGAGTACGGCATCTTCGGCGGCAAGGCGGGCGGCCACCTGATGGCGCTCCTGCGCGAGCTGCGCATGCCGATCGTGACGACGCTCCACACGATCCTCGCGGCGCCGAGCGCCGTGCAACGCGCCGTGATGGACGAGCTGATCTCCCTGTCGGAGCGGCTGGTCGTCATGAGCGAGCACGGCGCTCGGCTGCTCCGCGACGTCCACGGCGTGCCCGACGACAAGATCGATCGGATCCCGCACGGCGTCGCGCCGCTGCGCCCGCACGCCGGCAGCAAGGACCGGCTCGGCGTCGCCGGCCGCGACGTGATCCTCACCTACGGGCTCCTGTCGCCCGACAAGGGCATCGAGCACGTGATCGACGCGCTGCCGGCGATCCTCGCCCGTCATCCCGAGACCGTCTACATCGTGCTCGGCGCCACGCATCCGCACGTCAGGGAGCACCACGGCGAGACCTATCGTCTGATGCTGGAAGCACGCGCGCGGCGGTTTGGCGTAGAC
>DATJIA010000244.1:0-11192 GCA_035493675.1 Kofleriaceae bacterium | reverse complement strand
CGCCGTCTCAATCGCGAGCTCCGCCGCGCGCGCGGCCACGTCTTCGCCTTCCGCTATCACGCCACGACGATCGCGTCGCCGACCCAGGCCCGCAACGCGATCAGCTACATCGTCAACAACTGGCGCCACCACCGGCGCGACCTCTACGACCCGCGCCGCACCGATCCGTTCTCCTCCGCCCACGCGCTGGCCGAGTGGCGTATCACGCCGCAGGAAGACGCGCTGCCGGTCGTGCGCCCGACGACCTGGCTCCTCACCGACGGCTACAAACGCGGCGATCCGATCCGCCCCGACGAGGTTCCAGGCCCCGATCCGACCCCGTAGTCGTCACTGCACCTTGCATCAACCGAGAAGCGGTCTAGCTGCGCTCAGCTGCGGCTGTTGCCGCGGAACAGCTTCGCGATCTGGTTGATCGTGCGGCCCGACGGATCCGCCTTGCGGCGATCCGCGGCGATCAGCAGCATCGAGCCCTGCGCGATCGACACGCCGGTGGTCTCGCCGACGATCGACAGGCCGCGATCTTCGGCCTTCTTCGCGGCCGAGGCGTCGGCGAAGTTGCACAGCTCGACGTCGACGCCGCCGACGGTGCCCGACTGGCACTGGCCGCCGACCGTCTTGCCGTCGGCGGGCGTGAACGCGCTGACGGTGAGGCCGGCCTGCTTCCAGGTGTCGAGCACCGCGGGCGACTCGCTCGGCGGCGCCGCGGAGATCGAGGCTTTCGGCTGCGCGCCGGACTTGCCGGCGACGGCCGCGATGATGCCGATCAAGACGACGATCGCGACGGCGGCCGCCGCGAGAGGTTTCCAGGTGAGCTTCATGGTCATCGCTCCTGCGCGTCAGTGGTGCTTGTACCAACCGCGGTGACGGCCGTTGTCGTGGTGGTGCTTGTCGACGATGATCACGCGGTCCGGCGGAGGCGAACCGACGATCACCGCCGACGGACCACCGACGTGGACGTCGAGCGACGGCAGCGCGACGCCGACGTGCGCCTCGAAGCCGACGCCGCCGTTGACGACGACCGGCGGAGGAGGCGCCTCTTCGACGATGACGCCCGGCGTGTGCACCTCGACCGCCGCGACCGGCGGCACGACCTCGATCGACGCGCCGATCCATCCGGGCGGCGGCGAATCGACGACGACCACCGGACGCTCGTAGTGCATCGGCGTGTAGTACGCGTTCACCTTCGCGTAGACCGGGCGCGCGTCGACGTACGCCTGCGGCGGCGTGCCGACCCACCAGTACGCGCCGCCTTGCAGCTGGAAGTCGGCGCTGATCACCTCGGGCGGCGCGTACGCGTGGTAGTGCGGGCCCGTGATGTAGCAGTACTCCTCGTCCTCGTCGTCGTCGCCGACGACGGCGTCGACGCGGATCGGGTGCGGGCCGTTGTACGCGTACTTCGGTCCGTCGTAGCCGTACGCGACCGGATCGCCGACGAAGTAGAGCGACCCGCGGTGATCGCGATAGTGCACCTTCGCGTCGGGCACCATGTACACGTGGACGTGCGGGACCTCGATGTAGCAAGTACCGCCGCCGTACTCCTTCGGGATGGGATGGATCCCGACGTAACGGACCTGCCGCTTGTGATCGGCGTGCGCGTCGGTGGCGTAGCCGATCGACGCGAGCGCGATCATCACGGGTAGGAGGATGCGTTTCATGGGCCGGAGGTAGAGCAAGGCGCGGACCCGCGGGCCGCGGAAGCAATTCCGCGCGCTTGAGCGATCAGTGCCGGAACCAAGCGGCTCCTGCGGAGCCGATCGGCTCCGAGATCGGGATACGATCGACCTACATGCCCGCCGCTCGCTCGCGCGCGACCGAGACGATGATCATGACGCTCGACGGGCGCGCGATCGGGCTGCGCGTGCAGAAGCTCGCGCTCGAGGTCGAGAGCGGCCCCGACGCCGGCGCGCGCGCGGAGCTCGCGGGCCACGAGCTGGTGGTCGGCGCGGATCCGTCGAGCACGCTGGTCTTGCGCGACCCGAAGGTCTCGCGCTTCCACTTCCGCGTGATCGCGGACGACACCGGGCTCTTGCTCCGCGATCGCGGCAGCGCGAACGGCACGTTCGTCGGCGGGCTGCGCGTGCGCGAGGTGTACCTGCACGACGGCGCGCGGATCGAGGTCGGCGACAGCGTGATCGTCGCGAAGGTCGGCGGCGGCGAGCAGGACATCGAGCTGTCGCCCGACGAGAGCTTCGGCGCGGCGATCGGACGATCGGTCGCGATGCGGCGCTTGTTCGCGGCGGCGCGCAAGGCGGCGCAGACGTCGGCGACCGTCTTGCTGCTCGGCGAGACCGGCACCGGCAAGGACGTGCTCGCCCGCGCGATCCACGACGCGTCGCCGCGCGCGCGCGCGCCGTACGTCGTGTTCGATTGCGGCGCGGTCGCGCCGACCTTGATCGAGAGCGCGCTGTTCGGTCACGTGCGCGGCGCGTTCACCGGCGCCGACGCGGATCGCCCCGGCGTCTTCGAGTGGGCGTCCGGCGGGACGATCTTCCTCGACGAGATCGGCGAGCTCCGCATGGATCTCCAGCCGAAGCTCTTGCGCGCGCTCGAGACCGGCGCGGTCACGCGGGTCGGCGCGACGACGCCGGTGCCCGTCGACGTGCGCGTGATCGCCGCGACCAACCGCGATCTGCGCGCCGACGTCGAGGCGCAGCTGTTCCGCGCCGATCTCTACTATCGCCTCGCGGTGATCGTCCTCGAGGTGCCGCCCTTGCGCGATCGCCGCGAGGACGTGCCGCTGCTCGCCGGCTCGTTCGCGCGCGAGCTGCTCGGCATGAGCGAATCGGACATGCATCGCCTCCGCGCGCAGCTCGACGAAGCGTTCGCGGCGCTCCGCCATTATCCGTGGCCCGGCAACATCCGCGAGCTGCGCAACGTGATCGAGCGCGCGGTCGCGATGACCGATCCACAGGCGTTGCGCGGTGACGCGCTCGCGCGCCTGGTCGAGCTGCGCTCGACGATCGCCTCCACCTGGCACGCGCGCCTGCCGCTCGAGCAAGCGCGCGCCGAGTTCGATCGCGAATACCTCCGCGACGTGATGGCCGCCGCGCAGCACTCGATCCCGCACGCCGCGCAGCTCGCCGGCGTGCACCCGAAGTCGCTCGAGCGCCTGCTGCGCCGCTACAAGCTGCGCGGCACGTGACTTGCTCTCCGATCGGAGCGTCATGCGGACTCCGATCGTCGTCGCGATCCTGCTCGCGCTCGTCTCGCTCGGCGGGCTTGTCGTGCCCGATGCGTACGCGCGCGAGACGGCCGCGTGGACCGCGCAGGCGATCGGGCAGGACTGGTTCGACCTCGTGATCGCGGCGCCGTGGCTCGTCGTGTGCGGCGTGATGGCGCGCCGTAGGCCGACGTGGAAGGCGATCCTCGCGGGCGCGTACGCGTACACGATCTACGAGCTGTTCATCTACGCGTTCGGCGTGCACTTCAACGCGCTGTTCCTCCTCTACTGCGCGACGCTCGGCAGCGCGAGCTTTGCGCTGATCGCGCTGATCGGCGAAGTACCTGCGCAGCGCGGCGGCAAGCTCGCCGGCGGCTTCCTCGTCGGGATCGGCGCGGTGTTCGGCCTCTTGTGGCTCGCCGAGGACGTGCCCGCGCTCCTGCATCGCACCGCGCCGGCGAGCCTCGACGAGACCGGCTTGTTCACCAACCCGGTGCACGTGATCGATCTCAGCTTCGTCTTGCCGCTGCATGTCGCGATCGGGATCTCGGCGTGGCGCGGCGGCGCGCTCGGCACCCGCTATGCGCCGGTCGTGCTGTCGTTCGGCGCGCTGATGGCCGCGTCGATCGGCGGCATGCTGGTCGTGATGCGCGGGCCGGGGCCGGTGATCGCGATGATGTTCGTCGCGGCGACCGCGAGCGCGCTCGTCTTGATCAGAGCTACGCTCGCGACATGGCGACCCAACGCGATGCCGAGCGTCTCGCGCTGAAGCTCCCCGAGACGATGATCCGATCGGAGAAGAGCTGGGGCATCTCCGTGATCGTGAAGGGCAAGGAGCGCGGCATCTGCTGGTTGTGGAAGGAGCGGATCGATCCGAAGAAGCCGCGCGTGCCCAACCCGAAGGTGCTCGCCGTGCGGACCGCGGATCTCGACGAGAAGGACGCGCTGCTCGCGTCGGATCCCGACGTCTTCTTCACCGAGCCGCACTACAACGGCTATCCCGCGGTGCTCGTGCGCCTCGACGCGATCGACACCAAGCAGCTGCGCGCGATCCTCGAGCGCGCGCACGAGGGCGCGTTCGCCAAGGCTACGGGCAGATCCCGCCGACCGTCGCGTACAAGGTCGCGAGCTCCTGCTGCGTCAGCGCGCGGTCGAACACCGCGACCTCGTCGATGAGCGCCGAGCTGAGATCGACGAGCTTGGTCCCGTTGTCGCCGGTGTTCGCGCCGATCAGCATCGGATCGATCTCGCCGTCGGTGTTCTTGAGCGGCAGGAGCGCCTCGCCGGTGATCGCCTGCATGCCGGGCGCCTTGTCGTCGACGTAGACCAAGAGGTTGCCGCCGGTGACGTCGCGGACGCCGGCGACCATGTGCCATTGATCGTCGTTGATCGCGGTGCCGTAGACCGCCGAGTGGTAGGCGGCGCCGGTCTCGCTCGTGCGCACGCGCAGGTACGGGAAGCCGCCGTCCTCGATGTAGAGCTCGACGTGCGCGGACGTGCCGGTCGGGCACGTCGCGCCGCCGCACTCGTTCTTCCCGACGATCGCCTCGTACTTGCCGCTGTTGGGCGGCTTGACCCACGCGACGACCGTGAACGATCCGGTCGGCCACAGCGCGTCGCCGTCGTCGATCGAGACCGCGGCGTCGGTGCCGTCGAAGTGGAACGCCATCCCGAACCGGCCAGTGCCGTAGGTGAGGCCGCCCTGCGCGACGCCGTCGTAGACGCCGAGCGAGTCCTTCGTGTTGCCCTCGCCGCGCCAGCGTCCCGTCAAGCCCGCCGGCGCCGGCACGCACGACGCCGCGTCGAAGGCGACGTTCGCGTCGCCGCCCGCGTCGATGCTCGACGCGTCGACGAGGTTCGTGTTGTTGCCTCCGCACGCCGGCCCGAAAACGAGCGCGAGCGCGCACCCCACCACTCCCCGTTGGCCCATGTGATGAGCGTATCAGGCGTCGGCGAGATCGGGGGAACGATCGCGCGGGATGCGGTAGCGCTCGAGGATCCGCTGGTTCGTGCGGCGGACCTCGTCGGCGTCGAGCATGATCACGCCGCCCGACGACGTGAGGATCTCGACGACGCCGTGCGCGCGCGTGACCCGCGAGACGAAGTCCTTCATGTCGAGCGGGACCACGCCGTTCACCTTCGCGACGCCCTCGTTGTAGAGGTGGCCGTAGCCGATGTTGATCTCGTCGGCGAGGATCTGGGTGAGGATCACGACCTCGTGGCGGTCGGGCTCGCGCGAGCCCATGTAGTAGTAGTAGAGGAACTCTTTCGGCGCCTTGTTCCACCACTTGTCCCAGGTCGTGAGGAAGTCGCGCGTCAGCGCCTGGAACACGAGCCCGCCGTAGACGAAGTAGACCGGCGGCAGATCGTAGCGGGCGCGCGGCACCAGCGGCTGCCATGCGCCGAGGATGACCTCGACGGTGCGGCGCTCGCCGCGGCGCAGGATCTCGAGCTCGACGCGATCGCCGATGTAGCGGTTGCCGAGCACGACGTCGTAGCGCGTGCGATGACGCGTGAGGTACTGGATCGTGCCGTTGTTCGCGATCGGCAGGCCGTCGATCTGCGTGATCACGTCGCGCACCTCGAGCACGCCGTCGGAGCTGCCGCCGTGATCGACCGCGACCACCGCGACGCCCGACGAAGCCGCGGGCACGCCGAGCTGCCGGCGCAAGAGCGCGTTCTCGAGGTTCTGGGTCGTGATGCCGAGCGCCGGCACGTCGGGGCGCTTGCCGAGCGTGATGCCGTCGAGGAACGCGCGGATCACCGGCGGCGGCACCATCTCGCCGATGTTGTCGACGCCGGTCATCTTCTGGAACGCGATGCCGACGACCTTGCCGTTGCCGAACACCGGACCGCCGCTGTTGCCCGCGTTGATCGCGGCGTCGACGGTGACCGCGAGCAGGTGCCGCTGCGAGTGCGAGTAGCGCTGCACCTCGATGCGCGAGACCACGCCCTCGGTGATGCTGATCTCCTCGCCGCCGACCGGATAGCCGACGACCTGCACCTCGTCGCGCAGCTTGGGCAGGTCGCCGACCTCGGCGGGCTTGATGTCGTCGAGGAAGCCGGCCGGCTCGACGACCTCGAGCAGCGCGAGATCGGAGTCGTGTGACACCGCCTTCACGCGCGCGACCGCCTTGTCGGGCGCCGACGGCTTCTGGACCTGGATGAACGTCGCGTTCGCGATCACGTGCGCGCCGGTGAGGATCTCGCCCGGGCCGATCACGACGCCGGAGCCGGTCGACGACGACGGCGTGCGGTTCTGCCAGGGCGCGTCGTAGTCGGGATCCTGCGTCGTCGCGAAGACTCGGACGACAGCCGCGGTGTAGGGCATCTCGAACAAGGTACCTCAGTACACCAGGATCGGCAGGCCGGCGCTGCTCGCGGCGACACGGATGCGCAAACGTTTTGCGGTCGGCTCGTAGAGCCAGCAACCACCGGTGCACGTGTTCAGGGCTTGCTCGTCGGCGGCTTCCTGGAGCGCGACGCCGTCGGCCTCGATCTTCGTCGGCGCGGCGACGCGATCGAGATCGATCACGACGAGCTTCCACGCCGGCGCGGCGACCTGGATCGAGTATGCGGTGCCCTCCTGCGAGCCGGAGATCGTCGTGCCGTCGTGGAGCGCGAGGTAGCTCGGCTCGCCGGTCGGCGTGATCCAGAGGCGGAGCTCTTGGTTGATCGGATCCGCGTAGGAGCTCGCGAGCGCGGAAGGCAGGAGCGTGTCGGCGGCGCGCGCGAACAGCGGGATCCACGCGTTGCGCCTGCGGTACAAGGGCAGGGTGTCGAGCGGCGCGTCCTTGGTGATCGTGCCGGTCACCGCGTCGCCGGTCCACCAGTCGATCCAGGTCCCCGACGGCAGCGTAATCGCGCGCGTGGTCGCGCCCTCGGTGACGACCGGCGCGACGAAGATCGAATCGCCGACGAAGAACGTGTCGTCGTCGGACTGCGCGGTCGGCTCGACGAAGCGGGTGGCGCGCGTGATCGGCGTGCCGTCCTTGCCGGCGGTCGCCGCGAGGTCCTGGAAGTACGGGACGAGATCCATGTGGAGCCGCGCGTAGCGCTGGTAGATCGCGGCGGTGCCGGCGGGAAACGTGGGATCCCATGGATTGTGCGTGCCGCCGCCGCCGAGCTGCATGATCGGCCCCATCGACGCGTACTCGGCCCACCGGAGGAGGACCTCTTGCGTCGGCGTGCCGCCGCGGAAGCCGCCGATGTCGGAGCCGAAGAAGGGATAGCCGCTCACGCCGAGGGACAGGCCGCATTGGATCGCGGCGGGGAGGCCGCCGACGATCCGCTTGCCGTTCTTGTCGGGCCCGCCCGCGCGCGAGAAGTCGTTGTCGAGATCGCCGGGCCAGATCGTCGTGTTGACGTCCTGCTCGCCCCAGGTGCCGGCGCGCGTGATCAAGAACGTATCGTCGCTCCGATACGCGTCGTGATAGCCGCGCGCGTAGAGCGCGTGCATCGTCTGCGAGTCGCCGTCGTGGAGCTCGAGCGCGAGGATGTTGCCGCCGAGCTCGGGCACGACCTCTTCGCCGAAGTCGAGCTTGAAGCCCTTGATGCCGAGCGCGGTGACACGCGCGATGCGCTCGCGCCACCAGTCGGTCGCGCCCGGCGCGGTGAAGTCGACGAGGCCGCCGGGGCCGTTCTGCCACGGGAACGAGACCGGCGTGCCGGTGTCGTCGGTGACGAGGTAGTGCTTGGTCGCGGCTTCGGTGAAATCGGCGGCGGTGATGCCGGAGCTGTCGGCGTACGGCGTCGACCACACGACGACGTGAAAGCCGAGCGCCTCGACGTCCTGGATCAACTTCGCCGCTTGATCGAACCGCGCGGGATCGAACTCGAACGTGTTGTAGCCGGTCTGCCACGGGTTATCGATCCAGATCGTCGAGCCGGGGATGCCCAGCGCGCGCAGCTGCTGCGCGTCGCCGCGCACGTCGTCGGAGGAATCGTCGACGTTGCGCCACTGCATCGGCGCGAACGCCCACGACGGCGGCACCGCCGGCTTCGACGTCAGCGACACGTAGTGACGGATCAGATCGAGCGGCTGCGTCGCGGTGAAGACGTGCGCGCTGATCGGCCCGCGCGACGGCAGCGTGAACGTCGCGTTCACCGCGCCGGTGAGATCGAACGCGGCCGGGCGGCGATCCGCGACGAACAGACCGGCGCCGCGCGCGGGCCACAAGACGAGCGGCACCGGCACGTGCGTCTCGTTGAGCCCGCTCGCGCTGGTCATGTCGACGCGCAATTGCATCTCGCGCGTGCCGCTCGCGACGTTCGCGCCCGCCGGGCTCTCGCCGAAGCCGTAGATCGGCTCGTCGGTACGCGGGAGGATCAGGCGCACCTGCACGGCGGTCGGGGCGTCGACGTCGACGATCGCGTCCGAGGGATCCGGGGCGGCGGTGAGCCGAATCTTCGTGCCGTCGTCGAGGACGAGCCAATCACCGTCGGCGCTCACCGCGCGCGCGGGCGTGTGCCACGTGACCGCGGCGTCGCCGAGCGGATCGTAGTAGTGAGTGTCGTCTTTCGAATCGGTCGTGCCGATCGCGAGGAAGCCGGTCTGATCGATCGGCACCGGCGACGCGACGTGGATCGCCAGCGGATCGCTCGTGATCGTCACCGGACCGGCGCTCACTTGCGCGGGCGGAGGGTGAGAATCACCGCCGCACGCGCCGAGCGCGATCACGAACGTCACAGCGCACTTGCAGCCGGCACTGCACATGGGCAGGATTCTGTCGCAATTCGGGGACGCGCACGCGCGTTGGAGGGACTATGACGATTATCAAGAAGCTTATCGCTACGATCTTCGCGGGTTCGATGTTGATCGGCGGCGCCGCGCTCGCGGACGACGCCAAGAAGCCGCCGGCGACGCAGCCGTCGCCACCGCCGCCGGCCGCGGCTCCTTCGACCGGCGCCGCCGCCGCCGAGGTCCACGCGGGCACCGGCTACGAGAAGCACGCCATCGTCGGCGAGGCCGAGAGCTTCCCGTCGGGCACCAAGGTGTTCGTCGTGTCGCTCGTGACCGGCGCGAACGGCACGCAGGTGAAGCACGTCTGGAAGAAGGACGGCGCCGAGCTGTGGTCGGCGACGCTCAACGTCGGCTCGAACAAGTGGACGACCAGCTCGCGCCGCGTCTTGTCGAAGGCGGGCTCGTACGAGGTGAGCGTCGTCGGCGCCGACGGCGGCGAGCTCGGCAAGGTCGCGTTCACGATCCAGTGACGCACAGCTCGATCCGGTTCACGACCAACGCGCCCGACGAGGGCCCGGCCTTGATCCGGATCAGCACGTTCGAATCGCCGGCGTCGAGCTCGGTCGTCATGTCGGCCGAGTACCACTGATACGGCGGCACGTTCGACACGAAGTCGCTCGGCGTCTCGTTGTAGCCGACGAAGGTCTGCCAGTTGAAGCTGCCGTCGGTCGAGACCGCGTAGCTGCGGCCGTAGATCGAGAGCGTCGCGTTCGAGATCGACGACAGGCCCGAGGTCGACAGCTCGAGGTCGACGAAGTCGCTGCCGTCGAGCTGGAGCCCGCCGTCGCCGAGGAACGGATCGACGAACGACGGCGTGAAGCCGATCTGATAGCCGTACGCGCCCGCGTGATCGCGCGACTTGTCGGGCAGGCCGTCGACCTCGTACACGGGGTACGCGGTGCCGCCGCCGTCCGCCCAGCGGATGCGATACGCGGTCGCGCCCGGCGTCTGCGAGAGGCACGGGCCGCCGGTGATCGGGCCGATGTTCGCGTCGGGCGTCATGACGATCTTGGCGTCGGGCGTGCCGGGCGCGGCGTCGATCGATCCGGTCGATCCGTCGATCGATCCGATCGATCCGTCGATCGATGCGTGCATGCCATCGACGATCGCTGCATCGGCGGCGCGCGTATCGGGTCCGTGCGTCGCCGCGTCGCCGAGCGGGTGCGCCTGGCTGCACGCAACGGCGCCGATCACGGCGATCCCGACGAGACGCATCGCGCGCGGTTCTACATCAATTGTCGTGGTCAGGGTTGGGAATCGTCTTCGACCGCTGCTCGTCGATCGCGAGGTCCTTGCCGGTCCAGCGCCAGTGCTCGACCGTGATCTGGCTCGGGCAGCACGCGCCGTCGCCGTCGCCCGACAAGAAGCGCTCGACGATCAGGCCGCCCGGCTCGACGGTGACGTCGCGCAAGCCGCCGTCGCCGCGATCGCCGCCGGGCACGGCCGCCACTTGGACCGGTGCGCCGTTCCTCATCATGTAGACGCGCGCGGCGTCGAACATGCCGGTGCCGCCGCTGTTGTCGATCGTGATCACGATCGCGTCCTCGACGTTGTCACCGTCGACGTCGCCGTAGACGGGCTTGCCCGCGGAGAAGAAGCCCTGGCTGTCGCCGTCGGCGTCCTTCGGGCGCTCGTACTCGCCGTCCTTCACGGTGACGTCCTCGTACGTGAAGTTCTGGAAGTCGACGGTGCGGATCGTCGTGTCGAGCCCGCGCGGCGCGCCGTGATTGGAGACTGCGGTCTTGGGCGCCGTCGCGGCGCACGCGGCGACGAAGAGCAGGGATGCCGCCGCGAGAAGGGGCAAGGCCGAGGCCGAAGGCCGAGCCGAGCGAACCTCGCGAAGCGGGGACGCGAGGACCTGGGGAAGCACCCCGAGCGGCGGCTGGGATCGATTCATGATGACTATGTAACGCGCGTGGTAGCGTGCGTGTTCGTGATCGCGCTCCAAGCCGTGACCCCTGCCGATCTCGCGCGCGCCGTGCCCGGCGTGACGCTGGCGGAGGCGCGCAAGATCGTCGCGCAGGTGCACCGCGGCGAGGACGTGCACCCGAGCTCGTCCGTGCGGCGCGAGACGGCGGAGGCGGTGCGCGCGGTCGGGCACATCCCGCGGCTCGCGCTGAAGCACACGCAGGCGAGCGCGATCGATCCGTTCGTCAAGCTCGCGCTCGCCGGCGACGACGGCCGCGTCTTCGAGGCGGTGCGCATCCCGCTCGAGAAGGCCGGCCGCTTCACCGCGTGCGTCAGCTCGCAGGTCGGGTGCGCGCTCGCGTGCGCGTTCTGCGCGACCGG
>DATJIA010000243.1:0-3588 GCA_035493675.1 Kofleriaceae bacterium | reverse complement strand
GCCTTGTCGACGTCGGCGTCGGGCAGGACGACCAGCGGATCCTTGCCGCCGAGCTCGAGGATCACGCGCTTCAGCGACCCCGCGGCGGCGGCCATGATGTGCTTGCCGGCGGCGCGCGAGCCGGTGAAGGCGATCAGATCGACGTCGGAGAGGACGAGCGCCTTCCCCTGCGCCTCGTCACCGTGGATGACGATCAAGATGTCGTCGGGGACGCACCGGCGGACCAGATCGGCGTACGCCTGCGCGATCAGCGGCGTCTCTTCGGACGGCTTGATCACGACCGCGTTGCCGGCGGCGAGGGCGGGGAAGATCATCCAGTGCGGCATCGCGAGCGGGAAGTTCCACGGCGTGATCGCGGCGCAGACGCCGAACGGATCGTGGAAGATCGTCGAGCGCGTGCGGCCGTCGTCGAGCTCCTCGGGCGCGAGCGCGGCGGCGATCTCGCCGAGCTCGTGCTCGAGGCCGTCGGCGACCGATTGGATCTCGCCCTTCGCCTCGCGCAGCGGCTTGCCCATCTCGCGCGTGAGGAGGCTCGCGAGCTCCGCGAGCTGATCGCGGATCAGCTTCGCCAGCGGTCGTAGGCGCTCGGCGCGACCCTCGAGGCCGAGCGCGGCCCACGCGGGTTGCGCGGCGCGCGCGCGGGCGACGATCGCGGGGATGTCGGCGGGGGCGGTGACGGCGACCTCGCCGATCACCTCGCCGGTGGCGGGGTTCTTGGAGCGGAGCGTGCCCATGCGCGAAGCCTACTTCGAAACGAACGTGAGCGTGCCCGTGTCCTCGGTGATGTCCTCGTGCACGCCCTCGTTGGGGACGCCGACCTTCACGTGGACGCGCAGCTCGGTCGTGAGCGAGCCGGCGATCGGCCACGGCGAGGTCGGCGAGACCTCGACGCGCCCGCTGTTCTCGCGGAAGAGCGCGATCAGCTCGGCGATCGCGCCCTGCGGCAGCCCGGGGGCGGAGACCAGCTGATCCTCGCCGATGCGGCGGACGTCTTCGTCGATGATCCAGCGATCCGCGCGAGCCTCGACGAGCGTGTACTCGGCGATCTGCTTCACGACCGCGGCGCCCTGGCGCAGGACGATCGAGACGCGCCACTTCGCGCCCTTGCCGATCGGCTCGTCGGGCAGCGGGACCGCGGCGGCGAGCCAGCGCTCGGTGACGTCGTCGATCGCGCGATCGGGCTTGCCGGCGGTGGTCGTGGAGTCGGCGAACGCGATCGCGCCGAGCTGCCCGCGCGCGTCGACGGCGATCGTGCCGCGACGGTGCTCGATGCGATCCTTGAACTCGGCGACGTACTCGGCGGCGCGGGCCTTGGCGCCGGCGTCGGTGCCGGTGATCTCGGCGGTCGTGCCGCGGAACGCGAGCGACGCGCCGCCGTCTTTGGAATGCGTCGGCGTCGCGATCACGCCGAAGCCTTCGCGCACCGGCGCGATCGCGAGCGGCGCGCTCCACACGCCGTCGGCGAGCCGCCGCGATTCGAGCTTCGCCTCGACGACGAGCTCGCGGTTCGCCTTCGGGTCCCACGCGTAGCGCAGCTTCGCGCGCGGCGCCGCGCCGGGGTCGAGCAGCCGGAACGCCTCCGTCATCGGCAGCGCGATCGTCGGCTCGGGCAGCGTGCGGATGTCGGGCGAGAGGACCTTGACGTGCGGACCCGGCGGCGCGGGCATGGTCGCCGCGTCGTCGGTCGTGCTCGGACCACCGCCTTGCTCCGGCGCGGCGTTCCGCCCGTTGCACGCGACCAGCGTGCAGACGATCAGCGCGACCCTCACACCGCGATCATATCAGTGGTGCGACAGGGCGTCGGTGCACGCCGCGATGCCGCTCATCGCGGTCGAGATCGTCCCGATGTCGGCCTGGCCCTGACCGCAGGGCAGCGAGTTGATCGCGTTCAGGCACTGGACCGCCTTGTCGCGATCGTAAGTGCACTGGCCGTTGGCGACGCAGTCCTTGGTGTCGTTGTCGCCGAACTGGTTCGCGGCGTTCTGGAGGTCGTCGCAGATCTGCTTCGCCGACGGATCGAGGCCGCAGCTCGCGAGGCGCGTGCAGATCGCCTCGAAGGTCGCGGAGCTGAACTTCTCCGGCGGCGGCGCGCTCGTGATCGGCGCCGGCTGCGTCGGCGCGACCGGCGTCGGCGGCACCACCGGCGTCGGCGTCGGATCGGTCGGATCGATCGGCTGCGTGTTGCCGCTATTCGAGCCCAGCCCGCCGCCGGGCGGCGTCGCGCCCTGCCACGGATCGGTCGGGATCGGATCGGTGTTCATGCGATCCGGCGCCGGCGGCGGCAGCGCGCGCTCGGTCTTGTGCTGCTTGTCGCCGCCGGTGAGCAAGAGGATCACGCTGACCACGATCGCGGCCGCCGCGATCACCGCGACGACGATCGGCCAGCTGCGCGACCACGTCCCGCGCGGCGTCGGCAGCGACATCACATACGGATCGGTCGCGGCGACCGGCGGCGCGATGATCACGGGCGCCGGCATCGGCATCGGCATCGGCACCGGCGCCGAGTGCGCGTTGCCGTTGATCGGCACGACCGGCGCGGTCGGCGCGCGCGCCGGCTGCCCGATCGCGCCGCCGTAGGGCAGGCGCGCGGGCGGCGGGGTGCCGGCCGCGCCCTGTTGCTGCCGGCGCAGCTTCACGAGGTCGGTCTTGCAGTGCTTGCACTTGCCCGCGATCGGATGGATCGAGCCGCCGCACACCGGGCATGCGGTGCGGGGCTCCGCGGAAGACCGAGCCGCCAAGGCCATATCGGTCAATGCTAGGCGCCGGGGGGGCGCCGCGCAAACCGTTTCGCGCCGCGCACGAAACGTGGCGCGTTGCCGAGGCGGGAGCGCGTCTTATGGTTGGGGGAATGGCTCGCGGGAAGAATGTGTCCCCTCCGGTGGTCTCCGAGCACGAGCTGCCGGTCGCCGGCCTCGACGCCCGCCTCGACGGCGTCCGCATCGCGCAGCTGTCCGACATCCACGTCGGCTCGATGACGCCGCGCGAGCACGTGCGCGCCGCGGTCGAGCTCGCGAACGACGCCAAGCCCGACGTGATCGTCTTGACCGGCGACTACGTCTGCTGGCGCCGCCACGAGGTGACGGAGCTCGAGGATCAGCTCGCGGGCCTGCGCGCGCGGCGCGTCGTCGCGGTGCTCGGCAACCACGACTACTTCACGTGGGGCCGCGGCGTGACCGAGGTGCTCGAGAAGCACGGCTACGACGTCCTCAAGAACCAGCACACCGCGATCGATCTCGACGGCGCGCCGCTGTACGTCGTCGGCGTCGACGATCCGGTCACGCGCCATCACGATCTCGACGCGGCGTTCGCCGGCGTTCCGGACACCGCGGGGCGCATCGTCTTGTGTCACTGCCCGGAGGAAGCGCCGGGGCTCGCCGATCGCGGCGCGGATCTCGTCTTGTCCGGTCACACGCACGGCGGCCAGATCTACGTCCGCGGCATCACCGATCGCATCGCGAAGCGGATGGGACGCAAGTTCCTCTCCGGCTTCTACGACGTGGGGCGCACGCGGCTCTACGTCACGCCCGGCGTCGGCTTCAGCGGCGTGACGTTCCGCGGCGGCACCGGCACGGCGGCCGAGGTCGCGGT
>DATJIA010000242.1:0-2110 GCA_035493675.1 Kofleriaceae bacterium | reverse complement strand
GCGTCCTTGTCGTCGGGCTGCATGATCAACCCGTAGCGCTCGAACGTGCGGAAGTCCTCGGTCAGCGCGAGCGCGACGCCGGGCCCGCCCTTCGAGTACGCGGTGTACGCGATCGCGTACTTGCCGAGCTCGTCGAGGAAGGTGACGCGCGGATCCTCGATGCCCCACAGCTCCTCGGGGTACCGCTCGATGTCGGGCACGAGCGTCGGCTCGCGATCGATCACCCAACCGTCGACGCCGTTGGCGGAGCGCGCCGCGCACAGGTGCGAGTGGCCGCGGCGATCCTCGACGCGGCAGAGGAGCAGCGTGGTGCCGTCCGCGAGCCGGGTCGCGCCCGCGTTGAAGACCGAGTGCGCGGGATACGGCCAGTCGGCCGCGGTGAGGATCGGGTTCGCGGCGTGACGGTGGAGCAGCACCGGATAGCCGGTCACGAGCGCGCCACCAGGTGGAGCCGCTGGCTGTCGCCGATGCGATCGACCGCGCGCAGCTCCGAGAGCGCGAGCAGGAACGACAGCGTCGCCTCCGCGCCTTGGTTCTCGTTGACCCGATCGGCGTGGAGTCCGTCGCGGCAGCCGCCGGTCGCCGCGTCGTAGAGCGGTTGCCGCAGCTGGTTTGCGCCGAGGAACCAGTCGAACGTGCGGCGCGCGTCGAAGCCCCAGCGCGGCTCGCCCGTGATGCGCCGCGCGTCGAGGCACGCGGACACCATCGCGCACGCCTCGACCGGCTGCTGATCGAACGCCGCCTTGCCGTGGCCTCGCACGTAGAAGCCGTTCGAGCCGACCGGCACGAAGTCGCCGTCGTCGGAGCGTTGCTGCGCGATCAGCCACGCGAGCGACCGCGCGCCGACCGCGGTCATCTCCTCGTGGCGCAGGCGATCGCCGGTGACGAGCATCGCCTGCGAGAGGCGCGCGTTGCAGTAGGTCACGCGATCCTCGAACCACGGCCAGTCGGCCGAGCTCGTCCGCTGGAAGAGCGAGAGCAGGCGATCGGCCAGCGCGCGCTGCAGATCCGCCATCGATCGATCGCCGTCGAAGGAGCGCTGGTACTCGGCGATGCCGAGCAGCGCGTACGCCCAGCTGCGCGGGCTCGAGAAGCCGGCGAGCGCGGGCATGGCCGCGTGGAAGAGCTTGCTGCCCAGGCTGGCGCGGCCGGGATCGCGCGATCGCCCGACCACCGCGCCCAGCGCCCAGATCGCGCGGCCGTGGCTGTCCTCGGAGCCGGTCTGCTCGGTCCACCGCCGCGCGTACGACATGAAATTGCGGAACCGATCGCGCTCGTGGTTGAACGAGGCCGCGACGAACGCGAGGTAGCGCGACGCGAGCGCGCGCACCATCCGCTGCTCCTGGGTGCCGGCGTCCTCCATCAAGGTCATGAGCAGGAGCGCGCGCGCGTTGTCGTCGAGGCAGTAGCCGTCGGCGTAGCGCGGCACGTTGTAGTCGCCGTGCTGGACGATGCCGGTGTCGTCGGTGAGGAGCGCGACGTGGGTGAGATCGAGCTCGGGCAGCTCGGCCGGGCGCGCGGCGAGCGTGCGCGCCTGGAACGACGAGCACCGCCGCTTCGCGTGGGCGGCGCGCGCGCGCTCGAAGCTCTCGACGTAGGCGCGCGCGACCGCGGGCCACTGCATCGCGCGCCCGTAGGCGGCGGCGCGCTCGCCCATCGCGAGGCGCGCGGCGTCGTCGTCGAGGAGCGCGATCGCCTCGCGCGCGATCGCGGCCGCGTCGGCGCGCGGCACCAGCGCGCCGCGGCCGTCGGCGAGCAGCTCCTCCGCGTAGACATACGGGGTCGAGATCACCGCGCGCCCCGAGCCGATCGCGTAGGCGAGCGTGCCGGAGCTGATCTGCTCGAGGTTGAGGTACGGCGTGACGTAGAGGTCGGCGGCCGCCATGAACTCGCCGAGCTCGTCGGCGCTGACGAAGCGATCGTGGAAGATCACCGCGTCGCCGACGCCAAGGCGGTGCGCGCGCGCCTCGAGCCCGAGGCGATAGGCCTCGCCGTGGCGCGCCTTGACGTGCGGATGGGTCGCGCCGAGCACGACGTAGATCGCGCTCGGGCGACGCGCGACGATCGCGGGCAGCGCATCGATCACGTGCTCGATGCCCTTGTCGGGCGA
>DATJIA010000241.1:0-10101 GCA_035493675.1 Kofleriaceae bacterium | reverse complement strand
CGGTGTCTTGCCACTCGGCCCACTCCTTCCACGGGTGGCCGTCCTTCGCGCCTTCGCGCAGCGGCGCGAGCTCGGTCACGAGCTGCGCCCGCATGGCGCGCGTGAACGACGCGCAGATGCCGACGTGGTGGAGCACGCCTTCCGCGTCATAGAGGCCGAGCAGGAGCGATCCGATCATCTGACCCGGCGCGTCTTTGTACCAACGGAAGCCGGCGACGACGCAGTCGGCGGTGCGCTCGTGCTTGATCTTGATCATCGCGCGCTTGCCGGGCTGATAGGGCAAGCCGACCGGCTTCGCGATCACGCCGTCGAGCCCCGCGCCCTCGAAGCGCGTGAACCAATCCTCCGCGACCGCGCGATCGCGCGTCGCCGGCGTGAGATGGACCGGCGGGCGCGCCGACGCCAGCGCGGCTTCCAGGCGCTCGCGCCGCTCCGCTTGCGGGCGCGCGCGCAGATCCTCGTCGAGCGCGAGCAGATCGAACGCGACGTACGACGCCGGCGTCTCCTTCGCGAGCATCGCGACCCGCGACTTCGCGGGATGGATGCGGAGCAACAACGCCTCGAAGTCGAGCGACGCGCGGCTCGCGATGACGATCTCTCCGTCGAGCACGCAGCGCGGCGGCAGGTTCTCGCGCAGCGGCGCCGCCAGCTCGGGGAAGTACCGATCGAGCGGCTTCAGATCGCGGCTCTGGATCATGAGCTCGTCGCCGTCGCGGAAGACCAGCGCGCGAAACCCGTCCCACTTGGGCTCGTAGATCCAGCCGCCGTCGCCGTCTCGCTGCGAAGGGATCTTGCTCTCCAGCTTCGCGAGCATCGGATCGATCGGCGGCTGGATCGGGAAACCCACGCCGCGTGATTGTTTCACAACCGCTCGGTGTGCGGTCGCGTCACGGCGTCGGCGACGTGGCCTGGTTCGGTGCCGGCGTCGGCTGGTTCGGGCCCTTCTCGTCGTACGTCGACGGCACGCGGTTCGCGCGACCGTTGTTGCGGCCGCGCAGCTGGTGGCCGTTGATCTCGAGGCCCGAGCAGTCGCCCTGGTTGAGCTGCGAGACCTGCAGCTGCGTCTGCGCGCGGAGCGCGTCGAGCTGACCCGCGTCGGCCGGCGTGAAGATCACGCGGATGCCGTTCGGGAGATCCTGCGTCGTCGCGCGCGCGTCGATGTGCGCGACGTCGTGGTGCATCTCGCGGCCGCCCGAGCCCTGGGTGTCACCGGCGGCGCTGTCGTTCGCCATCGCCGCGTTGTTCTGCGGCTCGGCGAGCTTGTGCACGCGCGTGCGCAGCTCCATCACGTCGCCGTTGGTCGTGAAGTCGAGGACGATGGCGCCCTTCACTTCGCCGAGCGCGACCTTCACGCCGGGCACGTCCATCGGACAGGCGAGGCCGGCCGTCGCTTGATCGTCGCGCGAGATCGCGGCGCTGCCGTTCGCGTAGCCGCCGGTGCCGTCGACGTCGCCTTCGGCGCCGACGCCGCCGTACACGCCGTGCTTGTTGGCGCCGAGCTGCGCGTTCCCGCCCGCTTCGACCGGACCGACCTGCCCGTACGCGCCCGCGCCCGCGCCGGTGTTCTCTCCGACCTGCGCGTTGGCGTTCATGCCCGCGCTCGCGACGGGGCGCTGGCTGCCCTTGTTCTCGTGGCTGCAGCCGAACGCGAAGATCACCGAAGACAGTCCGACCAAGAATCTCTGTGACATGGGAGTCCTCCTTGTGCGAGGAGGCTCAGCATCGCCCGTGCCACGGCGCCTGCGAATTATGGTGATCGCGCGGCCGTGTTGAAGAAGCGCTGCATGTCGGTCAGATCGGAGGACAGCTTCTTCTGCCGCTCGTGGCGCAGGTGCGCGTCGGTGACGAACAGGCTGGTGATGCCGTGGACGTCGGCGTGCAGCTTGACGTGGATGCGCGTCATCCCGCGCGCGGCGGGCTCGAACGAGATCTCGGCCCACACGTCCGCGGCGCCGCCGGTGTCGTGGAAGCGCACGACGTGGCGAGATGGATCGTTGGTGAAGCGAAGGTTGTTGTTCTGACCTTCGGTCGTGACGAGCAGGACCTTGTCCTCGCCGAGCTCCTCGTCGCGGCCCTGCGCCTCGACGCGCGCGACGTCGGAGAAGATCTTCGGCCACAGCTGCAGATCGCCGACCATCGCGTAGTTCGCGCCCGGATCGCCGGGCACGACGACGTCGCCTTCGCTGGTGTGATCCTCGGTCTCCCACAGCTGCACGCCGGGCGCGACGTACGGACGCTGCGCGCCGCCGCACGCACAAACGGCGAGGCTCGCGAGGACGAACGCGAACGAGGATCGACGCACCGGCGGTCGATCGAATCTTAGCAGCTACTACGACTTGATCGCGCGCCGTTCGATCGTGAGCGGGATCATCTTCGCCTCGCGCGCGAGCGTGATCACCACGGTGGTGCCGGGGTTGCCTCGGATGCGCGCGATCGCGCCCTCGAGGCCGATCGCGGTGACCGGCGCGCCGTCGACGGCGACGATGTGATCACCGACGACGACGCCGGCCGCTTCGGCGCCGCCGCCCTCGATCACGCGGGTCACCTTCAGCGCGTCGCCGTCGGGCGCGAGCGCGACGCCGATGCCGACCAGCTCGAGCGTCGGCTGCTCGTCTTTGCCGAGCGGTGTGAGCGCGATCGTGATCGGGCCGAGCTCGGCGCCGTCGGTCGCGGTCATGCCCGCCTCGATGCGCGGATGGAAGTCGCCGGCGCCGACGGTGATCGAGACCGGGCCGGGCGGGATGCCGGTCAGCTCGAACGTGCCGTCGGTGCGCGTGACCGTGCCGGCGTTCGCGGGCTGCGCGCTCGCGCCGCCGCCCGGCGCCTCGCGCATCACGCGCGCGTACGGGACGCCCTTGCCGTCGGCCTTCGACACCACCGTGCCGCGCAAGGTCGCGCCGGCCGACAGCGTGAGCGTCGTCTTGCCCGGCGCGGTCGCCGCGGTCGGCGCGCTCGGCGCCCAGCCCGACGCGGACGCGTAGAGCTCGTAGTCGCCGGGCGCGACGTGCACGCGGAAGCGGCCGCGATCGTCGACGATCGATCGCGCGGAGACGAGCTCGCGCAGCGCGCCGTCCTTCTTCGAGACCAGGAGCGTGAACGCGGGGATCGGCTCGCCGGTCGGCGATTGCGCCGCGCCTTCGAGGATCGCGCCGTCGGCGAGCGTGAGCGTCAGGTCCTTGGTGCCGCCGGTGACGTCGGGGAGCTCGACCGGCGCGCGATCGCCGTCGTCGTCGGCGGCGCTCACCTCGTAGTGGCCGCGATCGAGGTTGGCGAGCGCGAACGCGCCGTCGCCGCCGGAGAGCGCGAACGACGGCGCGCGCACCGTCTGATCCTCCGGCGGCCCGCCCGGCATCGCGCGCACCAGCACGTCGGGGAGCGGATGGCCCGCGCCGTCGACGACGTGGCCGGTGATCGTCGCGTCGCGCGCCGGCGCGTCGCCGATCGTGATCGTGAGCTTGTGGGTGATCGCGACGTTGCCGTCGAGGCGTCCCCAGCCGCGGGCGCCGTTCGCGCTCGCCTCGAGCACCGCGTCGTCGGCCGCGTGGAACGTGAAGGCGCCGTCGCGATCGGTGGTCCACTCGGTCGGGAGGCGATCGATCTGTTGCTCGCCGGCGGGCGTGCCGAGCAGCTTCACCCGCGCGTTCGCGATCTTCTTGCCTTCGCCGTCGACGACGACGCCGTGATAGTCGACCGCGGGGAACAAGAAGATCGTCACGCCGCGCACGCGCCGATCGCGCGCGAGCTCGACGTGGACCGTCGAGTGCAACCACTCGGGCGCGTACGGCAGGAAGCCCGGCGCGCTGATCGTCGCGAGCGTCAAGCGGCCCGGGGACGGAGGCGCGAGCGCGAAGCTGCCGTCGCGGTCGCTGCGCACGGTGATCGCATCGGCGCCGCCGCTGAAGGTCAGCTCCGCGCCGGCGACGCCCTCCCCGGTCGACCAGTTGATCACGCGGCCCGCGAGCGCGCCGCCTGGGAGCGACGCGCGCTCGACGGTCGCGCGGCCTTGACCGGGCAACGGATCGACGACCGGCGGCGCCGCCGTGTCGTCGGTGTGCGGAAGCGTGATCGCGGTCGGAGACGTCGACGTCACGCCGGGGCGCGGCGAGGTCGCGATCGCGGGCGCCTCGTCGTCCGCGCCGCCGCCGCCGCCGCGCGACGCCACGAAGATCGCCGCGCCTCCCGCGCACAACGCCATCACGATCAACACGATCAACCACGTCTTCGTCTTCACGATCGTCGCTCCTTGCGCCAGCGCGGCCGGCGCGAGCACGCGCATCCACTTCGCGCGCGGTTGCGATTCGTCGAGCGCCTCGCGCAGCTTCGCGAGCCCGGTCGCGAGTCGCCAGCGCACCGTCGCGGCCGGCACGCGCTCGGCGCGCGCGAGGTCGGCGGCGCTCTTGCCGTCGAGGTAGCGCTGGATCACGGTCGCGCGATAGGGCTCGTCGAGCGCGACCAGCGCCTTGGCGAGCCGCTCGAGCAGGCGCGCGCGCTCGAGCAACTCGTCGGCCGCGGGCGCGCCGTCTTGGTCGGGCACCGCGACCGCGTCGCGAAGCCTCCGCCGCGCCTCGCCGCGGCGATCCATCTTCCACCGGTTGCGCAGGACCGCGGCCAGCCACGGCCGGACCGGTCGATCGGTCGCCGGCGGATGCTCGAGCGCCGCGATCGCGGTCTCCTGCACGAGATCCTCGGCGTCGGCGTCGCCGTGGACGAGCGAGCGCGCCAGCGCGCGCAGCCCGTCGAGATCGGCGAGGACGTCCATGCCCTCGATCATGCCGCCGACCGCCCGAGTGTTGGGCGCCAAACGATCAATCGACGGCGGGGCGCCGGGCGATCGCCTCGAGCACCGTCGCCGCGGTCATCGGCTTCTTGATCGCCTCGACCCCGGGCGGCACCCGAGCGTCGCGCTGCGCGGTGATCACGATGATCCGATCGCGCGTCACCAGCCGCTCGCGCTCGATCGCCTCCATCGCCTGCCACCCGTCCATGACCGGCATCATCAGATCCAGGAGGATCGCGCGCGGCGGCGCCGACTGCGCGCGCAGCCACTCGAGCGCGTCGCGACCATTCGCCGCAGTCGCGATCGGATAGCCGTGATCGCTGAGGATGTCCGCCAGCGACTCGCGGATGCCCTCGTCATCGTCGACGATCAGGACCACGCGGCCATCGTGTCACGATCGTGCGCCGCGGTCACGCCGGGGCACGCGCGCACGATCGATCCGCGCAGATGTCCGCGATTCGGCCCGCCGTCGGGGCACGGATGGTGCAACCCCGCAGGACATGGCGCAGACGGTCAGTGATCAGCTCGTCCAACGGCTCTATCAGTGGGGCGTCCGCACCATCTACGGATATCCCGGCGACGGCATCAACGGGATCATCGGCGCGCTCGAGCGCGCCGAGGGGCGCATCCGCTTCGTGCAGGTGCGCCACGAGGAGTCCGCGGCTTTCATGGCGTGCGGCCACGCGAAGTTCACCGGCGAGATCGGCGTGTGCCTCGCGACGTCGGGGCCGGGCGCGATCCACCTGCTCAACGGGCTCTACGACGCGCAGATGGATCACGCGCCGGTGCTCGCGATCGTCGGCCAGGCCAAGCGGCAGGCGATGGGCGCCGACTTCCAGCAGGAGGTCGATCTCGAGTCGCTCTTCAAGGACGTGGCTCATCACTATGTCCACACGTGCTCGCATCCGGCGCAGACGCGACACCTCGTCGATCGCGCGGTGCGCATCGCGCTCGCCGAGCGCGCGGTCACCTGCCTCATCTTCAACAACGACGTGCAAGAGCTCGACGCCGAGGAGCCGGCGCGCGAGCACGGCTCGACCTTCAGCGGCCTCGGCTACCACCGCGCGCGCGTGATCCCGCGCGAGGAGGATCTCGACGCGGCGGCCGCGGTGCTCAACGCCGGCGAGAAGGTCGCGATGCTGGTCGGCCAAGGCGCGCTCGGCGCCGCCGACGAGGTGATCGCCACCGCCGATCTGCTCGGCGCCGGCGTCGCGAAGGCGCTGCTCGGCAAGGCCGCGGTCCCCGACGATCTCCCGTTCGTCACCGGATCGATCGGCCTGCTCGGCACCAAGGCGTCGGATCTGATGATGCAGCAGTGCGACACGCTGTTCATGATCGGCAGCTCGTTCCCGTACAGCGAGTTCCTCCCGAAGGAGGGCCAAGCGCGCGGCGTGCAGATCGACCTCGCGCCCCGCAACCTCGGGCTGCGCTATCCGATGGAGGTCAACCTGCACGGCGACGCGCGCGAGACCTTGTCGGCGCTGTTGCCGCGCCTGCAGCACAAGGGCAAGCGCGCGTGGCGGGCGCAGCTCGAGCGCTGGATCGCCGAGTGGTGGAAGGTGACCGAGGCGCGCGCGATGGAGTCGGCGAACCCGGTCAACCCGCAGCGCATCTTCTGGGAGCTGTCGCCCAAGCTGCCCGACGGCGCGATCCTGTCGGCCGACTCCGGCTCGGGCGCGACGTGGTGGGCGCGCGATCTCAGGATCCGCCGCGGCATGATGGCGTCGCTGTCCGGGAACCTGGCGACGATGGGGCCGGCCCTGCCCTACGCGTTCGCCGCGAAGGTCGCGTATCCGGACCGGCCGGTGATCGCGACGATCGGCGACGGCGCGATGCAGATGATCGGCAACAGCGTGCTGGTCACGGTCTCGGCGCACTGGGCCGAGTGGAAGGACCCGCGGCTCATCACGATCGTCCTCAACAACGGCGATCTCAACATGGTGACGTGGGAGCAGCGCGTGATGGCGGGCGACCCGAAGTTCGACACGTCGCAGACGCTGCCGAAATTCCCGTACGCGCGTTACGCGCAGATGCTCGACCTCGTCGGGATCGAGGTCGACGATCCGAACCAGATCGCGGGCGCGCTGGAGGCGGCGCTGCGCGCGGATCGTCCGTGCGTGGTCGAAGTGCACGTCGATCCGGAAGTCCCGCCGCTGCCGCCCCACATCACGTTCGAGCAGGCGCGCAACTTCATGTCGTCGCTCGCGCAGGGAGATCCTCACCGATGGCGCGTGATCAAGGAGTCCGCGAAGCAGATCTGGGCCACGTTGACCGCGGGCGGCTGATCCGCCGGGTCGAAGCTCACGCGTACCGGTTGCCGACGCTCGGCGGTCCCGAATCCGACGGCACCGCCGTGTGGGACGCGACGACGATGATCGTCTGCGAGGTCCACGCCGGCCGCGCGCGCGGGCTCGGCTACTCGTACGCCGACGCCGCGGCCGCGCGCGTGATCGAGGATCTGCTCGCCGACGCGATCACGGGCGTCGACGCGATCGCGATCCCGACCGCGATGGATCGGATGCTCGGCGTGATCCGCAACCACGGGCGGCCGGGGCTCGCGGCGTGCGCGGTCAGCGCGGTCGACAACGCGCTCTGGGATCTGAAGGCGCGGCTCTACGACGTCTCGGTCGCCGAGCTGCTCGGGCCGGCGCGCACCGAGGTGCCGGTCTACGCGTCGGGCGGCTTCACGTCGCGGACGCTCGACGAGCTCGAGCGCGAGGTCGCGTCGTACGCGCAGGCCGGCCACACGCGCGTGAAGATCAAGATCGGGCGCGATCCGTCGTCGGATCTCGATCGCGTGAAGGTCGCGCGCGCGGCGCTCGGGCCGGATCGCGCGCTCATGGTCGACGCCAACGGCGCGTACGATCGCAAGCAGGCGCTCCTCATGGCCGAGCAGTTCGCCGCGCACGGCGTCGTGTGGTTCGAGGAGCCGGTGTCGTCGGACGACCTCGAGGGCTTGAAGCTCCTGCGCGACCGCGCGCCGGCGGGGATGCAGATCGCCGCCGGCGAGTACGGCTACGACTCGTTCTACTTCCGCCGCATGCTCGACGCGTCGGCGGTCGATGTCCTGCAAGCGGACGCGACCCGCTGCCTCGGCACCAGCGGCTTCCTGCGCGCGGACGCGCTGTGCGACGCGCGCGGGCTGCCGTTGTCGTCGCACTGCGCGCCGGCCTTGCACGCGCACGCGGGCGCCGCGGCGGTCCGCCTCGTCCACCTCGAGCACTTCTTCGATCACGTGCGGATGGAGGGCCTCTTGTTCGACGGCGTGCCGATGGTGTCGGGCGGCGTGATCGCGTTCGATCCGCGGCGGCCCGGGTTCGGGCTCGCGTTGCGGCGCGAGGAGGCGCGGCGCCATGCCGTCTGACCTGATCGGCGTGAAGCGCAGCCCGCTCGCCGCCGCGCTCGCGCGCCAGGTCGACGGCGAGGTCGGCTTCGATCGCGGCACCCGCGCGGCGTTCGCGACCGATGCGTCGAACTACCGGCAGCCGCCGCTCGGCGTCGTCTTCCCGCGGACGATCGACGCGCTGGTGTCGGCGGTGCAGATCTGCCACGAGCACGGCGCGCCGATCGTCGCGCGCGGCGGCGGCACGTCGCTCGCGGGGCAGACCTGCAACGAGGCGGTCGTGATCGACTGCTCGCGGCACCTGTCGAAGGTCGAGATCGATCGCGAGCGCGGCGTCGCGCAGGTCGAGCCGGGCGCGATCATGGCGTCGCTCCGCGCGCGCGCGAACGAGGCCGGCTGGGAGTTCGGACCCGATCCGTCGACGCACGATCGCTGCACGCTGGGCGGCATGCTCGGCAACAACTCGTGCGGGGTGCACTCGGTCCTGTCCGAGTTCTACGGCCCGGGCCCGCGGACGTCGGATCACGTCGAGCTGCTCGACGTGATCACCTACGACGGCGAGCGGCTGCGGCTCGGCGCCGAGCTCCCGGCCTCGGACCGCATAAAACGAACGTTCGTGCTTTTTTCGGAGGTCGAGGAGCTCGTGCGCGAGCGCTACCCGCGCATCCCGCGCTGCTCGTCCGGCTACAACCTGATCGATCTGCTGCCCGAGCGCGGCGCGCACCTCGGGCGCGCGCTGGTCGGCAGCGAGTCGACGCTCGTGATGATCGCGGGCGCCGAGCTGCGCCTGATCCCGGCCAAGCCCGCGCGCGTGCTGGTCGTGATCGGCTTCTCCGACATCTTCGCCGCCGCCGCCGCCGCGCCGCGCGCGCGCGAGCGGCGCCCGAGCGGGTGCGAGGCCTTCGACGACACCCTGCACGATCGCATGCGCCACCAGCACCGCGATCCGCACCACGCGCTCGAGCTCCTGCCCGAGGGGCGATCGTGGCTGTTCATCGAGCACGCCGGCGAGACGCTCGCCGAGGCGCGCGCCGAGGCGCACATCACCGCGCACCGCATCCGCGGCACCGGCGTCGCGATCTACAGCGACCCGCGCGCGATCGCCGCGCTCGCCGACATGCGCGAGCAGGCGCTGGGCGTCGACGCGTTCGCGACCGGTCGCCCCGACACCCACGAGGGCTGGGAGGACGCGTCGGTGCACCCCGATCGGCTCGAGCCGTACCTGCGCGCGTTCCGCGCGCTCCTCGACGAGCACCAGCTGCACGGATCGCTCTACGGCCACTTCGGCCAGGGCTGCGTGCACACGCGCATCGACTTCGATCTGCACAGCGACGCCGGCATCGCGCGCTATCGCCGCTTCACCGAGGACGCCGCGCGCCTGGTCGTCTCGTTCGGCGGCTCGTACTCCGGCGAGCACGGCGACGGCCAGTCGAAGGCCGAGCTGCACGAGATCATGTTCGGCCCCGAGCTGGTCGCCGCGTTCGGCAAGCTCAAGCAGATCTGGGATCCCGACGGCGGCATGAACCCCGGCAAGCTGGTCCGGCCCAACCCGCGCACCGCGAACCTGCGCCTGCGCGACTTCCATCCGCCGCAATGGAGCGCCAACGGCGAGCATCGCGAGCCGCACGGGGTGGGGACCCTACCGGCTTCGCCGGTGGGGCGGGGGCGGAGCCCCCGTGGGATCGACATCCAGCTGCATCACGGGCCCGACGGCTTCGACTTCGCGCACGCGACCGTGCGCTGCGTCGGGATCGGCAAGTGCCGCAAGCTCGACGCGGGCACGATGTGCCCGAGCTACATGGTCACGCGCGACGAGCGGCACTCGACGCGCGGCCGCGCGCACCTGCTGCACGAGATGCTGCGCGGCGAGATCATCACCGACGGCTGGCGCTCCGACGAGGTCCGCGAGGCGCTCGATCTCTGCCTCGCGTGCAAGGCGTGCAAGCACGAGTGCCCGACCGGCGTCGATCTCGCGTCGTAC
>DATJIA010000240.1:0-10232 GCA_035493675.1 Kofleriaceae bacterium | reverse complement strand
GAGCGCGCCGACGTGCGCGAAGCTGGCGACCGTGCAGCGCACGCGGCGCGGCGTCGCGTGGGCGTCCTCGACGATGCCGCGGAGATCGCCGTTGTACGAGACGATCACGTGATCGCGCGCGAAGTAGGCGCGCGATCCGCGCGGCGCGCGGCCGAAGCGCGGGTCGTAGAGGCACACGAAGGTGCCGCTGTAGAGCGGCTTGCGCTGGACGCCGGCCGGCAGCTCGCCCGCGACCGTGATCGCGAGCTCGATCGCGCCGGCCGCGAGCGCGGGCCCGACGGTGCGGAACTGGATCGGGACCGCGACCAGGCGCATGCGCGGCGCGCGGTCGGCGAGCGCGCGCACGAGCGGCGGCAGGAGCGTCACCTCGCGCATGTCGCTGAGCCCGATCCGGATCGTGCGATCGCTCGTCATCGGATCGAACGGCCCGGGCGCGAGCGCGGCCTCGACCAGCGCGGTGAGGTGCGGCTGCAGCTCGGCGCGCAGGCGCGCGCCGCGATCGGTCAGCGCGAGGCCGCGTCCGCGTCGCGCGAACAGCTTGGCGCCGACCGCGTCCTGCAGCCGGCGCAGCGCGGCGCTGACCGCGGGCTGCGTGAGGTAGAGGCGTTCGGCGGCGCCGGTGACGCTGCCGGCGTCGGCGACCACCGCGAACACGCGGAGCAGGTTGAGGTCCAGGTCGCGTCCATAATTCTCGCGCATGTCTCGTATGCCTATTATTCACTGGATTGATGCGCCTCGGGGAGTAGCTTGTCGGCATGGCGAACACGACGATGCGACTCGCGCTCGGCTGCATGGGCATGTCGGGCATGTACGGGGCCAGCGACGAGGCCGAGAGCACGGCGACGATCCACGAGGCGATCGAGCGCGGCGTGACGTTCCTCGACACCGGCGACTTCTACGGCATGGGACACAACGAGCTCCTGATCGGGCGCGCGATCCGCGGCCGCCGCGATCAGGTCACGCTGTCGGTGAAGTTCGGCGGGCTGCGCGGTCCCGACGGCGGCTGGGCCGGCTTCGACGCGCGGCCCGCGGCGGTGAAGAACTTCCTCGCGTACACGCTCGTGCGGCTCGGCGTCGATCACATCGACATCTACCGTCCCGCGCGCCTAGATGGCTCGGTCCCGATCGAGGACACGATCGGCGCGATCGCCGATTGCGTGAAGGCCGGATGGGTCCGGCAGATCGGGCTCAGCGAGGTCGGGGTCGACACGATCCGGCGCGCGCACGCGGTGCATCCGATCGTCGATCTGCAGATCGAGTACTCGCTGATCGCGCGCGGCCCCGAGGAGAAGATCTTCCCCGTGCTCGACGAGCTCGGCATCGGCGTGACCGCGTACGGCGTGCTGTCGCGCGGCCTGCTCGCCGGCTCGCGCCCGAGCGGCCCGCGCGACATGCGCAACCACCTGCCCCGCTTCCAGGGCGAGGCGCGCGCCGCCAACGATCGGCTGGTCGCGAGCCTCGAGCGCCTCGCCGCCGCGCGCGGCGTGACGCCGGCGCAGCTCGCGATCGCGTGGGCGCTGCACAAGGGCCCGCGCATCATGCCGGTGATCGGCGCCCGCACCCGCGCCCAGCTCACCGACGCCCTCGGCGCGCTCGACGTCGCGCTCTCCACGGACGAGCTCGCCGCGCTCGAGGCCGCGATGCCGCCCGACGCCGTCGTCGGCACGCGCTACGCCGAGGTGCAGATGAAGCACCTCGACAGCGAGCGCTAGGAGGTCGGACGCGTCGCCCTTCGACTCCGGCCCTACGGGCCTCCGCTAGGGGCGAACGGGGCGAGGAAGCGGAGCTTGCTCAGCTTCTCAGCGCGCGCCAGAGCGCGGCGAGCGCGCCGAGCACGAGCAGCGCGCCGGCCGCGACGGTCCAACCGATCGACGAGCGACCGCCGTCCTCCGCGGGCGTCGACGCGGCGATCGCGGGCGTCGACGGTGGAGGCGCGGGCGGCGGCGCAAGCGCGGCCCCGGAATCCGCCGATGCCGCGGGGCCGCCGGCGGCGGCGACCGCGGGCTCGCCGCGCGTGTCGCTCCAGGTCGTGGTCTCGATCGGCGTGCCGTCGACGCGCACGGCGGTGACCTCGAGCTGATCGCCGACGATGTGCACGCGCAGGTAGTGATTGACGCGCTCGAAGTACTTCACCGCGTCGAGATCGATCTGCGCGGAGTGCGCCTTCTTCGGATAGAGCGGCGCGCCGCCGCCGCCGCTGACGAAGTAGTGGACGCCGCCGACCTCGGCGCGCTCGTAGACGTGATCGTGCCCGCTGAACACCGCCGCGACGCCGTACTTCTCGAAGAGCGGCGTCCAGCGCTCGCGCAGATCGCGCTGCCCGCCGTGCAAGCTGATCGAGTACGGCGGGTGGTGCATCACGACGAACAGGTGCCGCACGCGCCGATCGTCGCGCGCCGCCGCGAGCTCCTTCTCGAGCCACGCGGTCTGATCCGTCAGCGCGAAGCTGTACGAGTTCGAGTCGAGGATGAAGAAGCGCGACGCGCCGTAGGTGAACGCGTAGTAGCGCTCGGGGTCGGGGGAGTTCTCGGGCACCGCGAAGAACGCGCGGTAGGTGTCGGCGGTGCGGCCCCGGCCCTGGCGATCGTGGTTGCCGAGCGCCGGATACAAGACGTTGTCGCGCAGGAGCGGGCCTTCGATGTCGAAGAACGTCTGCCACTGCTCGCCCTTCGAGCCTTCGTCGACCATGTCGCCGGTGCCGAGCAGGAAGTCGGGCACCTCGTTGCGGATGCGCTCCATCACGCGGCGATGCGACTCCGCGTACTCGCGCGTGTCGCCGTAGACGACGAACGTGAGGGGCGCGTCGGTGCCGGGCTCGGGCGCGGTCGTCAGCTCGCCCGACTGCGTCGCGCCGGCGACGGTGACCTTGTAGCGATAGCGCGTCGCGGGGCGCAGCCCGTCGACGACGACCTCGTGGCGTTGCGTGTCCGACGCGGTGACCTCGTGATCACCGTCGGGCCCGGTGACGACGACCTTGCCCGGCGCGGACTCGCCGGTCTCGAACAGGATCGTGATCGAGGTCGGCGCGGCGTCTTGGATGTACGGACCCTTCACCCAATGCGTCTCGGCGCGCGCCACGGCGGGCGCTGCGAGCGCCGCCGCGATCAGGGCCCCGAGACGACGCTTCACCCCCCAAGGATACGGACCCGCCGCCCCGCCCCGCAACTTTCGCGTACGCTCCTCCGCATGCGCGCCACGATGATGACGACCCCGCTGACCGTGACCCCGATCTTGCGTCGCGCCGCGAAGTTGTTCGGCGACATCGAGATCGTGAGCCGCCGTCCCGACAAGAGCCTGCACCGCGCCACCTACGCGGACTTCGTAGCGCAGTCGGCGCAGCTCGCGGGAGCGCTGCGGAAGGCGGGGCTCCAGCCCGGCGATCGCGTCGCGACGCTCATGTGGAATCACGTCGAGCACATGGCCGCCTACTTCGGCATCCCGTGCGCGGGCGGCGTGTTGCACACGCTCAACCTCCGGTTGCATCCGGACGAGATCGCCTACATCGCGAACCACGCGAAGGATCGCTTCCTGCTCGTCGACGACTGCCTCCTGCCGCTCTTCGCGAAGTTCCGCGCGCAGGTGCCGTTCGAGAAGGTGATCGTCGTCGGCAACGCGCCCGCCGGCGAGACCAGCTGGACCGACTTCCTCGCGACCGCGCCCGCCGGCGCCGAAGCGCTCGCCGCGCTGCCCGACCTCGACGAGAACGCGCCGCTCGGCATGTGTTACACGAGCGGCACCACCGGGAAGCCGAAGGGCGTCGTGTACTCGCACCGCTCGACGGTCCTGCACTCGATGGCGGTGTCGATGGTCGACTGCCTCGCGCTCAGCCAGCGCGACACGCTGCTCCCGGTCGTGCCGATGTTCCACGCCAACGCGTGGGGCATCCCGTACGCCGCGGTGATGGCGGGCTCGAAGCTGGTGATGCCGGGCCCGCACCTCGATCCGCTCTCGCTGCTCGAGCTGATGGAGCGCGAGCGCGTCACCTGCGCCGCCGGCGTGCCGACGATCTGGGCCGGCATCCTCGAGCAGCTCGAGAAGCAGAAGCGGCCGCTCGTCCCCAACTGCCGCATGATCGTCGGCGGCAGCGCCGCTCCGGAATCCATGATCCGCGCGTTCGACGCGCTCGGCCTGCGCGTGATCCACGCGTGGGGGATGACCGAGACGTCTCCGCTCGGAAGCGTCGCGCACCCGCGCACGACCGACACGACGACCGTCGACAGCGCGTACGCCGCGCGCGCGCGCCAGGGTTACCCGTGCCCGATGATCGAGATCCGCGCGATCGGCGAGAGCGGCGACGAGATCGCGTGGGACGATCACGCGCAGGGCGAGCTGCACGTGCGCGGCCCGTGGGTCGCCGCGAGCTATCACGAGCGCCCCGACGCCGGCGATCGCTGGACCGCCGACGGCTGGTTCATGACCGGCGACGTCGTTTCGATCTCGCCGACCGGCTCGCTGCGCATCGTCGACCGCTCGAAGGACGTGATCAAGAGCGGCGGCGAGTGGATCTCGTCGGTCGATCTCGAGAACGCGCTGGTCGCGCATCCGGCGGTGCGCGAGGCCGCGGTCGTCGCGGTGCCGCACCCGAAGTGGGCCGAGCGCCCGCTCGCGGTGGTCGTCTTGAAGGACGGCGCGGCGGCGAGCGCCGACGATCTGCGCACGTTCCTCGGCGAGAAGTTCGCCAAGTTCCAGCTGCCCGACGCGGTCGTCTTCGTCGACGCGATCCCGAAGACGTCGACCGGCAAGCTGCTGAAGAGCGCGCTGCGCGATCGCTACGCGGATTGGAAATGGTGAAGCAGCAGCCGCCCCCGATCTTCACCGACGCGCCGATCTCGGCGTCGTCGTTCGACGCGCTCGCGCGCCTGCCGGTCGCGCAGCGCCTGCTCGAGCTCGTCATGATCGCGTCGGAGCTGCCGCTCGTGATCGCGCTGGTCGGCGCCGCCGGCGACGGCAAGTCGAGCGTGCTGCAGATGGCCGGCGAGCTGTGCGCGACCCGCGGCGATCTGCGCGCGTTCGCGATCGACGCGTGGGCCGCCGGCGACGCCGCCAAGGTCGGCGAGGTCTTCCTGCGCGAGGTCTCGCAGATCTTCGAGGAGGAGCGCGTCGTCGGCAAGATGGACAAGGCGCGCGATCGCCTGATCGAGCTCGGCGACTACGTCTCCGCGGTCGTCCGGTTCGCCGGCGTGAAGGTCGACGTCAAGGGCGCGCTCGAGAAGAGCCCCGACCAGCTGCGCACCGAGGTCTTGAAGCTCACCGAGGCGATCGGCAAGCGCATCGTCGTGTTCGTCGATCACCTCGATCGGCTCGCGCCCGCCGACGGCGTCGCGGTCCTGAAGTTGATCGCGCGCTGGGGCGCGTTCCCCTACTTCGCGTTCGTGCTCGGCATCGATCGCGATCAGATGGTGCGCAACCTGCGCCGCATCGACGGCGACGCCGACGATCTCGATCGCCACGTCGCGGTCGAGCTGCCGATGCCGCCGGTCGATCGCGCGGAGCTCGCCGGCTGGATCCGCGGCGGGATGAACGACCTCGCGGCCGCGCTCGGCTGCGATCCGACCGGGGCGCTCACGCTGTTCGACGTCGAGACCGGCGTCGGCCTGTCGTTCGTGCAGACCTTGCGACAGGCGAAGCGACTCTTGAACGCGCTGTCGGCCGCGCTGCCGCTCGCGGGCGCGACCGTCGATCTGCGCGCCGCGTGCCTGATCGAGATGGTGCGCGTCTTCACGCCCGACGCGTTCCCGATCGTGATCGATCGCCTGCCGCTCGCGATCGACGACGCCGGCCGCGCGCGCCTCGCCGCCGAGCTCGCCCCGATCGCCGCGCGCCACCGCCGCCCCGACGCGGCGAAGGCGCTGTTCACGTCCCTGACCCCCGCCTGAACAGCGCGCGATCTCGCCGTCGCCCTCGCCGCCCACCGCCAGCACTCGCTCGCTCGAGCACGATGGCACCGCGATCGAGCTGCGCGTCGCGAGGATGGTCGCCAGCGAGGCGGCGGGAAGGGATCCGACGCCGGAGTTACCGACTGGTAATGAGGACGCGGAAGGGGCCCGACAACGAAGCTGGCGACCACCGCAGTAGCGCGCCCACTCGAGCGCTAAGTTAGCGGTAACGGTGACGCGTCATCTGCACGACCAGGTCGCGCGCGCTGTCATCGCGATATCCGTACTTCTCGAGCAGCGTCGCGCGCGCGTTGCGCGCCGACTCGAGCTCGCTCGCGCTGAAGCCGCCCTCGTTGGTGGTCAGGACGCCGACCAAGGCCTGCACGCCGCGCGTGATCGTCTTCTTGTGCCGCTCGAAGTAGGCGTCCTTCAGCTTCTTCATGTGCTCGCCGAAGATGTTCGCGTAGACCGGCTTCTCGCCGCGGTGATCGAGCGACCACGATCCGATCTTGCCGATCAGCCCGCCGCGGAAGTCCTCCGCCTTGCCGGTGATCTCGAGCGTCTTCTCGACCTCGCGCATCATGCCCTCGTCGGGATCCTCCATCTTCCCCGACATCGGGTTGCGCACCTTCTCCTTCTTGATCCAGTGCGTGACGTGCGAGACGTAGCGCTCGAAGATGCGCGCGTACTCGCTCTCCTCGATCATGCCGAGCGCGCTGCGCACCTCGTCGTCGATCTTGTCCCACAGGCGCTCGCGCACCTGATCGATGAAGCGGCGGTGATCGTGATAGCCGCCGGGCTGCACGTCCTGGCGCAGGAACTCGTGCAGCGAGCTCTGCTTGCACAGCTCGGCGATCTCCTCCAGCACGACGATCGGCGAGACGTACGCGTAGCGCTGCGAGTTGGCGGCGTTGAGCAGCACGCCCTGCATCTCGCGCGGCGACGCGCCGATGCGGCCCTCGTAGTTCGGATAGACCTCGCTCTCGGTGACGAGATCCTTCACGTGCGCGGCGAGCTCCTTCTGCTGCGCGGGCGTGAAGTGCGGCGGCGGCGTGCCGAACGCGTACAGCTCGGCCTTCTCGAGCGGCGACAGCTTGCCGACCAGCTCGCCGAGCGGCGCCGGATAGCGATCGACCTGCGGCTTGCGCATGCGCGTGAGCACCGCCCACAAGGCCGCGACGTACGCGCAGTGCGGCGCGACGTGGCGATCGCCCGCGGCCTCGAACAGCTTCTCGCCGTAGAGCCGCTGCTCGTGGCGCACGTCGAGGATGTAGGGCACGCGCACGAGCTCGAGGCGTCCCTTGAAGCTCGGGAAGTCCGGGATCTCCTTGAACGCCGAGAGGTGGATCTCGTTCGAGCTGCCGATGAAGAGCAGATCGAGGAACAAGGTCGCGTTCGGCAGCGAGACCGCGCCGCGCTCGACGGTGGTGAGCAGGTACTTGTACGCCTCGACCGGGCGCTTGAGCAGATCGTCGAACTCGAGGATGCCGCGGTTCGCGCCGACCAGCTCGCCGCCGTACTCGAACAGCGCGAGCGACTGCAGCGACGCCGGCAGCGCGGCGACCGATCGATCGGCGGTGACCTGGCGCTCGCTCGCGTCGACCGACAGCTGCGGCTCGACGGTGACGTAGCCGGTGCGGTACCGATGCGAGACGTAGAAGCGCTCGACCTGCACGTGGCGCAGCACCTTCAGGTAGTCGCCCTGATAGCTCGCGAGCAGCGCCTCGAAGATCGATCGGTTGCGCGGCGACAGCGCGCCGCGGTGCAGGTAGTCGGGCACGACGAACGACGGCGCGGTCGTGCCGAGGAAGCCCTTGATCATCTCCTCGCGCTTCGCCTGCGGCACGAGCAGCAGCGGATGATCGCGCAGCTCGTCGGTGAGGCGCGCGTCGATCAGCTCGTCGGGCAGGTACGCGAAGGTGTCGCCGGCGTCGGCCCCGTTCTTCCCGCCGAAGCCGATGCCGCCGCGGGTCGACTTCTGCGCCGGGAAGATCCAGTTGAAGCGATAGAGCGCGCCCTTGTCCTGCTGCGAGTAGTCCTCGAGCGCGCGGCCCATGCACGAGATGAAGGTCGTCTTCGCCGAGCCGTTGGGGCCGTGCAAGAGGATCAATCGGTTCGGCATGCCGTCCTGCACGAAGTTCTGCAGGATCCGATAGACCTGGTTCTGCACCGTCTCCTGGCCGATCAAGCGGCCCTCGCCGTTCGCCCACGGCACGTCGAAGAGGTTGAAGCGGCGGATGCGTCCCCACGGATACTCGACCTCCGAGGTCCCGTAGTGGTTCATCGCGTCGACGACGTACTGCGACGCGCTCCGCAGCTGCCGCTCGGGCGACGCCGCGCACAGCTCCAGGTACTCCGCGAACGAGAGGACGCGGCGGTTGGTCGCGAACTCGTCGCGGATACCCTCGCCGAGGGTCGCCAGTTGCTCGCGCACCGGAGGCTTCGCCATCGGGCCGAATCGTAGCGCGCTATCGCGCAATGATCAGTTGGCGGCGAGGTCGAACGCGATCTCGCGCTTCTTGGGATCGCAGCTCGACTCGGTGCACACCGCGAACTTGAGCGTGCCGGCGACCTTGTACGTGCCCGCCTTGTCCGGAGTCATCGCGACGTCGAACTGCAGCTTGTCGTTGTTGAAGGTCGTCGCGTCTTCCTTGTGCTGCTCCGCCTTCGCGATCTTCACGCCGTCGGGCGGCGTCAGCACGAGCTTGGTCGGGAATTCTTGGTTGACGTGGTAGCCGGTGCCGGGCGTGACGACGACGTGTGCGATCGTCTCCGCGCCCGCCTTCACCGGCGCCGGCGCCGCGACCTGCAGGTTGAACGACGAGTCGTTCTTGTCATCGGGGATCGACGGACCGCCCTTGGTCGGGGTGACCTCACGCGGTGCGTTCGACGCGGTCTCCGGCGCGGGCGCGCCCTTCGACTCGCCGGAATGACAGGCCGCCACGACGGCGATCAGCGCAACAACCGTTCTCATGCCGGGGATACTAGCCGAACGTGGGAAATCCGCACGGCATGGTACGCTTCCAGCTACTTGCGGAGGGCGCAACAGCTCGGCCGGTACCATCTGTTGGACCGGATCGCGTTCGGAGGCATGGCCGAGATCTATCGAGCCAAGACCTTCGACGCGCAGGGCCACGCCCACCTGGTCGCGGTCAAGCGCGTGCTCGCGCACCTCGCCGAGGACGACGACTTCATCCAGATGCTCGTCGACGAGGCGAAGATCGCGAGCGTCCTGCGCCACGCGTCGATCGCGCGCGTGTACGAGTTCGCGCGCGCCGGCGGCGAGTACTTCATCGCGATGGAGCACGTCGACGGCAAGGACATGCGCACCTTGCTCGAGCGATGTCGCGCGAAGAAGAAGGCGATGCCGCCCGAGCACGCGGCGTACGTCGCGGCCGAGGTCGCGAGCGCCTTGCACGCGGCGCACAGCGCGGTCGACGCGAAGCGGCGCCCGCTGCGCATCGTGCACCGCGACGTCTCGCCGTCGAACATCATCGCGAGCTACACCGGCGAGGTGAAGCTGTGCGACTTCGGGATCGCGAAGGCGACGCTCTCGAAGGTCAACACCAAGACCGGCGTCATCAAGGGCAAGGTCAAGTACATGAGCCCCGAGCAGGCGCTCGGCCGCAAGCTCGATCACCGCAGCGACGTCTTCTCGCTCGGCTCGTGCTTGTACGAGATGCTGACGCGCCTGCCGCCGTTCACCGCGTCGAACGAGATGGACCTCTTGATCAAGGTCCGCGACGCGAAGTACCGGCCGATCAGCGATCTCGCGCCGGGCGTGCCGCCCGAGCTCGAGGCGATCGCCGACAAGTGCCTCACGCGCAGCCGCGCGCACCGCTATCAGACCGCCGCGGAGCTCGAGACCGATCTGCGCGCGTTCCTGCGCCGCTACGTGCCGAACTACTCGCGCAGCCACCTCGGCCGCTACATGCGGAAGATGTTCGCGACCGAGATCGAGAAAGAGCTGCGCATGCTCGAGGAGTACGTGCTCTCCGATCAGGTCAGCGACGACGTCGGCGAGAACCTGATCTCGCCGTCGGAGGAGGTCGCGCCCGACGAGGTGCCGTTCCAGCCCAAGCCGACGCAGACGATCTTGCCGCCGGCGCCGCGCGGCGACTTCGAGGAGAGCGACAGCCAGACGACCTTGCCGAAGGGCCAGGTCGGCGACGGCTACGGCTTCGACGTGCACGGCGCGGAGACGGTCATTCTCGATCAGGCGCGCCGCCCGACCGTGAAGCCGCCCGCGGGCCGCATGCCGCCGCCGCCTCCGCGCGCGTCGAAGCCGCCGCGCGTGCAGGGACCGATCGACGACTTCGACGAGGCGCTGCACAACGCGCCGACGATGATCATCGA
>DATJIA010000239.1:0-64119 GCA_035493675.1 Kofleriaceae bacterium | reverse complement strand
CTTCACGCGTCCGTCACTCGCCGGATGCCTTCACGCACGCCGACGCGCGGCTGCCACCCGAGCAGCTTCATCGCGCGATCGCTCTCGTAGTGCAGGCGCGCGAGCGCCGACTGCAAGCGGTACTTGGCGATCGGCGACGGGCGCCCGAGCGCGTTCAGCGGGTACTCGCTGAGCTTGCCGAGCGCGAAGACGATCGGGCGCGGCACCTTCACGACCTTGGCGCCGCCGCCCGCGAGCTGGAGCACGTCGGTCTGCGTCAGGTGCTCGCCGTCGATGATCTGGATGACCTCGCCGTGCGTGAGCTGCTTGTCGATCGACGCCATGATCGCGTCGACGACGTCGTCGATGTAGACCAGCGGCAGCTCGAGCTTGCCGTCGCCGAGCACGAGCCAGCGGCCGCCGGCGCGGCGCGCGACCGCGCCGTTCACGAGCGGGATGCCGCCGCCGAAGATCTGGCCGGGGCGCAGGATCACGCACGGCAGGCCGGCCTTCGCGGCCTCGACCACCTTCTGCTCGGCCTCGAGCTTCGCGCGCGTGTACGCGCCGCGCTCGTCGGCGCGCGGCTCGAGGTTCGCGTTCTCGTCGACCGTGCCGTTGCCCGAGTGCCCGGCCCAGTCGACCACCGACATCGACGAGATGTGCACGAGCTGCTTCACCTTGTGCTTCTTGCACGCGTCGATCACGTTCTGCGTGCCGACGACGGTGCCGCCCAGGTGCTCCGGCCAGCCGCCCTTCATCGACGCGCCGACGTGGATCACGGTCTCCGCGCCCTTGATCGCGCGATCGACCGCCGCCGGATCGCCCAGGTTGCCGAAGACGTACTCGACGTTCGGCAGCGGCCGCTCCGGGATGCGGCGCACGAACACGCGCACCTTCTTGCCCTGATCGAGCAAGCGCTGCACGGTCACGCGGCCGAGGAACCCGCTCGCGCCCGTCACCACATAAGGGATGGTGTCGCCGGTCTTGAACCGCGCGAGCTGAGCCTCGTGATCGGCCTCGGCGCCGCGCGCGACCTGCTCGACGAACGGGATGATCGCGATCGCGTCTTCCGCCGAGACCGGCGGCGCCTCGCCGCGATCGAGCCGGCGATAGAAGTCCGCGATCAGATCGCGCAGGCCCTGATAGGCCTGGATCTCCTTCTTCACGAACTTGAAGACGTTGACCGGCACGTCGATCAGCGGCTGGATCGAGTCGGCGAACGCGTTGATCAAGCGCTCGGCCGCCTTCGGCAGCGGCGTCGACGCGCGCTTGCCGCTGAACATCGCGAACAGATCGACGCGCAGCACGCCCTTGGTGCCGTGGATGATCATCTGCGACTGCATCGGCTTGACGTTCCACGTCAGCTGGAACTGACCGAGCCCGCGCTTGCAGCGCACGAGCGCGCGCCACTCGTCGTACGCGAGGTTGGGGTCGCCGCCGAGCGAGCGCCAATCGGCCTCGATCTCCTCGATCGGTCCGAGCAGCTCTTGGATCAAGTACAGGCAGTGGATGCCGAGATCGCGGAACGGATAGCCCGCGCTGCGGTACCACGGCGGCAGCGGCCCGCCTTCGTACGGCGGGTACTCGCTGCCGCGCAAGATGTCGACCGACACGACCTGGCCGAGCGCGCCGCTGCGCACGGCGTCGAGCGCCTTCTTCACCTGCGGGTCGTAGAGGAGCGAATGATTCACCGTCGCGACGAGCCCCTTCTTCTTGGCGAGCTCCGCGACCTTCTTGCCCTCGGCTTCGTCCTCGGCGATCGGCTTCTCGATCACCACGTGGCAGCCCTTCTCGAGCGCGGCGAGCGCGACCGGCACGTGCGCGTGCGGCGGCGTCAGCACGTGGATCACGTTGGCGCCGGCGGCGACGAGCTCGTCGAGCGACTTGAACGCCTTGGTGCCGTGCTTCTCGGCGGTCGCTTGCGCGCGCGCCGGATCGAGGTCGGTGACGCCGACCAGCTCGACGAGCTCGGGCACCGCCTTGACGGCGTAGATGTGGAACTCGGCGATGTTTCCCGCGCCCACCATGCCGGCGCGGAAGCGTGCGTTGCTCATGAGGCCTCTCGTTTTCGCGAAGCTACGTGATCGATCGTGCGTGCGACGTCGGCGACGCGGGCGGGCCACGTCTCGGCGGCCATCGCGTCGCTGCGTTTCTTGCGGAGCTCGGGTGAATCGGTGGCGAGCGCGTGCTCGATCGCGTCGACGAACCCCTCTGCGTCGTCCGCGATCTGCGCGAGGTGAGCGTACCGCTCCACCTCGGGGACGCGGGTCGAAACGACCGGGACTCCGGCCGAAAGATATTCGCGCAGCTTGATCGGGTTCACGAACGTCATGCGCTCGTCGATGCGATACGGGATCAACCCCACGTCGAAGCCTTTGCAATAAGCGGGCAAGGTCTCGTGGGGCTTGCGGCCGAGCAGGTGCACGTTGGGCAGGTCGCGCACCGGCCCAACGTCGTCGAGGGCTTGGCCGATCAAGGCGATGCTCCAGCGCGGGCGCGCCTTCGCGATCGCGGCGATCAGGTCGAGATCGACCCAGTCGCGCAGCGTGCCGTAGAAACCGATCACGGGGCGCGGGAGCGCAGCGAGGTCGTCGGGCACGCGGGTCGTGGAATCGAGCGCCCCCGCGAACAACGCGTGATCGACCCCGTGCGGCGACACGTGGGTCTCGGCGTTGATCGCGCGCTTCGCGTCGGCGAGCGCGTGGTTGATCGCGAACACGCAGTCGACCTTGTCGAGCAGCGTGCGCTCGGCGCGCACGGTCTCGTCGCGATCGAGGTACCCGAACATCGACCACTCGTCGACGCAGTAATAGACGCTGAACGACTCGCCGAGCGCGCCGACGTAGTCGCCGACGTTCGGCAGGAACGTCCACAGGTGGAAGTCGCGCATCCCGAGGCGCCAGCGGAGCGTGCGGATCGTGGCGCGGAGCAGCTCGCGGTTGAGGCGCCGCGCCGCCGCCGAGTGCGGCAGCGGTAGGACGAGCGGCGAGAACACCCACAGATCGTTCTCGACGTTGACCGGGCCCTGCGCGAACTCACCGAGCTTGCGGCGGATCTTGCCGAGGTCGCGCCCGGAGGTGAGCTTCGGCGTGCGGGTCGCGACCGAGTTGAGCCAGAGGACGCGGCGCGTGCGGGCGAGCTCGCGGAGGACGTGGTGGTTCGAGGTGGGATCCTCGTGCCAATCCTTGGCGAATGCGATGATGCCCGGCGGAGACACTGAGCGGAGACCCTAGCGCACTTGCGCAGGTCCGAGAAACCCGCTACCCGATCTACGTGGTCCCCAACGCCCGACGCTACGTCAAGGAAGCGGTGTACGGCGCGTTGCCGCGCTCACGCTTGGTACGCCGCGGCCCGCAGGCGCTGCGCCGGATCGCGCTGACGTTCGACGACGGCCCCGATCCGATGACGCCGCGCTACCTCGATCTGCTCGACGAGCTGCACGTGCCGGCGACCTTCTTCGTCCTCGGCCAGCACTGCGAGCGCTATCCGGATCTCGCGATCGAGTACGTGCGGCGCGGCCACCAGATCGCGTCGCACGGCTACGATCACCAGCGGTTCCCCGCGCTGTCGTGGGCGGCGCTGCGCGATCAGCTCGAGCGCACCGACGCGGTGCTCGGGCCGCAGCCGACCGCGCGTCCGTGGGTGCGGCCGCCGTACGGCAAGGTCGATGCCCGCGTGCTGGGACAACTGCTCGCGCACGGTGCGACGATTGCGCTGTGGTCGCTCGACTCGCACGACTACGAGCTCCGGAACCCGGACGAGCTGGTCGCGCGCTGCGCGCCGGAGCAGGTCGTGCCCGGCGAGGTGATCCTGCTCCACGAGGGACAGCAGTGGACGCTCGATGCGTTGCCGCGGATCGTCTCCGGCCTGCGAGGCGCGGGCTTCGAGATGGTCACGATGGCCGACTTGCTCGCGGACTGATCGCGCTCGCGCTCGCCGCTTGTCAGGGCGGGGTCGAGCCCGGACCGCCGATGCAGATCACGGGCGAGTCGGTGCGCGTGCGCGCGAGCGCGCCGCTGCCGAGCGCGAGCGCGATCTTCGACGGGAAGCTCGTGAAGTTGCGCGGCGCGCGCGGCGAGGTGCTCGGCGTGCAGGTCCTGCGATCGTCGTCGGAAGAGGCGGGGATGTCGCTCGCGATCGACGACATGCTCGTGCAGGCGTGGCGCGTCGATGACGTGAAGGTCGTGCGGCCGTCGACGGAGATGTACGGACCGTCGACGGGCGCGGGCAGCTATCCGGACGTGCTCGTGCCCGGCTCCGGCGGTGACGTCAAAGGAGGGCGCGACGTCTTGTTCGACGTCGGGATCCCCAGCGACGCGGTGCCAGGCGCGCATCACGGGATGATCCGGATCGGCGCGCGCACGTACGACGTCTCGCTCGAGGTCGTGCCGGTGACGCTGCCGTCGATCAGCGACGCGCCGCGCGTGTGGGGCTACTACAACCCGCACGAGCTCGAGCGCACGAAGGTCGACGAGGCGCGCGCGGTCGCGATGTTCCGCGACTTCGGCGTGGCGGCGACGCCCGAGCTCACGCTCGACGACGCCGATCGGCGCGCGGCGCAGGTCGCCGGCATGCGCTTCGTGCCGGTCCTGCTTCCTGCGTCGAAGCACGAGATCCAGCGCGACGCGCGCGCGTGGGCGGCGTGGGCCGCGCGCACGCACCAGCAGCCGTTCGCGATCCCGATCGACGAGCCGCGCACGCTGATCGATCGCCTGCGCGTCCGCGTGCTCGCGCGCTGGATCCACGAGGCGGGCGGCGGCGTGTGGCTCGCGGTCACCGACGCGCCGAGCTGGATGTACGGCGACGACGTCGACGTCTTCATCGCGCCGGGCGCGCCCGGACACGGACCGCCCGACCGACGCTGGACGTACAACGGCGCGCCGCCGCGCGCGGGCGCGATGATCGCCGACACCGACGGCGTCGCGATGCGCACGTGGGGATGGATCGCGTTCCGCTACGACGTGCCGCTCTGGTACATCTGGGACGTCGCGTACTGGCGCGATCGTCACAACGCCGCGCGCCGCGGCCTGTCGAAGGACGAGATGCCGTTCGTCGACGACGCCGACGCGGTCACCTTCGACGACGGCGAGGATCACGGCAACCTCGACGGCGTCTTGTTCTATCCACCGGGCCTGCCGTCGCTGCGCTTGGCCGCGTTGCGCCGCGGCCTCGAGGATCGCGCGATGCTCGACGCGGTCGCCGCGTGCGCGGGCCGCGCCAAGGCCGACGCGATCGCCGCCCGCGTGGTGCCAGCCGCGCTGGGCGACTCACCGCCGGGCGATCCGGGCGCGTGGCCGACCGACGAGCCGTCGTGGGATCGCGCGCGCAACGAGCTGCTCGACGCGATGCTCGCCTGTGCGCGCGAGCCTCACTGAGACGAATCGCTACACTGTCTGCATGGGAGCCACCGACGAGTGTCGCGCCGAGCCCGGCGTGTACGTCCCCGTGATCGATCACGCGAAGTGCGAGGGCAAGAAGGACTGCACGCGCGTCTGCCCGTATGACGTCTTCGAGGTCACTCGCATCTCGGAGCAAGACTTCGCCGCGCTCTCGATCTTCGCGAAGCTGAAGTCGGTCGCGCACCGTCGACAAACCGCGTACGCGGTGCGCGCCGATCAGTGCCGCGCGTGCGGGCAGTGCGTGAAGGCCTGCCCCGAGCAGGCGATCAAGCTGCGCGCGCTCACCCGAGCGGGGTGATGGAGTAATCACTCACCGCGGGGGACCCTTGGTATCGGACCGACAACCAGGGGGATGGAGATGGCACTCACTGTCGACGAGGCGGCGATTCAGACCGCCTTCCGCACGTTCTCGCCGGGCGCGATCGTGTCGCGCGCCGGTCAGCAAACCAACCAGCTCACCGTCAGCGCGACCACGCCGGACATCTCGTTCGTGATCGACCTCGGGAGCTACTACGATCAGATCCGCGCGGCGATTCCGGACGTGGCCGGCCACGTCATCCGAGAGGACTGGGCCGGCGCGCTCGCGGCGGGCGGCGACGCCTTGGCGAGGCTGCTCGACGACGTCTTGAACGGCAAGACCGCGCAGCGCGAGATCGCGCCGCAGTTCACCGTCTCGGTCGTCGGGCCGCCCGGCGTCACACGAGGCTTCTCGTGTCAGCTCACGCACTCCGTCCACGCCTCGAAGGTCCCGGTGGATCCGTTCACCTATCTGGTCGCACCGCCCAGCCCGCAGATGTCGTGGAACGGCGAGCGCGGGACGTTCTCGCGCGACCCGGAGGACATCGCGAAGGAGCGGAACGCGACGGTGTCGATCGTTTCGGAGTGCGTGTTCCTCAGCGACGCGAACGACCTCCCGTACCGGCAGAACGTGAACTTCGGCGTCGAGCTCGCGCCGCTCGGCGGGGTCCTCGACGCGTTGAAGGCCGCGGCCTCGCATCATCACGCGGAGGTGCGCGTCACCTCGACGGAGATCATCTTTCGCGAGCTGCCGGTCGAGGAAGTCCAGCACCAGCTCGATCGGCGCAAGAAGCACGCTGCGAAGAAGAAGACGATGGAGCAGGTCGCGATGGCGTACGACCTGCTCAAGGCCCAGACGCTCACGTCGCTCGAATACCTGCTCGCCGACGAGCCGCCGATCGTCAGCGTGGCGGTGGCGAAGGAGCTGCCGGCGAAGGAGCTGCCGGCGAAGAAGGGGCACGGCACCGACGGCTGAGGATCAGCCCTCGAGCAGGACGGTCCCGATGATCTTCGCGGGGCTCAGCTGATCGACCGCCTTCGCGAGGTCGCGCGCGCGCGACTGCCGGCCGCGCACGCTGAACACGACGCCGTCGGCGGCGTCTTGCATGAGGTTCACGTCGGCGGAGCCGAGGACCGGCGGCGCGTCGATCACGATGTGGTCGTAGCCGCCTTGGCGCAGGCGCTCCATCGCGATCGCGAACGCGGGCGCGTCGAGCAGCTGATCTTGCTCGATGCGCGGGTTGACCGCGGCGACGTGCAGCCACAGCTGCGGGATGTCGATCAAGCCCCACGGCAGCATCGGTTGGTGACGATGCGCGGCGAGCTGCTCGGCGAAGCACCACGGCGGCGAGAAGCGGAACGCCTGCGCGAGCGACGGGTGGCGCAGGTGCGTCTCGACGAGCAGCACCTTGGCGCGGCCGCATTCGCTGAGCGCGAGCGCGAGGTTGATCGCGGTGGTCGTCTTGCCGTCGCCGCGCACCGGTGACGACACGACCACGACCTGCGGCCGCCCCGACTCGAGCAGGTGGTGGCGCAGGACGCGGAACGCCGCGGCGCGCTCGCTGTCGGGCTCGTTCACCAGCACCAGGCGCGGATCGTGCGGCGCGTCTTCCGGAAGCGCGTGCTGCGTGAGCCCGATCTCGGGCGGCGTGCGATCGATCGTCGCGGGACGATCGTGCTCGCGACGCGCCGGCTGCAACGCGGTCGAGGGTGGCTCCATCGCCGGCTGCACGCGGGTCGGCGCGCCGTGATCGCTCTCGGACATCGGCAACAGGCCGCCGCTCGGGCCGACGGTCACCATCGGCTGCGTGACCAGCGGCAGCGGCGCGCCGCGCGCCTCGCCCTGCGAGGGCGGACGATCACCGAAGCGCGTGGTTCGCTTGCTCATGCGCGTCGTCCTCTCCGCGCCTTTGCACGCGGGATGACCGCGAGCACGGGCGCCAGGTCCAGCTTCTCGACGTCGCCGCGTCGATAGAGCCGATCGTCGAGGATCGCGAGCCCGAGCGCCATCGCGCAGCCGAGCCCGCCGAACAGCGCCAGCCCCACCATCACGATGAACTTCTTGCCCTTGCCGTGCGGCGAGACCGGCTCGTACGCCGGATCGACGACGGTGAGGTTGGCGTCGTCCTCGGCCGCCTGCTGCTCCGAGCTGCGCTCGGCGCGCGAGACCGCGGTCGCGAGGTCCTGCACGTCGGCGCGCTTGGCGTCGACGAGGCGGCGCAGCTCCTTGTACTGCGTCTCGAGCGTGACGATCGCGTCGGCCTTGCCGGCGTCGTCGGTGGTCGGCGCGCTGCCCGCGGTGCGGGCCTTCTCGGCCTCGATCCGCTTGTCGAGATCGGCGAGGTCCTTGGCGAGCTTGTCGCGATCGATCGGGCCCGTGCCGACCCGCTGGAGCGGATCGGGGACGTCGATGTCGGCGGGCATCGCGCTGATCGCGCGCTTCAGCCGATCCTCGGCGTCGGTGACCTCGGCCTGCGCCTTGATCACGTCGGGGTGCTTGTCCGTGAACTTCTGCCGCGCGTCTTCCAGGCGGCGCTTGGCCTGCGCGAGCTCGCGCTGCGCTTCGTCGATCTGTTGCTGCGCCGCGATCTGCTCCGGCGTCTTCACCTTCGGCAGCGGGGTCGGCGGCGGCGGCGGCGCCATGCCCTCGGGCGTGGCGAGGATCGCGCGGATGCGATCGGCCTGGCGCTCGAGCGCGAGCAGGCGCGGGTTGCCGACCTTCTGCTGGGTCTTGTCCTTCATGCTCTGCCGGATCGCCGCGCCTTCGCTGCCGCCCGGCTGATCCTCCTGCGTGAACTCGGGGTGCTTGCCGAGGAACTCGGTGTAGTCCTTCTCGCGCTTGTTGAGCTCCGCCTCGCCGGTCTTGTACTGCTGGGTCGCGAGATCGAGCGTCGCCTGCGCCGCGGCTCGACGGAGATCGGTCTCCGCTTGGATCAGCAGGTCGGTCAGCTTCGCGGCGACGAGCTGCGCGCGCTTCTTGTCGGGATCGCTGTACGTGATGCGGAACGTGTTGGTGCCGCGCGAGTCGAACTGGATCGCGAGGCGCAGGCTCTCGATCGCCTCCTCGATCTTGTCGTCGGACTTCGCGTTCGGCGCCGGCGAGATCTTGGGATCGGTGATGATCGACGCGAGGTTCTTGCGCGACAGCAAGAGCTCGCGATAGCGGTCGCCGAGGTTGCGCTGCACGGTCTCCTGCTCGCGACCCGACAAGACCATCGAGCTGATCTTCGGCTGGTACACGAGCACCGCCTGTGACTGGAACACCTGCGGCGCCTTGAGCGCGTAGAGCACGCTGAGCGCTCCGCCCACAGCGACCAGCCCCGCGGCCACCCACCAGTAGCGGAACGCGCGGCGAACGTAGTCGAGCAGGTGCTCGAGCCGGTCGCGCGGGGTGAAGGCGGGTCTCAGGCGCATGGTTCCAGGATACAGATGCTAGTACTGTGCCGCACGCCTTCTGCGTATGCCACGCGCGCGCAGCGAGCCGATGCGGTCGCCCGCGAAGCCGGGCAGGTGCCCCAGCGACGTGAATCCGAGCCGGGTCACGTCGCCGGTGTCGTGGACGCGGAGGTCGAACGCGCCGACGGCGACGCCGGCGACGGGCAGCATCAGGATGAACACGATGAACGTGATGATGTAGAGGCGTTGCGTGCGGCCGACGTCGGGGAGTGGTTGTCGCTCCGACACGATCTCGAGGCGCAGGTCGAGGCCCGCCGCCATCGCGGCCGCCTCGGTGCGATCGAACAGGACGCCGGTCTGGAGGATCTGCAGGTTGCGATCGTTGTCGCGCACCTCGCGATCGAGGAGCCGCAGCTCGCCGCGCAGCGACGCGGCCAGGCCGGTCTTGCCGAGCCGCTCGGCCTCGGCGAGCGCGAGCTGCTTGGCGGCGAGCTCGGCGTCGAGCGAGCGCGCGGTCTCCTGCGCGTGCTCGACGACGTTGTTGGCCGAGGCGACCAGCTGCGCGGCGGCGGCGTCCTGCACCTCGTCGGAGCTGGTGACGATGATGTCGGCGACGTCCTTCGCGATGTCGAACGCGACGCGGCCGTCGGCGTGCGCGACCGCGATCTCGATGCGCGCGGTGCGCCGCAGGTTCGGATCGTAGGTCTCCGCGACGAAGTAGTTGCGGTAGACGGTGACCTCGAGCATGTCGCGCAGCTCGGCGAGCGCGAACGGCATGCCGAGCTTCTTGCGCAGCGGGAACAGATCGCGCTTCTCGATCAGCGCCTTCAATTTCTCGTCGGGGAGCAGCGCCGATTGCACGTACTCCTGCATCTCGCGCATCGGGATCGGATCGCGGCCGCTGGCGAGATCGCCTTCGCTCACCGCGATCACGACGTGCGCGATGTTGACCGGCGGCTTCTTCGCGACCTTCTGGACGACGAGGAAGGTGAGCACCACCGCGATCAGGAGCGTGATCGGGAGGCGCGCCTTGGCGCGGCGGAGCAGCCGGCGTAGCTCGTCGATCAGCGAACGTCCCCAGGGCTCTTCGTCCTGGTACCAGGCGTCCTGCTCGTCAGCCACGATCCAGCGTAGCATCGCGGAGCACGGCGTGGAGCCTCGACGCGCTCTCGGCCCAGCCGCCGCGCGCGCCGAGCTGCGCGACCTCGCGCGGATCGTAGGCGTGGTGCGCGGCGCGGCCGAGCGCGGCGGCGAGCTTCTCGGGATCGCGCGCGGGCACGAGCTCGCCGAGCAGCGGGCTCGTGATCAGATCCGGCACGCCGCCGACCGAGGTCGCGACCACGCGCCGGCCCGACGCGAGCGCCTCGAGCACGACGTTGGGCGTGCCCTCGTGGTGCGACGCGAGCACGAGCGCGTCGCACGCGGCCATCCACATCGGGACCTCCGCGAGCGGGCGCGCGCCCGCGATCGTGACGCGGCCCGGGATGCGCGACGCGAGGTCGTCGAGCACGGTGCGCGCGTCGCCGCCGCCGACGACGGCGAGGTGCACGTCGGGATCGCGCGATGCGAGCTCCTCGAAGGCGGCGGCGAGATCGAGCACGCCCTTGAGCGCCTTGAGGTTGCCGACGTAGAGCAAGATCTTCTCGCCGGCGGGGAGGCCGAGCTCGGCGCGCGCGGCCGCGCGATCGCGCGGATGGAACAAGGTCGGATCGACGCCGTTCATGACGATCGCGATCTTGTCGTCGGGCACGCCGAGCGCGCGCGCTTCGTCGGCGAGCGCGCGGGAGACCGCGATCACGCGCGCGGCGCGCGGCAAGGTCCAGCGCAGGACGCGCTGCGGCCCCGGCATCTTCGCGATCAGGTTCATGTCGCTGCCGTGCAGCTTCACGACCGCCGGCACGCCGATCAACCGCGCGAGCGCGACCGCCGCGGCGCCGTCGGGGTACGCCCAGGTGCCGAGCACGACGTCGACCTTGCCGCGGTAGCGCATCGCGATCGGCGCGACCGACGCCGCGTACATCGGCGCCCACAGCCCGTGCAACGCGCGCGGCACGAACAGCGTGCGCGGATGCTTCACCTCGATTCCGTCGATCGTCTCTCGCGAAGGCACCTGCGCGACGCGCCCGGCGCTCGACCAGCGCGACAAGAGGCCCGCGCCCGGGTACCAGGGGATCGTGCCGAGGACTTCGACGTCACAGCGTGAAGACAGCGCGGCGATCTGCTGGCGGTTGAACGGGGCCGAGGTCGGCTCGGCGGCGTTCGGGAAGATCTTCGTGATGACGAGGACGCGCACGCGTCGATCTAGAGCGCTAGAGCGCGAACACCTTGTCCATGCGGAGCAGCTTGAAGATCGCGAGCGGTTGATCGCGCGCGCCGGTGATCTGCACCTGGCCGCCGACGCCGCGCACGCCCTTGTACAGCTTCACGAGCACCGCGACGCCGGAGCTGTCGATGATGTCGAGGGCCGAGAGATCCACGACGACCCGCGGCCTCCGCTCCGCGATCAGCTCGTCGACGATCTCGGCGAGGCCGGGCGCGGTGTTGACGTCGAGCATCCCGCGGACCAGGAGGCGCGTCTCGTCGGCTGCGTGTTGGACCTGGAAGTTCTCGCTCACGGTTACCTCGTCACCACGCTCGGTCGAGCTTCCTCGACCGCGAGGCGCTTGTACAGTCGCCACAGGTTGGGGGGGCCCGGCTCGTACTCGACGCGATCGAGCAGCGAGCGGGCGATGTGGATGCCCATGCCGCCCTCGTGCAGCTCGTCGAGCGACGGGGTCGGGACGTCGGCGATCTCGAACGGTGAGCCCTGGTCACGCAGCTCGATCGTGATTCCGTCGGGCTCGATCCACAGCGCCAGATCGATCGGCAGCCCGGTGTCGCGGCGGCCGTAGGCGTGGATCGCGATGTTGTTGAAGATCTCTGCGAACGCCGACACGACCGCCGAGTCGAACGGGTGGGTCAGGTCGTAGCCGGGGGCCGCGGCGTCGGATTCGAGCTCCGGCCGGCTGATCAGCCGGCACGCCTCCGCGACCACGCGCACCGCGATCGCGCGGTAGCGCAGCGATCCGGGCATGGTCAGCCGAAGCGAAGCAGGCGGCACGGAAGGCAGGATACGACAGGCACCGACGCCATGGTAGGGTGGCGGACAGAGCATGCTGCGCAGTGTTCGGATCGCGAAGCGGATGATCGACGTGGCCGGATCGCTCGTCGGGCTCGCCGTCGCCGCGCCGCTGGTGCCCGTGCTCGCGGCGGCGATCTACCTCGATTCGCCGGGCCCGATCTTCTATCGGCAGCGGCGCGCGGGGAGCTTGAAGGAGGTCGTCGTCGAGAACGGCGTCCGCAAGTTCAAGTTCCACGAGTACCACATGACCAAGTTCCGGACGATGATCACCGACGCCGAGAAGAAGACCGGCGTGGTCATCGCCGGCAAAGACGATCCGCGCATCACGCGCGTCGGTCGCTTCCTGCGCAAGTCGCGGCTCGACGAGCTGCCGCAGTTCTGGGACGTCCTGCGCGGCGAGATGTCGCTCGTCGGTCCGCGGCCCGAGCGGCCCGAGCTGCTCCAGGATCTCGCGTACGCGATCCCGTTCTTCGAGGAGCGCATGCGCGACGTGAAGCCCGGCATCACCGGCCTCGCGCAGATCTCGCTCGGCTACACCGGCGAGATCCCGCCCGGCAGCGAGATCGCGCAGCTCGCGTCGACGCTGCAGAACCCGTACAAGCTCGAAGAAGCGCAGGGCTCGCTCGCCGACGACATGCGCATCAAGATGCTCTACGACCTGGCCTACACGGCCTCGCTCGAGCGCTTCTCGACGTTCCTGCAGACCGAGCTGCGCATCATCTTCAAGACGCCGCTCGTCATGATGAAGATGGCGCAGGGCCGCTGACGCTCTACGGAACGTAGAGCGAGTCGCCGGCGATCATCGTCAGGTTCATCTCGGGGTGCGAGCCGTCGACGAGGAAGTCGTAGGCGAGCGGGATCGCGCGGATCTTGCCGGACTTGGGATCGCGGCGCTGGAGCGTCATGTCGTTGCGCTTGGCGAAGCGCGTGAAGCCGCCGGCCTGCGCGATCGCTTCGCTGATCGTGATGTAGTGATCGGCGTTGAAGACGCCGGGATGGTTCACCTCGCCGGCGACGGTGATGCGGTAGCTGTTCGCCTGCCGCACCGCGACCGTGATCTCGGAGCCGGCGTTGAGCTTGATGAAGTCGCCGAGCCGCGACTTGATCATCGCCTTCAGGCTCGACGGCGTCTCGCCGGCGGCGCGGAGATCGCCGATCAGCGGCATCGTGATCGTGCCGTCGGGCCGCACGACCGCGTCGGTCGACAGGTTCGGGTTCTCCCAGACGTTGATCGAGAGGTGATCGCCGATGCCGAGGACGTACTCCGCCTGCGTCGGGTCGGGCTCTTTGCTGTAGTCGTACTGCGGCACCTTCGGCGGGCAGCCGGCGAGCGCGAACATCAACACGGTGAGCAGGATAGACGCGCGCATATGCGCGCACTCTACCAGGAGTCGTACACGACGGGAGATCCGCCCAGCGGCATGAGCACCGCGCGCGCCTGCTGCGACGAGCCGGTCGACGTGTCGAAGTACAGTGTGGCGGCGTCGCACTGTGAGGTCGGATAGCACTGGATCACGACCTCGTCGGTCGGGTTGAGCAGCACGGACGGCCCGCCGCCGTTGATCAAGACCGCGCTCGGACGCCAGCCCACGAGCTTCACCTCGGTCGGGATCGTCATCGACTGGATCTGGATCCAGTTCGCGCTGTGCAGCGGCAGCGCGTCTTCCTGCAGGCGCTCGACGGCGATCTTGCGCGGCGTGGTCGCCAGGACGTGCAGGCGCGTGCGCGGCGGCTTGGGCGCGAGCCCGAGGTTCGTCACGACGTCGCCGCGCACCGCGCCGCCGGCGGTCGCGCGCCGCGCCGTCTCGCGCATCAACATCGACGCCTGCTCCGCGCTGTCCGCGGGATCGAGGTTCGGCGAGATCAGGTTCCACGCGAGCATCGAGAGGACGCCGATGATCGCGACGACGACCATCATCTCGATCAGCGTGAAGCCCGCGTGATGGGATCGCCCGCGGCTCATCGGTTCACCCCGAGGTTGCGGGTGTCGACCTTGATCGTCGCGTAGCGATAGATGTTGTCGCCCCGCAGCTCCTGCGGGCGCGACGCATCGGCGACGCCGGCGAGCTGCACCTTGGGCGAGTTGCCGAGGTCGTTGGCGTCGACGTTGCCGGCGACCTGCAGCTCCGGCGTCGCGCCGGTGACGGTGCCGTCGACGACGTGGCGCGTGGTGCGCACGACGAAGCTGACCGAGACCTGCAGCGGCACCTCGAGCGAGTTGGTCGCGCCGCCGAGCGACTTCGAGTAGTCCGCCGGCGTGACGCCGCTCAGCACGTCGGCGGTCGAGAGGAAGTTCTGGTTCGTGCTCGAGTACCAGTTGCGGAAGGCGTCGGCGTCACCGTCGCTGTTGTCGCCTGCGCCGGTCGCCGCGCTGTACCAACGGCTCGCGATCTGGAAGTTCGTGAAGCCGATCCCGAGATCGGTCCAGTCGTTCGCGACCAGCGCGCCCGACGGCGATTGCTGGAAGACCGACAGATCCTTGCGCGTCGGATCGATCCGATACGCGCGCGCGACGAACTTGTAGAGCATCGCCGGCTTGTCGGGCAGCGCGATCTTGCGGCGCGCGACGTCGCACTGCGCGTTCGACGCCGACCCCCACGGCGCGACCGTCGAGAACGAGATCGTCGTGCCGTTGATGTTCGAGATCTGGAGGACGCACGCGTAGTAGTACGGGATCGTCGCGGTGCCCGAGTTCGGATCGCTCGTCGGCGGCTCCTCGGGCGGCGGCGTCGCCTCGAACGTGAGGCGGCCGAGGACGCCGGGATCCGCGACGGAGAAGAGGACCTTGTCGCCGATCGCCCAGCTCGCATCGACCGCGTCGACGGTGACCGTGGTCAGCGGCTGCCCGCTCGCGGGGACCGCGGTGACCTGCGCCTGCGCGCTCGGGTCGCCGTAGAAGATCGCGATCTGATCGGGCTGCTGCGGGCCGGTGCCGCCGTCGGTGATCGTGAGCGCGGAGATCGGCGACGCCGGGCTGCCCGCCCACGTGAAGCCCTGCGCGCAGCGGAAGCCGGCCTGGCGGAGATCCGCTTCGATCGTCGCCTCGGACGCCTGCAGCACCTGCTGCAGCTCCGCGACCTGCTGCTGCGTGCGATACGCCGCCGACATCTGCGTGAAGATGCCGATGATCATCGCGACCAGCAGCGAGCTCACGATCAGCGCGATCATGATCTCGACCAGCGTGAAGCCCGCCTGTCGTCGATCCCAGCCGCCGCTCGGGGTGCTACCCCGGGTCCTCGCGCCTGCGCTTCGCGCAGTGCGCTCGGCTCGTCGCTGCGCTCCTCGGCCCTGCCCCTCTTCGCGGCGGCATCCGCGCTTCACAACCCCTCCTGCCGCGTGCGGATCAGCTCGAGCACGACCTCGTGATCGTGGATGCCGTTGTCGGAGCCTTGCACCGCGCCGTCGTCGGTCCAGTCGACCGCGACGTGGATCTGGATCAGATCCGGCGAGGCCGCGGTCAGCTCGCGCACGGACACCAGCCGACGGTACGTCATGCCGTTGCGGCCGGCGACCGTGCTCATGCTGATGTTGTTCAGCGGCAAGGCCGTAGACGCGCTGCCGGTCAGATCCTGGATCATGCCGCCGACCGACTCCGACCGCAGCTGCTCGACCGTGCGCTCGCAGATCGCGACCGCCTCGCCGGAGCGGCCCGACAGCGCGTTGCCGCCGACGGTCGCGAAGTGCAGGCCGAGCAGCGCCGCGAAGCCGATCACCGTCACCGTCGCGGTGACCAGCAGCTCGATCAGCGTGAAGCCGGCCTGGCTCCGATCCGCTCTTCTCATCAGAAGACCTGCCTCCAGCCCATCAGCGTGAACGCCGAGGTCGTGCCGGTGACGATGCCCGAGCCGGTGCCGGAGCCGGTGCCCGAGCCGTTGCCCGGGTTGTAGCCGTGCGCGCTGTCGTCGCCGGCGTTGGCGGCGAGCGGCGTGCCGATGCGGTTGACGTCGCCGTTCAGGTCCGCGAAGTACACCGCGCCGCGATCGCCGTACAAGCCGCCCATCACCGCGCTCGCGACCGCGACGTTGAAGTCGACGACGAAGTTGTTCGACGCGTCGGCGTCGAGCTTGAGCGCCTCGACGTTCGAGCTGCCGAGGTCGCACGTGCCGGTCGCGATCTTCGGATCGATCGTGCGCGTGAGCAGCACCTGCGACGGCGTCACGACGACGCCGCCGTAGAACTTCTCGCACGAGCCGCCGCTGCACGCGCCGGTGATCTTCGAGCGGATCGCGCCGGTGTCGGCGAAGACCGCGTAGAACTGGTTCTGCTTGGTCGCGGGCCAGCTCGCCAGGCCGCCGGTGCCGAAGAACAGCACCATGCGCGTCGACGAATCGGTGCGCGCGGCGATCGTGCCCGCGATCGGCGACTGCTGCGCGAGCGCGCCGGTGGTCGACTGCGTCGAGAACAGCGCGTACTCGTTCACGCCGCTGACGGTGTCGACCAGCTGCGTGCCCATGCCGGTGTTGCCGTTGGTCGCGCCCGCGAGATCGCGCGCGGGGTCGAGCTTGTAGACGTAGCCGCAGTAGTCGGCGAACACGACGCGATCCGCGTAGCCGTTGATCGTCGGGTTGCCGCTCTCCGCCGCGTCGTCGGTCTCGAACACGGTGATGTCGCTCGTGATCGGGCACAGCGCGCGGAAGGTCCAGTACTGGTAGCCGGTCTCCGCGTCGTACGCGGCGATGATGCGGCCCTCGTTCCACGGCGGCGCGGCGTTGTCGGTCGCGATGCCGGTCGCCGCGATCACCTGGTACTTCTCCTGCCCCGCGATCAAGACGCGCGCGACCGCGGGCTTGAGCTGCGCCTGACCCGCGAGCGAGTTGCCGGGCACCGCGCTCCACAGCGGCTTGGGCCCGCTGACCGCGCCGGTCGACGGATTCACCGTCGACGTCACGTCGAAGGTCGCGATGCTCTTGCCGCCGTTGCCGCTCGCGACCACCGCGATCGTCGCGGTCGTGCCGTCGGCCTTCTTGATGTCGGCGAGGGTCGGCGAGCCGTCGGGGAACGACGCCACCGTCGTGGTGCCGGGCAGGCTCGCGGTGTAGTCGGCGACCATGCCCGCGGCGATCTTCGGCGGGATGTAGCCCCACGCCTCGTTGCCGTTGCGGCTGTCGGCGATGTTGGACGAGATCGTGTAGAAGGCGTGGACGATGCCGTCCATCGCGCCGACCAGCACGAGCGGGACGCGCGTCGTGTTGGCGCTGATGAACGCCTCGACGCGCGCGCGATCGCTCGGCGCGGAGAACGCGTACCAGAGCGGGCGCGACGGCGGCGTGAGGATCGCCGGCGTCGACGACACGACCGCGCCGAGGCGGGTCGGCGTGATGCCCGCGTTGCCGACGCCGAAGCGCGCGCTGCGCACCCAGTTGATCACCGACGTCGCCTGCGTCGAGTCGGTCGCCTGCAGGGTCGGGATCAGGTTGGTCGCGTTCGACACGGTGAACTGCATCAGCGTGTTCGACGCCGGGTTCGCCGTGAACAGGTTGCGCGTGCTGTCGGCGGTGGCGTCGAGCTTGGCGCCCGCCTCCCAGTAGTTCGTGCTGAGCGCGGCGTTGACCGCGTAGAACTTGCCGCGGTTGCCCGGCTGGGTGAACGCGCCGACGTACGCGATGCCGTCGTTGATGATCACGCCGGCCTGGTAGTGCTGCGCGGCGAGCGTGTAGCTGTACTTGACGGTGACGTTCGTGATCGACGGCGTCAGCGTGTGCGTCGAGTTCGAGCACATCGTCGCCTTCCACTGCACGCTCTTGCCGACCGGCTTCGGGAAGGTCGCGCAGACGTCGCCGGTGCCGTCGCCGCAGTCGGTCGCGGTGACCCAGTTCGGCGGCGTCTCGTTCGTCATGTACCAGCTGACCGTGCCGCCGTTGAGCGACATGGTCGGGTGCAGGCGCGCCGAGGTGACGACCATCTCCGAGTTCGACAGCGCGCCGAGATCGATCACGCCCGAGGCGACGTCGCCGCACGCGACGTACTGGTTCACGACGCGATTGGCGAGCACGTAGAAGCTCGCGGTGTGGTTGCCGTCGGCGACCATCACGTCGGGCGTGTGATTCGGATCGTTGTCGTAGTCGAACACGAAGCCGACGTCGTAGTCGTAGGTCGGGTTGTTGTGGGTCGTGAGGTGCTGCGTGACGCCGCTCGAGAACGGCGCGGAGCTCTTGTTGTTGACGTAGTACTCGGCGATGCCGCCGATGCCGTCGGTGCCGCTGGTGCCGCCGGTGAAGCCGTAGTTCCAGTTGTCGGTCGTCGCGATCATGTCGAGCTTGCCGTCGAGCGAGAAGTCGGCGGCGAGCAGCGACGTCGCCGCGCCGACGAACGAGATGTTCTGCGACGAGGTCGCCTCGAGCGTGTTGCCGCTGATGCCCTTCCACACGCGCAGGCGCGTGGTCGCGCCCGCGCAGCAGTCGGGCGCGCCGACGATCAGATCGCGGAAGCCGTCGCCGTCGAAGTCCTTGTAGGTGAAGACCGCGAGGTTGCCTTGCGTCGACGTCGAGCCGAACCCGAGGTTCATGATCAACGCGCCCGAGTACACGAAGGTCGGGCTGTTCTGGCAGGGCAGGAGCGGCGGGTTCGGCAGCGGCGACGGCAGCGGGCTCTTGAGCGTGCAGTTGTTCGTGAAGATGCGGACCGTGCCGTTGTCGGAACCGCTGCCGACCAGGATGTCGAGTCGGCCGTCCTGGTTCCAGTCGACGGCCTGGATGTTGGTGCCGCCCCAGTTCTGGTAGCCGAGCTGCGACGGCGTCGAGCCCGCCGCCATCGCGCTGTACGCGGCGCCGAACTGCGGGTTGCCCGACGCGTCGTTGGTCTTCGAGTTGAGCCACACGCGCGCGACCGACGGCTGCGCGTATTGATCGCCTTCGGCCTCGAAGATGTCGGGCCAGCCGTCACCGTTGAAGTCGCCGGCGATGATCGGACGCCACTTCGTGACGAGGCTGTCGGCGACCAACACGCGACCGACGGTGAACTTCGGCGTCGCGACGTAGCTCGGATTCGACCAGTCGGCGCCGCCCTCGTTGTCGATCGTGTGATTGACGTAGACGTTCACGAACGCGTGCGCTTCGCCGGTGCCGACGAAGTCGTCCCAGCCGTCCTTGTTGAAGTCGGCCGACGACGCGAACACCGTGAGGTCGCTGATGCCGAGCGTCGTCGACTGGAACAAGCCGGCCGCGGGCTGGAGCTGCAGCGCGGAGCTCGTGCCGTTGTACACGACGCCGTTCTTGGTCGTGCCGGTGTCGAGCGTGCCGCCGCTCCACGCGGTCGGCCCCGACGTCTGTGGGCACGTGATCGTCGCCTGTCCCCATGCCGGCGACAGCGAGAACGCGAGCGAGAGACCTGCGAGCGCGAAGAGCTTCATGCGCGTCTTCATCAGGGACCTCCGGGGCGGTACGTAGCGGTCGAAGTCGCGTTGACCGTCGAGAGACAGTCGTTGGCGCCGGCGCCGTTCTCGGCCATGTCCTTCTGCGCGTAGGACGGGCAGGGCGTGCTGAGCGAGAGGGCGCCGTTGCCGTTGATCTCCCACTCGACCTGCGCGGTCGCGCCGTCGGGGCCGTGGCCCGTCGAGCGGATGATCAGATCGCCGTCGAGATCGGTGCCGGTCGCGTAACCGGGATCGTTCCGGTTGTTGAGGATCTCGACCGTGTACCAAGCCTGCAGTTGCGGCGCGAACAGGTTCGCCGCGTCACCGGGCAGCTTGTTGTTGCCGGGGATGTCGGGGAGCTGCGGCGGCGCCGCGTTCGACGCCGACACGAACGTCGACGGGAACTTCCGACTGCCGCCGCTGATCGTGATGTTCTTGCGGAGGAAGTCCATGCCCGCGGCGGCGCCGCTCTCCGCCGAGTACAAGGCGATCGCGTTGAAGCGATCGGACGCGGAGGTCGCGATCCCGCCTTGCACGCTGAGCACGGTGATGCCCGCGAGCGAGATGAGACCGGTGAGCGCGATCAGCGCGACGAGGAGCGCGTTGCCTCGTTCGCGAATGGACGTACGTCGCAAGGATCCCTCCAGCGGTGGCACATCATACCGCCGGAGACGCCGAATCCCTCATTCCTTCATGGGGTACGGGCGGGTAGGCGCTACTTCGTGACTTGTCCGTCAGCGTCGAGGACGACCAGGCCGCCCTTGCCCAGCTTGCCCGAGGCGGCGAGGTCGGTGAGCGCCGCGCGCAACGTGACCGGCTTGCCGTCCTTCTCGAGCGGCTTGTCGGTCTTTCCGTCGCGGACGATCATGGTCGCGTTGGCGTCGCCCACGACGACGTACACCGCCTCACCCGGCTTGAGGTGCGCCTTCGCGGCCGACCCGACCGCCTTCCCGGCGACCTTCTTCACCTTGTCGACGTAGCTCGCGTAGTAGTCGAGCGGCAGGCCGTAGTAGACGAGCGAGCGGTACATCTGGAGCGCCGAGCTGCCGGTCGCGAACTTCGCGGGCAGGCCGAGGATCGCGCCCTGCTTCTCGCGATCGATCTCGACGTCGGTCGCGGGCGTGCCGCCGGCGGCGAGCGCGTTCACTTCCTTGTCGATCTCGAGCAGCGACTGGTAGGTCGAGTCGGTGCGCACCTGCGCGGTCGCGCTGAACACGCTGCGCTTGCGATCGTACGCGAAGCCCGCGCGCGCGCCGTACGAGTAGCCCTTGTCCTCGCGCAGGTTCATGTTGATGCGCGACGCGAAGCCGCCGCCGAGCACCGACGACATGATCATCGTCTGCATGTAGTCGTTCGCGTTGCGCGGCGGGCCGAAGCCCATCAGCGCGACGACCGACTGCTGCGCGCCCGGGATGTCGACGAGGAAGATGCGGCCCGCGAGCATGTGCGGCGCCGGCTCCGCGGGCGCGGTCGGCACCGAGCCGGCCCAACCCGCGAGGGCGCTGCCCTCGAAGAGGCCGCGCAACTTCTCCTCGGTCATGTCGCCGAAGACGAACAAGCGCGCGCCGCGCGGGTGCAGCCACTTCGCGTGATAGGCCTTGCAGTCGTCGAGCGTGATCGCGCCGAGGGTCGCCTCGGTGACCGGACGACCGAGGCGGTGCTTCGGTCCGTACAGGATCGGGCCGCTGACGCGACCGGCGACCGAGCCGGGCGCGCCCTTCTGCTGCTTGATGCTCTCGATGCGGCGCTTGGTGAGACGATCGAAGTCGTCGGCGCGCAGGCCCGGCGTCTGCACGACGTCGGCGAACAGCGCGAAGGTCTCGTCGACGTGCTTGGTGAGCGTGCTCGCGCCGACGCCCTGCAGATCGTCGCCCGCGTACGCGCTGACCGACGACGCGAGGTCCGCGAGCGCCTCGCTGAAGGCGATCTTGTCGAGCTTCTGCGTGCCCTCACCGACCAGGCTCATGCACTGCGACGCGAGGCCTTCCTTGCCCTGCGGATCGGCGAGGCTGCCGCCGTCGAAGGTCAGATCCCACGACACGATCGGCAGCGTGTGCTGCTCGACGAGGTACGCGGTGATCCCGTTCTTCAGCTTGATCGTCTGCACGTGCGGCAGGTGGAACGGGCGCTCGGGGCCGGGCGCGGGCTGCGCCTTGCGGAAATCCTCGTCGGGGAACGCGAGCTCTTGCGGCTGCGCGGTCTGCGTGACGGGCTTCGGCGGCTCGGGCGCGGGCGGCGGCGCCGGCGGTGGCGTGGGGGCGGGCATCGGGTTCTCCGCGACAGGAGGAGGCGCCGTCTTGGTCTTCGGCGGGCAGCAAGAGGCGATCGCGATCCACAGCAGCGCGCGCGTTCTCACGACGCACCTCCCTTCGGCGACACGACCATCTCGATCACGTGATCGGGCGTGAGCCACTTGTTCACGGCGGCGCGGATCTTGTCGGGCGTCGTGTGGCGATACCGATCGAGGTCCCACGTGATCGAGTCGGGGTTGCCGAGGTAGTGGTTGTACGTCTGCAGCACCTGCGCGCGCTGCATCAGGCTCTCGAGCTGGTAGATCGCGGCGGACTCCCCTTCGGTGACGACGCGCGCGACCTCGCGATCGGACAGGTTCTCGCCGCGCAGCTTGGCGACCTCGTCGGTGACGATCCTCTCGACCTCCTGCGCGTCGGCGCCGGTGCGGAGCTGCACCGTGATCGTGAAGATGCCGGAGAAGCCCATGCCGCCCTGCGACGCGCGCACGACCTGCGCGAGCTGCTTGTCGTGCACCAGCACGCGATAGAGGCGGCCGGTGCCCTCGCGCGCGAGCGCCTCGGCGGCGACGTCGAGCTCGGCGTCGTCGGCGGCGAACCGCGCCGGCGAGTGCCACGCCCACGTGATCTGGCGCAGCTTCGCGAAGTCGTCGGTCATCTCGATCTTCTTCGACGCGATCGGCGGCGCGCTGATCGCGACGACCTTCGGCTTCTCGCTCTTCGGGAACGAGCCGAACCACTTCTCGATCTTCGCCTTCGCGTCGGCGGGGTCGAAGTCGCCCGACAGCGTGATCGTCGCGTTGGCCGGCACGTACCAGGTCTTGAAGAAGCTCTTCACGTCGTCGACGGTGGCGGCCTGCAGATCGTCGGCGAGCCCGATCGTCGTGTGCTTGTACGGGTGGCCCTCGGGATAGAGCGCCTCGTAGAGCGCGATGCGCGCCTTGCCGTACGGCTGGTTCTCGTAGCTCTGGCGCCGCTCGTTGCGGACGACGTCGATCTGGTTGGTGAGCGACTGCTGGTTGAGCATCTCGAGCAGGTGGCTCATGCGATCCGACTCGAGCCACAGCGCGGTCTCGAGCTGGTTCGACGGCACCAGCTCGAAGTAGTTCGTGCGATCGGTGTTGGTCGTGCCGTTGATCTGATCGCCGCCGATCTTCTTCAGGATCTCGAAGTGCTTGTCCTCGCCGACGTTCTTCGAGCCCTGGAAGAGCATGTGCTCGAACAGGTGCGCGAAGCCGCTCTTGCCCGGGACCTCGTAGCCGCTGCCGACGTGGTACCAGAGGTTCACCGCGACCAGCGGCACGCTCGGATCCGGCGCGAGGATGACCTCGAGCCCGTTGTCGAGCGTGTACCGCTCGAACTTGATCTTCGGATCCTGCTTGGCCGTGTCGTCGGCCCGCGCGGGGATCGCGAGGAGCGCCGCCGCGGCGACGAGATGCATCGCTCTCATGGCCGCGGAACGTACCCTAACAACCGGTGCAGGTGCAGGCCTGCTGGTTCGCACACGTCTGCGAGCAGTCGGTGCTGCCGCCGCACGTGAGCGAGCACTCCGACGTGCACGTCTGCGAGCACTTCGTGCCGCCGCTGCAGGTCGTGTCGCACTTGCCGGCGCCGCCGCACTCGACGGTGAGCGACGAGCCGGTCGTGCCCTCCGCCATGCAACCGCCGCCCGCGCACGACACCGTGCAGGTGGCGTCCGCGCTGCAGACGAAGTCGCAGCCGCCTGCGGCGCACGTCATGGCGCAGTTGTCGCCGGCGGCGCAGGTGCACGTCGTGCCCTTCGTGCACTGCATCGTCGTCACCGGCTTCGCGTCGGAGCTCGGGCGTCCGTCCGCGAGCCCGGGCGGACCGTCGATCGTCCCCGCGGGCGCGTCGATCGCGCTCGCGGGCGCGTCGATCGCGTTGCTGCCGTTCGCGTCGGTCGACGCATCGACGCTGCTGCTCTTGTCGCCGCCGCACGCCGAGAGCGCGAACACGAGCGTGATCGAGACCACGATGGAAAAGCTACGCATGAAGACCTCCGCTCGGTCGGTGCGACCGGCCTCGCGCGAGGTCACCGAAATCGACGGCGCCGCTGTGCGGTGCTCGTCGCTGTTCCAGCGTTGCACACGCTAGAGCTCGAGCGGTTGCACGCCGAGGACGACGTGATCGCCGTGGCTCGGATCCAGCCACATCAGCAATCGCCGCACCTCGCGCCCGCTGCCGTCGACGTCCATCTCGAGGACGCGGCGCACCGACGAGCCCGCGGTCGCCTTCGCGAGATCGGTCTCGAAGGTCGTCCAGCAGCCGGCGAGCGGCGTCGACTGCACGGTCAAGCCTTCGATGTCGACGGCGACGCCCATCACGAACTTCGCGAAGCTCGGGTTCGCGACGACGATCAAGCCGCTGGTCGTGATCAGCGCGAGCGGCAGGCGGCAGCCCTCGAAGACCGTGCGCACCAGCTCGTCACGCTCGTTCTTGCTGCGCTCGATCACGACGCGGCGCGGACCGCCGCCGCCGCGCTTGCCGCGCTTGCCGAAGCCGAGCATGTCCATCACGGTTCGCAGCTCGTAGATGAAGGCGGCCATGTCGCGGTGGCGATCGGTCGGCTTCTTGGCGAGCGCGTGGAGGACGAGGTTCTCGAGCGCGGGATCGATGCCGCCCTCGACGAGCTGCGACGGCGGCGTCGGCGCGAGCTCGAGGTGCCCGGTGAGGATCTGCGCGACGTGGCCGTCCCACGGGACCTTGCCGGTGAGCACCTCGTACAAGAGGATGCCGAGCCCGTAGATGTCGGTCGACGGCGACGGCGGCTCGCCGCGGATGCGCTCGGGCGCGACGTAGTGGGGCGTGCCCGACAGCGAGTTGGTCTGGCGCGCGGCGCTGAGCGAGCGCGCGAGGCCGAAGTCGAGCAGCTTGACCTGGATGTGGCGGCGCTTGGTGCCCTGCACCTCGCCGATCAGGATGTTCTCGGTCTTGATGTCGCAGTGGACGATGTTCTTGCCGTGGATGTAGTGGAGCGCCTCGGCGACCTGGAGGATCACCTCGGCCGCGGTGCGCACGCCGAGGCGGCCTTCGCGATGGAGGATCTTCGCGAGCGGCTCGCCCTCGACGAGCTCCATCACCATGAACATGCCGAGCTCGTCGTCCTCGCCGAAGTCGACCACCGACGTGATGTTCGGGTGCGAGAGCGACGACGCGAGCCGCGCCTCGCGGAAGAACAGATCGCGCGCCTCGTCGGTCTCGGCCATCTGCTCGCTGATGATCTTCAGCGCGAAGACCTTGCCGAGCTGGTGGTGCGAGACCTTGTAGACCTTGCCCATCCCGCCCTGGCCGATGCGCTCGAGGATCTGGTAGCGGCCGCCGACCAGCCGCTGATCGGTCGACGGGGCGCGCACCTGCGGGACCGACGTGCGCGGCATCGGCGCGGGCGGCGGCGGGGGCGGCGGCGCGATGGGCGGGCTCTTGAGCGGGAGGCGCTGCGCGGCGGAGCCCGCCGACGACGCCGCGACCGGGGTCGCGCGCTTCGGCGACTGCGTGCCGCGCGCGGTGCCGGGGATCGTCATGCGCTCGCTGGTCTCGCTGGTCAGGCCTCCGTCGAGCGCGATCGACAGGCCCGGCAACGACACCGGCTGCGTCGGATCGACGTTGGTGCGATCGCCGCTCAAGGCGCGCACCGCGTCGACGATGTCGTTGCGGATCGTCGCGGTCGCCTCGTTGTCGTCGGCGTCCCACTCGGCGCTCTCGTCGGGATCGAGATCGATCGGCGGGCGCGGCAGGCGCGGGAGATCGCGCGCGGTGGTGTCGGGCACGTACTCGCTCAGACGCACACGGGCCGTCTCGTCGCCGGGCTCGCGCTCCGGCGCAGGCAGTGGGAGCCTCGCCGGGGGGCCTGGACGACGTTTATCGGGCGGCTCGGCCACGCCTAGCGATCGTAGACCGACGCGACTGCCGATACAATGGAGAGGCATGTGGCACCTGCTCGAGGCGCACCGCTACGAGCCGCGCCTGGTCGCCATCCCGTTCGCGCTCGCGTTGGCGACGTTGCTCGTCGTCGTCGCGTACGGCTTGGTCATGCGCGGCGCGCCGGTGCTGCGCGCGACGATGCTCATGTGGGCGGGCGCGCTCGTGCCCTACAACGCCGCCTGCGTGCTCGCGGCGTCCACCCACGATCCGGAGATCGCCGAGGCTTGGTATCGCATCGGCGTCTGCTTCATCCCGTTCGGAGCGGCGGCGTCGATGGCGTTCCAGTGGGCGGTGGCGGGGCTGTTCCGCAAACGCTTGTGGTGGATCCTGATCGGGCTCGTCGGCGGGCTGCCGTGGATCTACGACGGCTTCGCGCGCAACGACCTCATCGCCGGCGTGCGCGTGATCCGCGGTGACGTGTACTTCTTCGAGCCCGGGCCGTACCTGATCGTGGGGCTCGCGCAGGTGTTCGTCGCGTCGGCGGCGGGATACGGGCCGCTGCTCGCCGCGGCGCGCACCGAGCGCGTGCCGCTGCGCCGGCGGCAGATGAACGCGACCTTGTGGGCGATGGGGCTCACGTGGGTCGGCTTGACCGACGTGTTCGTCGCGTACGGATGGATGCCGTTCCCGTTCGCGTGGCTGTTCGAGGCGATCGGGACCCTGTTCGCGCTGCGCTCGCTCTTCTTCGACGATCTCTTGCGCGCGCGCGCGATCGACGTGCGCGCGCCCGTGATCCTCACGTACTTGATCTGCGCGGTGCTCGGCGGCTGGGTCGTCGACGAGCTCACCGGCGGATCGCTGCCGCCGCTGCTCGCGGCGCTCGCGCTGGTCGGCACCTTCGTCGGCCTGCGCGCGGGCATCGGCGCGGCGATGGCGATCGGCGCGGGCGAACGGCGGCGCGAAGGTCCGCTCGATCGCTTGGTGACGCAGTTCGCGACCAAGGTCGGATCGCTGCGATCGATCGCGGAGATCGCCTCGCACACCGCGGAGACGATCGAGCTCGGCACCGGCGCGAAGTCGTCGCTGATCGTGCCGTCGGCCGGCGACTGGAGCTGGCAGCGGCCCGACGGCACCACGCTCGGCGAGGACGAGACGCCGGATCCGCTGCTCCTGTCGTGGATGGTCGAGCACGGCGGCACGTTCGTGCGCGACGAGCTCGAGCTCTTGCCGCTCGCCGATCTGCGGCCCGCGATCGAGAAGCTGTTCGAGGCGCACGGCGCGGGCGCGCTGGTGACGCTCGCGCGCCGCGACGAGATCGTCGGCATCGTGATGATGCCCGTCGATGCGGGGCGGCCGATCAAGGTCGAGGAGCTGCGCTTCGTCGAGCGGATCAAGGATCGCGTGTCGGCGGCGCTGGTCTTCGCGCGCATGGCGACCGAGGCGCAGTCGCGGGTCGCGATCGAGCGCGAGGTCGAGCTCGCGGCGGCGGTGCAGACCGCGTTCGTGCCGCAGCCGAAGCTCACGCACGCCGGGCCGGTCGACGTCTTCGGATCGTGGGAGCCGACCTCGCGCTGCGGCGGCGACTGGTGGGCGCTCTATCCGCTCGCCGGCGAGCGCGTGCTCGTCGTGATCGGCGACGTCACCGGTCACGGCGTCGCGGCCGCGATGGTCACCGCGGCCGCGAAGGGCGCGTGCGACGCGGCGCTGAAGATCATGGGCGACGCGGTCGATCTGGTGGTGCTGATGCAGCGCCTCGACGCCGCCGTGCGCCGGATGGGCGCGGGCAAGCTGCACCTCACGTGCTTCATGGCGCTGTGCGACGTCGCGGCCGGGCAGGTCAGCTTCGCGAACGCCGGCCACGTCGTGCCGTATCTGTGCCGCGACGGCGGCGGCAACGGCGAGCTCGAGCTGCACGCGCTGGTCGCGCGCGGCAACCCCCTCGGCGCCGGGCCCTCACCGACGCCGCGCACGGCTACCCGACCGCTCGCTCGCGGCGACGTGATCGTCTGGTACACCGATGGGCTGGTCGAGAGCCTCGACCCCGACGGCAAGCAGTTCGGAGATCGTCGCATGCAACGATTGTTGAAGAAGCTCGACCGCGCGCGGCTCGATCCGGAATCCGTGCACGACGCGATCGCCGGCGCGTGCTCCGCGCATCGCTCGGGCCGCGCGCTCGCCGACGACATGACGCTCGTGGTCGCGCGGGTGCGCGCGGAGGTCGCCGCGTGAAGCTGCGCGTCCTGACCTACAACGTGCACAAGTGCATCGGCGGCGTCGATCGGCGCTACGAGCCGAAGCGGATCGCCGAGACGATCGCGCACTACGCGCCCGACATCTGCCTCTTGCAGGAGGTCGACGATCGCGCGAAGCGCTCCAGCTTCCACCGCCAGGTCGACGTGCTCGGCGAGCTGTGCGGATATCCGCATCGCTCGTGGTACGCGAACGTCAAGGTGCGCGGCGGCGGCGAGTACGGCAACGCGATCCTCTCGCGCTATCCGCTGGTCGACGAGCGCAACGTCGATCTCACCGTGCCGCCCAAGAAGCGCCGCAGCGTCTTGCACGCGGCGGTGCGCGTGCGCCACGACGGCGTCGATCGCACGCTGCACGTCTACAACATGCACCTCGGCCTCGCCGAGTACGAACGCCGCATCCAGATCCAGACGTTCCTCGACTCGCACCCGTTCGCCGGCCTGCACGAAGGCACGCCGGTGATCGTCGGCGGCGATCTCAACGACGTCTGGGGCCGCGCCGCCGGCCTCCTCGCGCCCGGCGGCTTCCGCGGCCTCGCGATCCGCCCGCGCACGTTCCCCGCGTGGGCGCCGATGCGCGGCCTCGACGGCATCTACATCCGCGGCCGAGCCGAGCTCCTCGGCGTCCACCGCGGCGAGATCGAGCTCGCGCGCCGCGCGAGCGATCACCGCCCGCTCTACGCCGACGTCGTGATCCACGGCGGCGTCCACGAGCACGATCACGACCACGCCGCGCCTCAACCGCGCGCCCGCCGCACGAGCCAAGCCGGCAGCTGACCCCGCGCCCGCTACGCGGAATGAACGTTCATTCCGCGTCCGAGCGGCGGACGGGAGTGTCCGCCGGCCGGACAAGGCGGACGCGGGCCGGACACGGACGCCCGGCGCCCATCGCGGAATGAATGTTCATTCCGCGGCTGGTACGCGCGCGATCAGTCGACGAGCGCGGCGGTCCGAGTCACGGCAGCGGCATCGGGTGCTCGCACGTCTCGATGATTCGATCGTAGTGGTAGTGCACCTGCACGATCTCGACATCCGAGGGAGCGATCGTGCCCAGCGAACGGAGCGTCGTCGGGGGCGGCGGCGCCTGGGTGCCGCAGCCTTCGCCGCAGGTGCCGGCGCGCGTCACGACGTGCGTCGAGACGTCGGGCACGACGTGCGCGATCACCAGCTTCGCGCCTTCGCTCCAGTAGTGGTACTCGGCGCCGACGTCGCAGCCGCACGCGTCGCCGGATTCGCACGAGGGCTCGATGAAGGCGAGCGCCGGCGCCGCGCTCGCCGCCGACGGCACCTGCGCGAGCCCGTCGGCGCCGAGCGGCGTGTACGTCGTGTCGGGCGTCACGCCGATCACGGGCAGGTCGATCGGCTTCAGGTCGCGGCCGCGCGTGAAGCGTTCGAGCGCGGCGTCGTGTGCGCGCGGGTTGTCGCGTTGGGCGTCGCGGTGCAGCTCCGCGGCCGACGCCGCACATGCGCCCACCACGAGGCAAACGATGGAAGCTCTCGTCCTCACGCGTCGTGAACGCGCATGTATCGATGCGCTTACGCGCGGCATCGCGCGTGCCACGTTGCGACCAATCGCCGCAGTGCGCATCTCATCGCGCATGAGGAATCGACGACTCCATCTGCTCTGCGCCGTGCATCGCGGCGGTGCGTGGATCGTGTTCGCGCTATGGTTTGCGGCGTGCCTGCTCGCGCACGAAGGCATGGTGCCGTGACGCGAGGTGCGATCACGCGCCTCGAGCTGCAACCCTCGATGCTCCGCTGGGTCGTCGGCGTGTCGTTCTTCGGCGTCGTCGTCGGCTGGCTGCTGATCATGACGTTGATGTTCCCGCCGCTGATCGGCATGACGTACATCGCGGCGCGCTTCGCGCTCGCCGGCATCCTCGACCGCCGCACGATCGAGCTCGACGGCGATCACCTGCACGTGTGGCGTTGGGCGCGGTCGCTCGGCGCGCACCTGCACGCCTCCGAGGTCGAGGAGATCCGCCGCGGCCGTCGCTCGATCCTGCTGCTGCGCGCCGGCGCCGAGCCGGTGCGATTGATCGATCGCAAGGTGAAGCGCGCCGATCAGCTCGTCGCGCGCGAGCTCGCCGCGGCGCTCGACGTGCCGTACGTCGACGAGACCGGAGACGCGCTGCCGACCGCGCGCGTGGTGTCGCTCGCATGAAGCGCGGCGGCATCGACTGGAGCTGGGCACGGACTCAGATCGGGCGTGCCGCCGAGGTGCCGCGCCGGCTCGACGACGACGCGCCGTCGATCGTCTTCGATCGCGCGCCCTGGTACCGGCTGCTCGCGTTCGCGGGTCCCCCCGGCCTCGTCGCGCTCGCGAGCCTCGCGCGCAAGCGGGTCCGCGTGAGATTCGTGCCGACCGTGCGGCTGCTCAGCGAACGCCGCTAGGCCTTGAGCTTCTTGTACTTGATCCGATGCGGCTGGTCCGCGTCGGTGCCCATGCGGCGGTGCTTGTCGGCCTCGTAGTCCTGGAAGTTGCCCTCGAAGAACTCGACGTGGCTGTCGCCCTCGAACGCGAGGATGTGGGTCGCGATGCGATCGAGGAACCAGCGATCGTGCGAGATCACCACCGCGCAGCCCGGGAACTGCATGAGGCCGTCTTCGAGCGCGCGCAGCGTGTCGACGTCGAGATCGTTCGACGGCTCGTCGAGGAGCAAGACGTTCCCCGCGCGCCGGATCATCTTCGCGAGGTGCACGCGGTTGCGTTCACCGCCCGACAGCGTGCCGACCTTCTTCTGCTGATCCTGGCCCTTGAAGTTGAAGCTCGACACGTAGGCGCGCGACGAGATCAACTGCTCGCCGAGCTGGATCTGCTCCTGCCCGTCGGTGACCTCTTCCCAGATCGATTTGTTCGCGTCGAGCGCGTCGCGACTCTGATCGACGTAGCCGAGCTGCACCGTGTCGCCGATCTTGACCGTGCCGCTGTCCGGCTTCTCGAGGCCCATGATCATGCGGAACAGGGTCGTCTTGCCGGCGCCGTTGGGGCCGATCACGCCGACGATGCCGCCGCGGGGCAGCTTGAACGACAAGTCTTCGATCAGCTCGCGGTCGCCGAAGCCCTTGCACACCTTGTCGAAGATCACGACCTCGCCGCCGAGGCGCGGCCCGGGCGGGATCACGATCTCGAGCGCGGGATCGCGCTTCTCCTTCTGCGCCTCCGCGACCAGCTCGTCGTAACGCTGCATGCGCGCCTTGCTCTTCGCTTGACGCGCCTTGGGCGACGAGCGCACCCACTCGAGCTCGCGCTCGAGCATGCGCTCGCGCGCGCCGGCCTGCTTCTCTTCGTCCTTCAGGCGCTTCGCCTTCTGCTCGAGCCAGCCGGTGTAGTTGCCCTCGAACGGGTGACCCTCGCCGCGATCGAGCTCGAGGATCCACTTCGCGACGTTGTCGAGGAAGTAGCGATCGTGCGTGATCGCGACGACGGTGCCGGGGAACTGCTCGAGGTGCTTCTCGAGCCACAGCACGCTCTCGGCGTCGAGGTGGTTGGTCGGCTCGTCGAGCAGCAGCATGTCGGGCTTCGACAACAAGAGGCGCGCGAGCGCGACGCGGCGTTGCTCACCGCCGGAGATCTTGGTGACGTCGGCGTCGCCGGGCGGGCAGCGCAGCGCGTCCATCGCCATCTCGACCGTATGATCGAGCTCCCACGCGTTCGCGGCTTCGATCTTGTCCTGCAGCGTGCCCTGCTCCTCGAGCAGCTTCTCCATCAGCTCCGGCGAGATGTCCTCGCCGAGCTTCATCGAGACCTCCTCGAAGCGGGTGAGCAGCGCGCGCGTCTCCGCGACGCCCTCCATGACGTTGCCGAGCACGTCCTTGGCGGGGTCGAGCTTGGGCTCCTGCTCGAGGAAACCGATCTTCAGACCGGCGGCGGGCGCGGCCTCGCCGACGAAGTCCTTGTCGACGCCGGCCATGATCCTGAGCAAGGTCGACTTGCCCGCGCCGTTGTTGCCGATGACGCCGATCTTGGCGCCCGGGAAGAAGGACAGCCAGATGCCCTTCAAGATCTCCCGTTTCGGCGGGACGATCTTGCGGAGATCCTTCATCACGAACGTGTACTGGTAGCCCATCGCCGCGCAGTGTAGGGGTCGACGCCTTGCGACTCAAGCCGTACGCTGGGGCAGGTGGACCCGTACCGCGACGGCGGCGACGGCGGCGCGATCGAGGCGCCGGCACGCGAGGGGACGATCCGCCTCGACGTCGGTCCGCGCACGCGCCTCGAGCTCGACGGCAAGATCGTCATGATCGACGGCGACTTCGTGACGTTCGAGGAGCAATCCAAGAAAGGGAAGCAGACGCGCAGCGCCAAGAAGACGTCGGAGCGGCTCGGGAAACGCCGGCTGCTGCTCGCGCGCGACATCCCGCGCGACGATCTCGGCTTGTGGATCGAGACCGAGGACGGCGGCATGCGGCGCGTGTTCGGCGCGGAACCGAAAGATCTGATCGTCGACGACGGCCTGTCGTCGCTGCCGCGGTTCGACGCGCTCGCGTCGCGGCTGAAGGTCGCGCTCGCCGCGTTCGCGCACGGCGTGCGCCGCGCGTTCGAGCTCGGGCGCGGGCTCGACAAGGTGCTGCTCGCCGACTACGGCGGCAAGCTCGTGCTGTACAAGCGCGAGCTGTTCCGCGATCGCGCGCGGCGCGCGATCGAGGTCGACGAGGACGGCAACGTCGTCGTGTTCGAGAAGGATCGCGAGCTGAAGGCGGTGTGCCGCAACCGCCACCACGTCTCGCTGCTCGGCGACTACATCCGCTTCTCGGATCCGACGGGGCTGGACCTGGTTCGCGTCAGCGTCCCGTGGGTGACGCGCGAGGACCGAGAAGAGCTCGCACGTCGTTTCGGAGACTTGATCCACCGAAGCTGACCGATCGGGCGGGAATAACGTCAGCGTTTGACACCGGGGAGAGCGGACCCCACGTTGTGCGCATGTTCAAACGATGGCGCCTCGGCACCCTCCTCGGGTTCCCGGTCGAGGTGAACCTCTCCTTCCTCCTGATGCTCGGCGTCGTCTTCCTGTGGCTCGGCGGCGCCGCGGGCTTGTTCGTCGTCGGGATGGCGTTCGGCTCGGTGCTCCTGCACGAGCTCGGGCACGCGCTGGTCGCGCGCTCGCTCGGCGTGCCGGTCTCGGGGATCGAGCTGCACTTCTTCGGCGGCGCCGCGAAGATGGTCGCGATGCCGAAGAAGGCGAACCACGAGGTCGCGATCGCGGCCGCGGGTCCCGCGGTGTCGCTCATGCTCGCGGGGCTCGGGCTCGGGTTGGGCTTCGCGCTGCACGCGCCGATCGTCGCGCTGTTCGGCTGGATCAACCTCGTCATCGCCGGCTTCAACCTGATCCCGGCGCTGCCGATGGACGGCGGCCGCATCCTGCGCGCGCTGCTCACCCGCAAGATGAGCTTCGTGCGCGCGACCGACGTGTCCGTGAAGGTCGCACGCGTCGTCGCGGTCGCGTTCTTGATCGCGGGCCTCATGGGCTCGGTGCAGCTCCTCCTGCTCGCGCCGATCCTGTGGGTGATGGGCACGCAAGAGCAGTTGCTCGCGCGCCACATCGAGAGCCGGTACGCCTACGACCACGGCGGCTACACGCAGCGCCGCGCCGACGAGCCGCAGGTCGTGCGCGCGGCGGGCCCGCGCCGCTTCGTGATCCGCGATCGCCGCGGCGGCTGGGTCATCGACGTCGACTGAGCATCGGATCAGCGCGCGGCGTCGTGCGGCGGAGCTCGGCGGCGTGACGAAGATGTCGCGACCGCTGCCACGCCTGCGGTGTCATGATCGAATCATGGAGCGCGCGTATCTGTGCCTCGGGTGCCGGTTGCTCCAATCGGCGACGGTGCAGTGCGTGCAGTGCGGCGGCACCACCGTCGCGCCCGCCGACCTCGTGCGCGAGCTGCTCGCGTATCGCGATCTCAGCCTCGCGGCCGAACGCGATCTCGGCTTGATCACCGCGCTGCTCGCCGGCGGATCGATCGCGATGCCGATCCTGTTCCCGTTCGCGCTCGTCTCGCTCGGCGCGCTCGCGGTGCGCGCGCCGATGCGCCGGATCCGGGCCCGCGCGCAGAAGGAGCATCGGGTCGAGCCGATCCGCTTGCCGCCGCCGGTCGCGGCCGCGCGCTCGGTCGCCGTCGAGGGCGCGCCGAAACGCTTCCGCGGCACCACGGTGCGCTCGCGCTGGGACGGCGCCGAGGTCATCGCGGAGGAGATCGCGATCGAGACCGACGAGGGCGTGATCGTGCGGCACGCGATCGCCGCGCCGTTCTTCGTCGACGCGGGCAGCGAGCGCGTCTTGATCCGCGGCCACGTGCGCCTCTCGGTCGCCGCCGCGTGGACGATCGGCAATCGTCCGATCGGCAGCGCCGATGCGTTGCCGCACGAGCTCGGCCTCCCCGCGGATCTCCGCGTGCGCGGCACCGCGCGGCGCACGCGCCTCGACGAGCGCGCCAACGTGATCGCGATCGGGCCGCAGTCGTTCGAGGCGCTGCCGGAGCACGCGGCCCTGCGCGAAGCGGGGACGACCCGTGTGCTCGTCGGTGAGCCGGGCGCGCCCGTGCTCATCGCAACGCCTGCGGCGTTCGCGCAGATCTAGCGCTGCGGTGGATCGTCGCGCCTGATCCAGATCATCGGTGCGCGTCTCGATCGCGCGCACGGTGAGCGCATGAACATCTCCAACGATACGACCGTGGGCGAGGTCGCCGCCGAGCGTCCCGCGTCGCTGCGCGTCTTCGAGCGCGCCGGCATCGACTACTGCTGCGGCGGCCGCCGCTCGCTCGCGTCGGCGTGCGCGAAGGCCGGCGTCGCGATGGACGAGCTGCTCGCGAAGATCGACGACGCCGAGCGCGTCACCGTCACGCAGACCGACTGGCGCAGCGCGCCGCTCGCCGATCTGATCGATCACATCGAAGCGGTGCACCACACGTTCACGCGCGACGAGCTCGCGCGCGCGACGACGCTGATGGAGAAGGTCGCGCGCGTGCACGGCGAGGTCCACCCCGAGCTGCCGGTCATGCGAGGCGTGCTCGCCGAGCTGCGCGAGGAGCTGATCCCGCACCTCGCGAAGGAGGAGCGCGTCCTGTTCCCGCGCATCCGCGCCGGCGCCGGCGGCATCGACGCGCCGGTCTCGGTGATGCTCGCCGAGCACGATCACGCGGGCGATCTGCTGCAGCACCTGCGCTTCCTGTCGAAGGACTACCGCTTGCCCGACGGCGCCTGCGGCAGCTACCGCGCGCTCTACCAGTCGCTCGAGGCGCTCGAGGCCGATCTCAAGGTGCACATCCACCTGGAGAGCAACATCCTCTTCCCGCGCGCGGCTCGGTAGACTCGCGGAGTGACCGACAAGGCCGCGATCCTCGCCGCAGCGCCGCTGTTCCGCGAAGCCGACGCAGCCACGATCGCGAAGCTCGCGCGCGCGGCGCGGGAGATCGCGCGAGAAGAAGGCGAGACGATCTGGGACGCCGACGCGCCCGCGCTCGACGCGGTGCTGATCGTCCGCGGGCTCGTCGAGATCGCGCGCAACGACGCGACCCTCGCGCTGTTCGGGCCGCGCGAGCTGATCGGCCTGCCCGCCGCGCTCGAGGGCGGCGCGTATCCGGCCGCCGCGATCGCGGTCGCCGCGGAGGTGCGCGCGATCGCCGTGCCGGCCGTCGAGCTGCGCGCGGCGGTCGATCGCGATCACGCGCTCGCGCGCGCCGCGAACCGCGCGCTGATCGATCACGGCAAGGTCTTGCGCGCGAAGATCGCGATCCTCACCGCCGGATCGATCGAGCAGCGGCTCGCCGCCTTGTTCGAGCACCTCGCCGAGCGGTTCGGCGACGAGGTCGGCGGCGAGCTGCGCATCCCGCTCACGCTGACGCGCCGGATGATCGCGCAGCTGGTCGGCGCGCGCGTCGAGACCGTGATCCGCGCGCTCGCCGCGTGGCGGCGCGCCGGCCTCGCCGACGCCGGCGTCGACATCGTGATCCGCGATCGCGCGGCGCTGCGTCACCTGCTGGCGTGACGCATACTGCAAGCCATGTGGCGCCCGGCGACGAAGTCCGACGACGACGCGATCGTGCGATCGAGCCTCGCGCTCTTCACCGAGGATCCCAGCCCGGAGCGCGTCGACGAGGCGCAGGTGCGGCGCACGTTGGTCGCGCTGCGCGGCGAGCCGCTGCGCGGGCGCGCGATCGTGCTCGAAGAAGACGGCGCGATCCTCGGCCACGCGTTCTTGATCGCGTTCTGGTCGAACGAGCTCGGCGGCGACGTGTGCACGATCGACGAGCTGTACGTCGCGCCGAGCGCGCGGACCAAGGGCCACGCGAGCGCGTTGATCGAAGCGCTCGCGCGCGGGCAGCTCTATCCGGGCGCGGTCGCGCTGCAGCTCGAGGTCACGCCGCAGAACGCGCGCGCGCTCGCGCTGTACAAGAAGCTCGGCTTCGACGGCAAGAACGTCGGTTTGCGGCGACGCGTCATCCGATCGTGAAGTCACGTGACCGCGGGTTCACGAGCGCGCGGTAACTGCGCGTGCCGCCTCGGCCGTCGCGTGGCCCATCGCTTGCTCTAGATCCCGTCATGCTGCGTAACGTTGCGATTGCCGCGGTCTTGTCTTCTGGCTGCTCGATGTTCATGCACACCGTCGAGAAGCCCAAGGTCGACGTCCGCGACGTCGCGGTGACCTCGATCTCGCTCGGCGGCACGATCGACGGCGAGATGCGGCTCGACGTGACCAACCCGAACGCGGTCGGCGTGCCGCTGTCGGGCATCGACTGGCAGCTGTCGATCGGCGGCGCGCCGTCGGTGAGCGGGCACGTCGACGTCTCGCAGACGATCCCCGCGCGCGGCGTCGCGCCGGTGGTCGCGGCGGTGCGCTTGAACGCGCAGGACGGCCTCGGCGCGGTGCAGAAGGTGATGAACGGCGCGCGCGACTATCAGCTCGACGCGCGCCTGCACTTCTCGACCGCGCTCGGCGAGATCTCGGTCGACGTGCACAAGGACGGCGCGCTCTCTTCGGAGACGCTCGGCGCGTGGCGGTAGTCGTCGCGACGCCGAAAACGAGCACGGCGCCCGGCGAGAATCGCCGAGCGCCGTGAAGTCCTCTAGCTCGGATCAGAACGCGCCGGTGCCGTTCGGCGTGCCGAGGCCGGTCGGGCCGTCGAAGCCCGCGCCCGCGGTGCACAGGTACGAACCGCCGCACGAGCCGTTCGAGCCCGACGTGACGTCGAACAGCGCGCTCGTGTGCGAGTACGCGTTCGACGCGCTGGCGCCGCCGCCGTTGACCGCGTAGACGCCGCCGACGAGCGGCGCCGCGACCGACGTGCCGCCGAAGACCATCCAGCCCGAGCCGCGACGCGACGTCGGCCCGTAGACCGCGACGCCGGTGTTCGGATCGGCGACCGCCGAGACGTCGGCGACCGTGCGCATCGAGCAGCCGGTGTCGTGCTGCCAGCTCGGCTTCGGATCGTACTTGCTGCAGCCCGAGCCCGCGCCGCTCCACGTCGTCTCGTTCCAGCCGCGCGTGTTGCTCGCGGTCGTCAGGTGCGTGCCGCCGACCGCGGTCACGTACTGCGACGCGGCCGGATACTCGGTGCCGTAGCCGTTGTCACCGGAGCTGACGGTGATCGAGACGCCCGGGTGGTTGAAGTAGTTCTTGTCGTAGGTGGTGTCGCTCGAGCTCTCGCCGCCGCCGTAGCTGTTCGACACGACGGTCGCGCCGAGGGCCACCGCGGTGTTCACGCAGGTGCCGAGGTTCGTCATGCTCGGCGTCTTCGCCTCGACGAGGATGAGCTTGCAGTTGGGGCACATCGCGCTCGCCATATCGAGATCGAGCGCGGCCTCCTGCGACCAACCCGTATCGGCGCGCGGGAAGCTGGAGCCGCCGTTCTGATCGACCTTCTTGAAGCAGCCGTTCGCCGTCGTGCACGGCGGCAGGCCGAAGGTCGAGCGGTACACGGCGAGATCCTGCTCGGCGTTCGGATAGCCGTACGCATCGACGATCGCGATGATCGTCGTCGAGCTGCCCGAGCCGCTGATCTTGTACGCGTCGCGCAGATCCGACGGGCCGTAGCCCGCCGGACCCGAAGCCGCGAGCGGCTCCAGGTTGTCATCGACCAGGACGCGCGCGTGGCACTGCACTTCCTCCGGACCGCTACACACCCGAGCGTGCTTCGCGTGCGAGATGGCAGCTTCGAGCGTGTCGCTGTCCGACGCGTCCGAAGGGTCCATACAGCCGGCGACCAAGAGGGAAGCCAGCAAACCGAGCCGAACCGAGGTCCTCATCTAGTTACTCCGTCGTTGGGTGTGTATGCAGTGGGGCGCAGTCCGCGGATGGTCGCTGAATTCGGCCCACATTCACCCAAAAAAGAGCAGCTGTAAGGAACCCTCGGTGAAACTTCGGTGACGTCTAGTACGATTTGGCGCAGAAACCGCCGCTTGCGTTGACCCAGTTCTGCTGGATCAGGAAGTCGCGCGAGCCGAGCTTCATGTTCGCCATCGCGCCGTTCGCGGTGTAGGTCGAGCCCCACGTCCACGCACACTTGTCGGCGTTCTCCTCGCCGCGGCGATCGTACCAAGCGTTCAGGTCCGGATCGGTCACGGCCTCCTCGAGCTCGTGCGAGATGATCGACGCCATCCCGTCGGCGCCGGCGTTGCCGTTCGGTCCGGTCGTCTGCTCTTCGCAGCTCGACGGACAGCGATCGGGGTTGCCGATGAACGCGTACTTGATGTCGCTGCCGCTGATCGATCCGTTGGTGTGCCAGCCGCAGTAGTTCGTGCAGAAGCCCGAGCTCGCGGTGACGTCCGACGACGTCAGCACGAAGTAGACGGCGTTGGTGTCCTTCGGCAAGCGACCGCTCGTGATCGCGCTCGACACGACGCTCTCGATCGCGGAGTCGGACAGCGACTTGCCCTGCGAGTAGTTGTCCGTCGTGCTGCTCTTGTACGCGACCGCGTTCGAGATGTGCGTGTTCGATCCGTTGTAGTAGGTCGTGTTGATGTTGTAGTAGGGGCTGCCGCCGAGGCTCTTCGCGAGATCCGTCAGGATCGTCGTCGCGCTGTTGCCCGACCAGTTGCCGTACCAGATGTAATAGATGTTGGTCGTCCCGAGGATCACGGGACCGCCGTGATAGAGGATGCCGTTCCCTTTCTGCGGACGCGCGAGCGTGTCGCGCGCGAGCGCGTCCTTGGTCGGAAAGATCGCCTTCGGGATCGCGTCGGTCGCGGGCGCGATCTGCTCGCTCGCGAAGGTCGGATCCGAATCGGTGTCATCGGTGCAGCCCGCGGCGCAAACGGCGGCGAGCAACGCATAGCGAAGAACCCTCATTAGCTCCCTCCCTTGTGGGTTGGAGAAACCTACGTGCGCGATCTGATCGCGACGAGCACGCGCGTGCTGACCTTCGCTCACCAATCGCGACACAAGAGGTGCCGCTGATTACGTGCGCGACTGCGCGCGCTGCACCATCGCGACCGCGACGATCAGAACGATCCCGGCGTACACCTGGTGCCGCTCGAGCGCGTGATGGAAGAAGACCCACGTGATCGTCGCGCCCGCGAGCGTCTGCATCATCTCGAAGTAGCCCGCGGTCGACGCGCGCGTGCGCGCGAGGCCCGCGAAGTAGATGACGAGCGGGATGCCGCCGGAGAGCGTCGCGAGGCCGACGAGCGCGCCGATCGTCTTGGCCGGCGCGGCGGCGGCCGCCGCGGTCCACAGATCGCCCGACGAGATCAGCCCGCGCGCGCCGATGATGATCGTCATCGAGATCAAGCCGACCACCAAGCGCAAGCCCGACGCGAGCGGCAGCGACATCTCGACCATCACGCCGCGCGCGGCGACCGTCGACATGCCCCAGAACAGCGCGCAGATCAGCGCGTAGCCGGTGCCGGCGTCGACGCCGGTGAGATCGCCGAGGTCGGCGATCGAGATCACCGCGCCCGCCGCGACCGCGAGCGCGGCCCACGGGAAGAAGCCGCGCCCGAGCTTGTCGCCGAACAACAGGCACGCCGCCGTCGTCGACAGGACCGGCTGGATGTTGAGCACGACGTTCACGACCGTCGGGTTGCCGTGCTTGAGCGCGAGCGTGAAGAAGACGGTGCCGACCGCCGAGCCCGCGATGCCCGAGAAGACGAGCCACGCGATCGCGCGGTTCGACACGCGCCGCAGCTCGCCGAGGCGGGGCAGGATGAACGGCAGCGCGAGCGCGACCAGGAGGACGTGCTCCCACCACACGATCACGTCGGGCGCGAAGACGTCGTTGAGCGGGATGCGCCAGGCGCTCTCGGTCCCCCAGAGCGCCGCGCCGAGCGCGACCAGCCACGGACCATACGACGTCTCGCGGGAGCTCCTCACGCGCCCACGGGTATACACTGATCGTGATGAGGCGCGCCTTCGTGCGCTCGTTGTTCATCGCGCTCGCCGCGTTCACCTTGTTCTTCGGGGCGGAGCTCTTCCTCGAGTGGTGGCGCCTCGGCCGGCCCGGCTCCGACGCGACCGACTGGGCCGGCGTCAACAACGCGAAGCTGGTCGATCTGCTGTCGCCGATGGCGCGCGCGTACAACAACGTGCTCGCGATGCTGCTGGCGACGATCGGCCTCGCGATCCCGCTGACCGCGAACATGCACACGCCGAAGTTGATCGACGTGTTCCTCCGCGATCGCATCAACCGCGTCGTCCTGTCGGGGATGGCGTTCGGCGCCGCGCACGTGCTGTGGGTCGACTACATCATCGGGCCGAGCTTCGCGCCGACCTGGGCGCTGCGCCTGTGCGTCTACCTCGCGATCTTCGGGTGGGCGGTCTTGATCCCGTACTTCTTCTACGTCGTGCGGTTCCTCGATCCGTCGCGGATCATCAACCGCCTGCGCGACGAGACGGTCGCGATCGCGCGCTCGGTCCACGACGGCCGGCGCGATCCGATCGTGACGCAGGAGCTCGCGTCGCAGCGCATCGACGAGATCGGGACGATCGTCCTCAAGTCGCTCGATCGCGCCGATCGCGGCGTCGCGCGCGAGGGTGTGTGGGCGATCAAGGTGCTGCTCGATCGCTACGCGCCGCTGAAGGCGTCGATGCCCGACGCGTGGTTCCCGGTCGATCGCGCGGACTTCGTCGGCTTCTCGGCGGAGGCGCTCGACATGTTGTCCGAGAACCGGACATGGTTCGAGATGAAGTGCCTGCTCCAGCTCTCGCTCTGCTACCAGCAGGCGCTCGGCAAGGCGTCCGATACGGTGTCGTCGATCAGCGACGCGACCCGCGTGATCGCGACCCGCGCCGCCGAGCGCGGCGACGACGAGGTGCTGCACCTGTGCGTGCGCTTCTTCAACAACTACCTGCGCGAGGGCATCAAGAGCCGCAACGTGCACGCGGTCTACGACGTCTACCACCAGTACCGCCTGCTCGCGCGCGACGTCTTGAGCCGGCCGGCGCTGGTCGAGGCGATCGGCCGCCACTTCCTCTACTACGCCGAGATGGCGCGCATGTACGGCCTGATCTTCGCGCCGCAGCTGGTCGCGTACGATCTCGGCTACGTCGTGCGGCGCGCCTACGAGGGCAAGTGCGGGGCGGGCTCGACCTTGCTCGACGAGACGCTCGACATCCCGCACCGCAAGGACGGCGACGTCTTGACGATGGTCGTGAAGGCGAAGCTGATCCTCGGCGCGTTCTTCGTCGAGATCGGCCGCCCCGGCGAGGCCGAGCGCGTCCGCGCGAACCTGGCGGACGTGCCGGCCTCCGTGATCGCGCGCGCGACGCGCGACCTCCTGGCCGCCGAGGTCGTGTTCTTCGAGGTGACCGATCGCCAGATCAACCTCGAGTACGTGCCGCCGGAGCGGCGCGCGCCGCTCGAGCAGTTCGCGTCGCAGCTCAGCTGATCAGCTACGCGTTCTCATCGACGACGCGGAACGCGCGGGCCATGCGCTCGATCTCCGCGTGCCTGATTCCGATCGACTGCGCCTCTTGTCGCCATGTCCCGACGGCCTCGATCACGCGTCGCACGATCTCCCGAGCGCGCTTCGGGTTGACGCGGAAGTACTGGGCGACGGAATGCGCGAGCTCGAGGTCTTGTGCGTTGTCGGTTTCGGAGATGTTCGTGCTCAGGCCTTCACCGGTCGCCACGGGATTCATGTCGTACGCGGGCGCGAGCGCCCATCCAGGCGGCTCGAGCAGGAAGCCGTGGTTACGAAAGTGATCGTCGACATTGGAGACGCATATGAAGAAGACGATGCGACGCCAGAGCTCCTCGAGATCCCGCGGGGTGTTCGTTCCGGCCCGCGCCAGCACTTCCGCCAGCTCCAGGTAGCTCCCACCCTCCTCGCCGTCGCGTCGGTCGAGCAACGTCATCGCCGACGCGAAGTGGATGCGTTCGGCGCCGCGGCGATCGAACCGCTTCGTCAGAAAGGTGTGCTGGGATCCCGCGAAGCGGCGCGCTGATGATTCGGTGACCGATATCCCGGCGCGTTCGGCGAGTCGATGCACGATCGCCTCCCATCCGCCGATGTCGATCTCATCCTGCGAGCTGGGAAACTTCGCGATCCAAAGGTGTTCACTCGGATCACGCACGCTCGCTTTCGGACGAGCTCCACCGAGCGAGCGGCCCGGAGCCAGCAACATCCGCAGCCATTCGCCGTACTGAGGATCGCGCTCCGCATCCTCGCGCTCCAGCGCCAGGCTCGCCGCTTCCAGCTCGCGGAGGGATGTCCACGGTGGCGATGCGAGATCGCGGTTGTCGTCGAGAAACGGACCGGCATCGATGCGAAAGCGAAGTCCGCCACTTCGGTGGCCGTCGTATACGCCGAGCAGGAAATCGAGCTCGGAGAGGCGGCGCTCAGCACGTCCTTCGGTACGCGCGAGGTAGGCCTCGCGCCGCTTCATGAGCACGCGTCCCCAGCGATCCGGAGACGAATCGAGGAAGAGTCCGAAGTTGTCACGATCGCCGGCGTACTGTGGACCGTGGAAATGACGAAGTGCTGGATCGAGCTCTTCGTAGCGGCCCGTCGCGAGCCAGGCGGGGTCGTATTCGAACGAGAAGAGGTCCTTGCCGCGCGCAGAGGCTGCGTGGAGATCACCCACTCGGATCGGCCCTCCGAGCCCAATCCAGTCGGCGCAGACCTCGACGGTGCGACGTTCAGGTGCGGGGCGGCCGGCGCTCATGCGGAAGATTCAGATCCTGGAGCTTGCGCCCGAGCTCGTCGTCGCGCCCCAGCAGTGAGAGATCCTTCTCGAGCCCGAGTGTGTGCAGGACGTTCGCGAGCGCGCCGAGCGTTACGCGGGGATCGCCGCGTTCGACGGCGGCCAGGGTCGGCCTGCTCATCCCGGCGCGCGCCGCAACGACGGTCGCAGAGAACCCACGCCGCTTTCGTGCGAGCCGTACGTTTTCGCCCACGGTCGCCAGCAGGCGGCTGACCGGCGGCAGAGGAACGGTCGTCTTCCTCGGCATGTAGTCTATATTTTACAATATCATCTAATTTTGCGAAAAATAGTTTCCAAATTGTTCGCCAAAGAAAGCTTCTTGGAAGCTATTCTTTCCAAAGAATCGCGATTTTGAAAAAAATAGTTTACTCGGCGACCGAGACGACGACGATCGCGGCGTCGTCGACGAGCGGGCGGCTGCCGCGGTGGCGGCGCACGGCGTCTTGCACGGCGGCGAGCACGTGGGTCGCGGCGCGGCCGCCCTGCGCGGCGAGCACCTTCTGCAGGCGGCGCTCGCCGAACTGATCGCGCTGCGCGTTCTCCGCGCGCGTGAGGCCGTCGGTGAACAGCACGAACGACTCGCCGAGCGCGATCGGCGCTTCGTGCACCTTGTAGCCTTCGTCGAAGGCGTCGCCGAGCATCGGGCCGCCGCCGGTGAGCGCGCCGAGCGTGCCGCCGCCGCGCACGAGGTACGGGATCGGGCCGCCCGCGTTCGCGTAGCGCACGACGCCGCCGCGCGCGTCGAAGATGCCCGCGAAGCAGCGCGCGTGCACCGGCGCCGACGCGTGCGCGAGCGCGCGCGACAGCATCGTCAAGAGCGCCGCGGGATCCTCGATCGGCTTGTCGCCGGTGACGAGCAGATCGCACGCGCTCTTCACGACCGCCGACGTCATCGAGCCGGCCAGGCCCGCGCCGACCGAGTCGCCGACCATCATCAAGACGCGATCGCCGCCGAGCGCGTACATCGACCAGAAGTCGCTGCCGGCTTCGCCCGCGACCTCGACGTCGCCGGCCCAGCGCAGCGCGCCCTGCGCGCCGACCCGCGACGCCGCGACCAGCGATTCGTGGAACGCGCTCGCCAGCGAGACCTCGCGCGCGAGCGAGAACGCGTGGCTCGCCTCGACGTGCAGGCGCGCGTTCGCGCACGCGGTCGTGCACTGTTCCTGGAACAGCTCGATCACGGCGCGATCGACCGACATCGCGCGGTTCTGCTTGATCGCGAGCACCGCCATCACGTCCTGACGATCGACGAGCGGCAAGAGGATGTCGCAGCCGATGCCGTCGAGCAGTTGGCGCAGCGGCTGGCGCATCGCGCCGAAGCGCGCGCCGCCGAGCTCGCCGACCGAGATCACGGCCGGGTTGTGCTTGAGCCAGCCGAACAAGCCGCGCGACGCGGGCGGCACCTTGCCGAGCAGATCGCCGCCGATCACGTGCGCCTCCCAGTCGCCGTCGAGCGGCACGATCGCGACCGCGCGCTCGGCGCCGAGCACGACGCGCGCGGCCTCGCCGGCGAAGCCGAGGATCTCGGTCACGCTGCCCAGCTCGAGCGACTGCTCGACGAAGTCGACCAAGGTCTCGTGCACGCCGCCGGTGGTCGTGCGCCGCGATCGCGAGACCGCGAACAGCGCCCACACGACGATCAACACGACCGCGAGCGCGACGCCTGCGATCACTCGTTCGTCCCCTGCGTGCTGGCGTCGACCAGCTCGAACACGAGCATCGTCACGTCGTCGCCGTTCGGATTCCCCGACGCGTGCTTCTCGAGCTCGGCGAGCACGAGATCGGGCACCTTGGTCGCGCGCTCCTTCGCGGTCGCGACCAGGAGGTTGCGCAGGCGCTTCTCGCCGAACGCATCCTTGTAGGGCGTGCCGGTGTCGGTGACGCCGTCGGTGTAGAGGAACAGGCGATCGCCGAAGCCGAGCGGGCGCGTCTGCACCTCGTAGCGCGAGCGCGGCGCGTGCCCGAGCGTGTCGCCGCGGATCACGAGCTGCTCGGCCGAGACCGGCGCGTCGGCGAACTGGGTGCCCGAGCCGTGGATCAAGAACGGGAAGTTCTGGCCCGCGTTGGCGACGCGCATCTCGTGCGCGACCAGATCGATCACCGCCGCGAACGCGGTCATCATGTAGCGGCGCTTGCCCGCGCGATACACGACGCGCCCCAGCTGCGAGAGCAGCGCGCCCGGATCGACGTCGGCGCCGGCGAGCTCGCACAGCGCGTCGACGGTGCCCTTCGCGACCGCGGCGAGCAGCGCGGGCGCGGCGCCGTGGCCGGTCGCGTCGGCGACGAGCAACAGCACCTTGCCGTTGCCGAGCGAGCGCCACATCCAGAGATCGCCGCCGCACTCGGCGACGGGCCGGAAGACGCCGCGCAACTCGAAGTCGGGGCGGCGCACCGGTCGCTCGACCGGCATCATCGCTTCTTGCATCGCGGTCGCGAGATCGACGGTCTTGGTCAGCTGGCCGCGCTGCTTGACCTCGGCGTGCAGGAAGGTGCGCGCGACCGCGGCGGTCGCGTACGCGCGCAGCGCGCGCAGGAGCTTGTTGAGCTCGACGTCGTTCTTGCGCTCGGGCGGGCGCGCGACCAGCACGACGCCGAGCAACAAGCCGCGGTGCCGCAGCGGGAGGATCACGTCGCACCGCGTCTGATCGGCGAGCGCGAGCGCGGCCTTGGCGCCGTCGCCGCCGCCTTCCTCGACGGGCTTGGGCACCATCGCGGCGATCGAGTCGCGATCGATCGACTCGCCGACCAGCATGAGCCAGTCGAGCGCGACCGCGGTGTCGCCGAGGCTCGGCGCCTGCCCCGCGAGCGCGATCGCGCGCACGCCGCCGTCGGGCTTGGGCGCGAGCATGACCGCCTGCGGCACGCCCGAGGGGGTCGAGTTGGCGAGCGCCTGCGCGAGATCGCGCGCGACGTCCTCGATGTTGCCGGCGCGCAGCGCGCGGCGCATGAACGCGGTCGCGACGTCCTCGCCGCCGCCGCCGCGCCGGATCTTGGGATCGAACGCGATCAGGTCCGCGAGGGTCCAGCCGACCGCGCCGACGGCGCACGCGATGCCCGCCGGATGGCCGAGCCCGGCGGCTCCCGCGGCCAGCGCGAGCCCCGCCGCGGGCGCAAACGCGCCGAACGCGAGCAGATCTCGGGCGATCCCCCCGGCCACACGCAAATCGTACACGGCTTCGCGCGAAACAAGAAATCAGCGCCGGCCGCGCGCGGTAGGCGTAGGATCGCGCGCGAGCGAAGGGGGGAATCAACGTCGAATGCAGGGCTGTTGGTGTGATCCGCAGGCCGCACGGCGGCGATCGGAACGGCGTCGTGGCGCGCTTCGGGAGGGCGTTGAACGGATAGAAGTATCGCTGGGCGGTTCGACCTTTGCCGCTGACATCTCGCGGCGGGTCACACTCCGCGGGGCAGGACCTCCACCGATTGGACGGGCCAGGATCCGCTACTTGCCACATCTGACTCGTGTTCTCGGCGGTGTCAGCAATTTCCCGTTGTGGGAAAGTTCGCGCCCCCGGTAATCTCACTCTTGCCGAGGTTGGTGGCGTCGATGACCGAAGCTTCTAAAGGCGACGCGCCCGAACATCCCGACATGTTGGGCGAGACGCAGCCTCTCACGCGAGGCGGAAGCGGTGGACAGGTGCGCGAGCTCGTCGTCAGTGAAGGCGGCGCGGAGCTCGCCGATCTCGAGCTCGGCACCACGCTCGGCGACTGGCGAATCGAGAGTCGCATCGGCCAGGGCGGCATGGGCGCGGTCTACTCCGCGGTCCACGTCGTCATCGGCAAGCGCGCGGCGATCAAGGTCGTGCGCGCGGAGCTGTGCCGCTCGCCGCTGACCGCCGAGCGCTTCGTGCAAGAGGCGCGGGTCGTCAACCAGATCGGCCACCCGAACATCGTCGACATCTTCCACATCGGGCGGCTCGACGACGGGCGTCCGTACCTCGTGATGGAGCTCTTGCGCGGCAAGACGCTCGCGGATCGCATGGCGGAAGGCCGCATGTCGCCGCGCGAGGCGATCGACGTCTTGCTCGGGGTCTCGGCCGCGGTCGGCGCGGCGCACGCGCACGGCGTCGTGCACCGCGATCTCAAGCCCGACAACATCTTCCTGTCCGAGAGCGGCGTGAAGGTCGTCGACTGGGGCATCGCGAAGCTCGTCGACGTGCTGCCGGTCGCGGTCAACCTGACCACGACCGGCGTGATGCTCGGGACGCCGCAGTACGTCTCGCCCGAGCAGGCGCGCGGCAAGAAGCTCGACGCGAAGAGCGACATCTATTCGCTCGGCGCGATCGCGTACGAGATGTTCCTCGAGGGTCCGCCCTTCATCGCGGACAACGTCGCCGACGTCGTGTCGATGCACCTGCGCGAGGAACCGGCGCCGCCGTCCGACGTGTGGCCCGACATCCCGAAGTCGCTCGAGCGGCTCTTGCTCGCGATGCTCGAGAAGGATCCCGAGAAGCGGCCGGCGCTCGACGAGGTCACGACGACCTTGCACATGGTCAAGGGCGATCTCGATGCGCGCGGCCGCCGCCTCGCGAACGGCAGCGTGCCGCCGCCGTTCGATGATCTCGTGTCCGCGCCGATCACGGTCGGCAAGGGCTCGGGCGTGATGCGCGCGCACGCGACGCCGACGCCGTCGGGGACGCCGATCGCGCCCGATCTGTCGGGCGACATGCCGCGCGTGACGCACGTGACGACGCAAGACGTGTCGGCGACGTCGCGGCGCTGGCCGTGGTTGGTCGCGGCGCTCTCGGTCGGCGCGGCGACGATCGCGGCGATCGCGATCGTGTCGTCGGGGCCGCGCACGCGCGCGCCCCACGTCGCGCCGGCGCCTGCGCCCACCGCCGCGTCGGGATCCGCGGTCGCGCCCGCGCCGGTCGTGACGCCGCTGCCGCCGCCGCCCGCGCCCGCCGAGCCGGTGCGGGTGCCGACGCTCGACATCCGCGTGGTGCCGTGGCCCGCGGGCGCGAAGGTCGCCGTCGACGGCTTGCCCGTCGAAGCAGCGCACGGACACTTGGTGCGCCCCGTTGCGGCCGGCGATCACGAAGTGCGCGTCACCGCATCGGGCTACGCGCCGTACACGCGGACGATCACCGTCGAGGGCACGGTCGTGCTAGATGTCGTGCTCGCGAAGCAAGCGCGACGCACCACGCAGCCGACGACCGTGAAGCCGAACGAGCCTCCAGCGATCGATCCGAACGCGACCATCGAACCGTTCCAATGAAGGTCGCGCTCGCCATCGTCGCGCTCACCGCGACCGCGGTGCGCGCGCAACCTCCGTCCGATCCGCGCGCGGAAGCGCAGGCGCACGCGGCGAGCGCGAAGGTGCACTTCGACAAGGGCGAGTACGCCGAGGCCGCGGCCGACTACAAGGAAGCGTATCGCCTCTTGCCGAGCGTCGGCCTGCTCTACAACCTCGGACAGGCGTATCGCCTCGCCGGCGACTGCGAGCACGCGTCGCAGGCGTATCGCGAGTACCTGCACCTCGCGCCCGACTCGCCGTATCGCGCGACCGTCGAGCAGAACCTCGCGGCGGCGAACGCGTGCAAGCCGGCCGAGCCCGCGCCGCAGCCCGAGCCGCAACCTCCGCCGCCGCCGCCTTCGGTCGAGGTGAAGCCGCCCGCGCCCGCGATCACGGCAGTCGCGCCGCCGCCCGTCGAGGATCACTCCGGCATGCGCATCGCCGGTCTCTCGGTCGGCGGTGCGGGCATCGTGTTCGTCGCCGCGGGCGCGTACTTCGCGCTCGACGCCTCGCACGCGCAGCGCGACGTCGCCGCCTTCTACGAGAAGGGCGGCTCGTGGGACGACATCGCCGCGACCGACGAGCGCGGCCGTCGATCGCGCACGCTGTCGATCGTCGGCTTCGGCGTGGGCGCCGCGGCGATCGCCGCCGGCGTGACGATGTACTTCATGAGCGAAGAGCGCCCGGTCGCGATCGTGCCGACCAGCGGCGGCGGCCAAGTGGTGATGTCGTGGCACTTCTGAGATTCGCGATCGCGTCGGCGCTGCTCGCCGGTTGCTACGACCCGCGCTTGAAGGACTGCACGGTGACGTGCCACGGCGCCGGTGATTGCGCGAGCGGGCAGGTCTGCGGCAACGACGGCTTCTGCGCCGCGCCCGGCGTCGCCGGCACGTGCGCGACCCGCCCCGACGCGAAGGACGCGATCGACGCGAGCGAGATCGACGCGCCGATCGGCGTGATCGACGCGCGCTTCGACGCCCGCGTCGATGCCCGCACCGACGCGTCACCGCCGGATGCAGCCGGCGCGCAGCTCCACATCACGATCACGAACAAGGGCAAGGTCGTCGACAGCGGCAACATCTACAACTGCCAGAACCCGCCCGGCGATTGCTTGTTCGGCGCGGAGCCGGGGCAGGTCGTCACGCTCACCGCGGTGCAGACGATCAACATGCACCCGTTCGACAAGTGGACCGACTCGAACTGCGCGGGGCAGGGCGCGACCTGCACCTTCACGATCACCGCGCCGGTCACGACGATCGCGGTCACGTTCAAGTGATCGTGCGCGGCGCGCCGTGCTCGTCGAGCGCGACGTAGACGAACTCCGCCTGCGTCACCAGCTCGCGCTCCTCGGCGGTGCGCGCGCGACGCCACGCCTCGACGTGGATCCGCATCGACGTCTTGCCGGTCGAGACCAGCCGTCCGTACAGCGTGACCTCGTCGCCGATCTTGACCGGGCGGCGAAACTCCATCGCGTCGACCGCGACGGTCGCGCAACGCCCGCGCGCGCGGCGCGCCGCGACGGTGCCCGCGGCCAGATCCATCTGCGACATGAGCCAGCCGCCGAAGATGTCGCCGGCGGGGTTGGTGTCGCGCGGCATCGCGACCGTGCGGATCGTCGGCTCGGGCTGCGTCGGCTCGGGCTGCGGCGGCTGTTCCATCCCGCGACGATGTCAGTCGGGCAGCACCATGCGCAAGAGCGCGTCCGAGGCGACCGCGCCGGCCTGGCGGCGCACCGGCGTGCCCGCCTGGAAGACGAGGAAGGTCGGGATCGACTGGATGCCGAAGCGCTGCGCGAGATCGGGGTTCTCGTCGGTGTTGACCTTGAGCACGACCGCGTTGCCGGCGACCGCGCGCGCGGCCTTCGAGACCTCGGGCGCGGCCATGCGGCACGGTCCGCACCACGGCGCCCAGAAGTCGACGAGCACGGGCACCTTGGTCTGCGCGACGACGTCGTCGAACATCTCGCTGTTGGCCTCGATCGGCTCGGCCGACGGCGGCAGCGCCGTGCGGCATCGGCCGCAGGTGCCGGTGTCGGCGACGTGACGGGCGGGGACGCGGTTCTTCGCGCCACAACCAGGGCACTGACGGACGGTGGTGGCGCTCATGCTTCGATCGTGACCCGTGATCGTCGGAGCGCAACCGAGCGCGCGTGGCGCGCCGTGACGGCGCGCCACAGCGAAGCTCACGAAGCCTTGGACTCGGGCGGAGCGCTCTCGATCGCGGCCGGCGCGGTCTGCGCGCGCTTGCGATTGCGCAGCATGGCGTAGACGAAGTACCCGACGGTGAGCACGATCGCGCTGATCACGACGATGTGCTCGATCCGCTTGAAGCCGCTGAGCTCCTCGAGGCGCGTCGCGAAGTAGTAGCCGCCGCCCCACCACATCGGTCCGGTGATCGCGAACGCGAGGCAGTCCGCGATCAGGAACGTGCGGACCTTCATGTGGTGCATGCCGGCGAGCGCGAACGTCACGGCGCGGATGCCCATCATGTGGCGCGCGAGGAAGACCATGAGCCAGCCGCGCCGCATCAAGAGATCGTCGACCTTCTTCAAGCGCTCGGCGCCGATCGCGCGGAACGGGCGCGAGCGCTTCACGGCGGGGCCGAGGTGGCGCGCGCCGAGGAACAGCATCAGGTCGCCGCCGATCACGCCGACGACGCAGCACAAGACCGACAACCAGATCGGCGCGACGCCCTTCGCCGCCAGCGCGCCCGCCGCGATCAGCGCCGGGTCCTCGGGGATCGGCAGGCCGAAACCGCCGAGCACGAGCAACAGCGTGATCAGCGGTAACGAGGCATCACCGAAGAGCGAGTCCAAGACTCCTACCGTCTACCATTAGAGGAGGAGCTGGAGCATCGTCAAATCGAGCCAGCGGTCGAATTTGTGGCCGACCTGCGGCAGATGCGCGACACGCGTGAAGCCCGCGCGCTCGTGCAGCCGCACGCTCGCGGCTTGATCGGCGGAGATGACCGCGATGATCGCGTGATGGCCGCGCGCGCGCGCGCGGGCGACGAGATCGTCGAGGATCGCGCGGCCGACGCCGCGGCCGTGCTGATCCTCGCGCACGTAGACGGTGTCCTCGACGGTGTGGCGATAACCGAAGCGGGGGCGGAACGGCGACAGCGAGCCCCACGCGATCACGTCGCCGTGCTCGTCGGTCGCGACGGTGACGGGGTGCGTCGCGTCGTGGGTCGCGAGCCAACGCATCGCGGCGTCGTCGCTGCGCGCGTCGACGTCCCACGTGCAGGTCGAGCGCGGCACGTAGTGGTTGTAGATCGCGTTGATCGAGGCGAGGTCGGCCGACGCGGCGTCGCGGATCACCATGGGCTCATTCTAGGGCGCGGCACGAGCTCGTGCGCGACGTGCGGCCGTGTGCCGCCGGTGACGAGCGCGAGGTGATCGTCGAGGCGATCGCGCCACGCGAAGGTGTCCGGATCGGTCGCGGTGAGCGCGTCGAGCGCCGCGTTCGCGGCGCGCAGCGCGCGATCGAACGCGGGCCCGGGGCGATCGATCGCGAGCGCGCTCTCGACGGCGATCGCGGCGTCGACGCGCGGCGCGCGCGCGTCCTTCGCGAAGCGGAGGAGGATCGGATCGCGCGGCTTGGCGCACAGCCCGTCGACCGGCTCGATCGGACACGAGGCGTCCCACATGACGAGCGCGAAGTCGTCGCGCCATTCGATCGCGACCCACGGCGCGACGTCGATCAACTCGCGCGCGGCGGTCTTGCGATCGCCGTTCGCGATCCGCGCGAGCGCGATCGCGACGAACGGCCGCCACGCGAGATCGGGATCGTGCGCGCCGAACAGCTTGCCGGCGAGCTTCGCGTCGTCGCGCGCGCGCGCGTAGTCGCCGAGCGCGATCCGGTACGTGATCGCGCGCGACAGCGCGTCGTCGGCCTCGACCTCGTCGGGGAAGCGGCGCGCGAGATCCTCGAACGCGGCGGCCGCGTCGGGGAAGCGCGCGACCTGCGCGTCGATCTCGCCGGTCAGCGCGAGCGCGTGGCGCGCCAGCGACGATCGCGGCGGCACCTGCGCGAGCACCGCGAGCGCGCCGTCGATCTCGCCGTCCTTGTCGAGACAGATCGCCTCGTCGTAGACGAGCTCGTCGACACGATCGGCTTTCGGATCGGCGGCGATCAGGTCGCGATAGATCGCGGCGCAGGCGGCGAAGTCGTGCTGCTGCTCCGCCTGCTCCGCCTCCTTGCGGTGGATCTGCGCGAGCAGCTCGTCGAGCCGGCGCGCGAGATCTCCGTCGCGCATCAAGGTCGTGTTCGCGCGCAACGACTTCACGCGCGCGATCAGGTCGTCCCACTTCTGCTGGCGGTTCAGGAGATCGAGCAGCAGCTCGGCCGCGTACGGCGCGACGGCCGCGTCGGCGTGGTGATCGACGACCGCTTCGAGATCGGCGCGCGCTTGCTCGAAGCGATCGCGGCCCCAGTGCATGCGCCCGCGCGCGTAGAGCGCGAGGCCGGCGTCGGGCGCGGCGTCGCCGGCGATCCCGAGGTAGCGCGTCGCGGCGCCGATCAGCCGGTCCTCGTCGGGGCCGGTGTTCATCCACGCGCGCATCGCGGCGTCGGCGGCCTCGACGCGCTCGAGGTTCGCGAGGTGCGCGTCGTCGGCGATCGCGTCGAACGCCTTCGCCGCGTCGCGCCAGTGCGCGGGGTCCTTCGCCGACTCCGCCGCGATCCACAGGCGGACCGCGTCCTTCCACGCGGGATCGCTCGACGATCCGGCGGGCGGCGCGGCGTGGGCGACGGCGGCGAAGAACACGAGCAGGAGCCCCAGCCTCATGCCCCAACGACACCGCGGCGGGCGCGCGGTTTCATGGCACGATCGAAGGATGGATGTCCTGACGGTCGAGGCGTTCCAGCTGATCAAGCGGTACATCCTCATGCTCGGCGGGCGGCGCACCTATTGTGCGATGTACAACCTCAACCCGCACCATCGCTTCGATTGGTTCGACGCGTACCTCACACCCGACGTCGGCCAGCGCAACATCATGTGCGATCCCGAGCTGAGCGACTTCGACGAGCTGGTCGTGCAGGACTGGGGGCTCGACAAGATCTACGTGTCCGCGCGGTGCGAGGGCGACGCGCTCACCTACGACTTCGCCGACGAGTCGACGCTGCGCCGCTACTTCGAAGCGATGTACGCCGAAGCGCGCGAGGCGATGTAGCGCCGTCTAAGTTCGCCGCCGAGTGGGGTGGCGCCGCGGGGTAGCACCCGCGAGGCGGCGGCTAATTGTAGTGGCGATCGGCGAGCCGATCGCGGACCTCGCGCGCGAGATCGGGACGGCCGCTGTACTCGGCGAGCGCGGCGAGCAGCTCGCTCGAGCGGCCGCGCGCGATCGCCTCGAACCATCCTTCGTCGTGATCGTCGCGCCAGTGACCCTCGAGCGCGAGGCGCGTCGCCTCGACGAGCGGCGGCGCGAGCATCTCGGGCGGCGCGCCGATCCCGACGACGCGGCGGAGCATGCGGCGCCGCTCCTGCTCGTCCTCGTCGAGCTTGCCGAACGCGAAGGTCAGCGCGGCGGCGGCGGCGGCGAGCGCGATCGCGAACGGCGCGAGCCACGCCCACTTCTCCGGCAGGAACATCACCGGCAGCGCGAGGATCAGCGCGGCCATCCACGTCGACGTGCGCAGCAGACCGGCGACGATGCTGCGCGAGTGCGGGCGGATCTCGATCGACTCCGAGCCGTGCACGTAGATCGATCGCTTGGGCCAGATCGGGAGGATCACGAAGCTGAACTCGGTGACGATCTCCTCGTCGTCGATCTTCTCGACATGACCGGCGAAGTCTTCGCGCAGCCAGGCCATCAGCCACCGCCGCCGATCGCCGCGAGCGCGGCGCCGCCGCCCGTGAGGAGGTCGTCGCCGTCGCCGACCAGCACGATGTCGACGCCGAGCGCCGCGAGCTTCGCGACGCTCGCGCGCGCGGCCGCCGGATCGCGGAACTTCTCGGGCGCGAGCATCGACAAGGCGCCGCTCGGCCGCCCGATCGCCGCGTCGCCGACGACCAGGGCGCGCCGCGCGACCCAGTAGAGCGCGATCTCGCCCGGCGTCTTGACGTCCGGGATCCGGACGATCTTCACGCCGCAGATCACGTCGCCGTCGTCGATCGTGTCGTCGGGCGCGAGCGCCGCGAGCTCGGCGCGCTCGGCGTCGCCGCGCGCGATCCAGATCTGCGCGCCGAACCGCTCGCGCATCTGCTCGGCGGCGCGGCTGTGATCGGCGTTGGTGATCACGCACAGCCAGCGGCCGCAGCGCGCGCCCGCCTCGTCGATCGCCTCGGCGACGTCCTCGGTGACCGCGACCGGATCGACGAGGATCGCGGCGTCGCCGATGCGCAGGAGGTGACCGTTGAACCAGAGCTTGCGCGGCTCGTTCCACACGGACCATCGCCACACGTCGTCGATCACCGGAACGAGCGCGCTCGGCTCCATCCCGCCAGGCTACCTTACCCGCGGATGATGTTGTGCACCCCGCGCACGTCGGGCGGCGTCATCATCATGGCTCTGGCCCTGATCCCGGGACCTCGTCGGGGCGGAGCGGATCGGCGCGCTTGTAGCCTTGGGTGAGCAGCCACGTCGTCGGGCTCACCACCGGCAGCTGGTCGGCGTGGCGTGGCACCCGCCACTCGGCGATCGCGTGCGCGCTCGAGTAGGGATCGGTGCGCCACGTCGTGTACCGGTCGCAGCGGTGATGGCGCCAGTTGTTGACGACGTAGTTGACCGCGTTGCGCACCTGCGTCGGCGTGGTGAGCGCGGTCGCGTGATAGCGAAATGCGAAGACGTCGCCGCGCGCGCGGCGGAGCTCGCGGTTGAGGCGCTTCGCGGCGCTGACCGCGAAGCCCTGCATGCCGCGGCTGAGCGCGAGCTTGCTGTCGGCTTCGACCAGCAGATGCACGTGGTTCGACTGGATGCTCATGTGCGCGATCCGGAAGTCGGTGCGCGCGCGGCAGCGATCGACCGCGCGCCGGATCGCGCGATACGCGTGGCGCGTGCGCAGGCTCGAGACCTCACGCGTGACGCGCAGGACGACGTGCACCGGTTGGTGCGCGTCGTGCTCGGGGCGCGTGCGATGCCGCGGATCTCTGCGCCGCCCGGTCACCGGCCGACCGCGCTTCTTGCGCAGCGCGCCGCCCTTCGTGCGCGGGCGCAGATCGATCTCGAGCTGGCCCTTGCGCCGCTTGTTCCACGCCGACCTTCGAGGCTTCCCCATGTGAATTAGGGCAATGATATAGGAATGGGCCGGGCTCGCTAGGCCGCGGGGTGGCAATTCCCGGCAGGAGCTAGGCGAGTACACGGACTTGTTTTCCCGAGCGCCCACATCGGCGCGGCCGCCGGCGTTCGTGCGATCACGACGCTCCGCGCCGTCGGCCTTTTGAGATTTTTCGGGTTGAATGGTCGAGCAACGCCTGAGCGCGCCGCTCGGTGGTTCAAAACCAAACGTAAAAAAGGCAGCGGCGCGGAGCCACGTGATCGCACGAACGTCGGCGCCCGCGCCGACGTGGGCGCTCGGGCAAAGGAGCAACGCGGACGCGCTGTGCTCGCTAGCGGACCGCGCTCGCGGTCATGACGCGAGCGTCTGCAGCGTGCGCTCGCGGATCGCGGCGGCGACCGCGGTGCGCCCCGACGAGCCGCCGAGATCGGCGGTGAGCGGGGCGCCGGCGGCGACGATCGCTTCGATCGACGAGACGATCGCGTCGTGGGCGCGGACCAGACGATCATCCGAGTGGCGGCGGCCGAGCCAGGCGAGCGCCTCGGCGGTCGCGTGCAGCATCGCGATCGGGTTCGCGCGATCCTTGCCGGCGAGCGGCGGCGCCGAGCCGTGGATCGGCTCGAACATCGCGTGATCGTCGCCGACGTTGCAGCCGACGGCCATGCCCATGCCGCCCTGCAGGACCGACGCGAGGTCGGTGAGGATGTCGCCGAACATGTTGGTCGTGACGCAGACGTCGTACTTCTCGGGCTGCGTGAGCACGAACATCGCGAACGCGTCGACGATCGCGACGTCTTGCTCGACGTCGGGGAAGTCCTTCGCGACCTCGCGATAGACCTCGAGGAAGAGCTTGCAGCCGTACAAGACGTTGTTCTTGACGATGCAGGTGACGCGCTTCTTGCCGTCGAACGGCGCGCCGCGGCCCCGCGAGCGAGAGATCTCGAACGCGCGGCGGATCACCTTCTCCGAGGCCTTGCGCGTGATGATGCGCGTGTCGGTCGCCGCGGTGACGACGTCGCCGGTCTTGTGCATCCCGCCGACGCCCGAGTACAAGCCCTCGGTGTTCTCGCGCACGATGATCATGTCGACCTTGTCCGGCGACCAGACCGAAGCGAACGATCCGCTGATGCCGTGCTTGATCCCCGGCAAGCAGCGCACCGGGCGCACGTTCGCGTAGAGATCGAGGCGCATGCGGTTGCCGATCACCGGCGACCAGCCCGCCATCTTGCCGTCGGGCATCATCACCGGCCCGCCGCCGGGACCGTTCCAGCCGACCGCGCCGAGCAGGATCACGTCGGCGCGCTTGCAGCGCTCCTCGGATCCTTCGGGCCAGTCGCGCGAGCCGTGCTCGAGGAAGAAGCGTCCGCCGCACGGGATCTCGTCGATCGCGAACGACACGCCGATCGCCGGCGCGATCGCCTCGACGAGCGCGCGCGCGTCGCCGGCGACCTCGACGCCGATGCCGTCGCCGGGCAGGAGGACCACGTCGTACGCAGCCTTCATCCGCGATCGCTATAACATGCCGCGGGCGCGGAACCACGCGACCGCGTCGGCGATCGCGGGCTCGAGCGCGTGGATCTCGTAGCCGAGCTCGCGCTGCGCCTTCGCGGCGGTGAAGCGGAAGCGATTCGTGTACGCGTAGGCGACCTGCGTGGAGTTGGCGAGCGCGGGCTTGCCCTTCGCCTCGCGGCGGTCGCCGAGCCGTCCGACCACGCGCGCGGCGAAGTGCGGCATGTAGAAGCGCGGCGGCGCGACGCCGACGACCTTCGCGACGGTGCGGAAGAAGTCGCGGTACGTCATCTCGTGACCGCCGAGGAAGTAGCGCTCGCCGCGGCGGCCGCGCTGCCAGGCGGCGATCATCCCGCGCGCGACGTCGCGGACGTCGGCGAAGTTGTTGTAGCCCGGCGTCCAGCCCGGCACCTTGCGGCGCGCGAGCTCGACGATCAATTTTCCGGACGATGGCCGCGAGTCGCGCGGCCCGCACATCCACGCAGGGTTGACGATCACGAAGTCCAGGTCGGTCGCCGCGCGCACGAGCTCTTCGGCGCGGTGCTTGGTGATCGCGTAGCCGTCAGCGAGATCGTGCTTGTCGAAGTTCCACACGACTGTCTCGTCGACGGGGTTGCCGTCGTCGGAGAGGCCGAGCGCGACGACCGAGCTCGTGTGCACGAGCCGCTTCGCCTTCGACGCGCGCATCGCCTCGATCACGTTGGCCGTGCCGGCGACGTTGGTGCGCTCGAGCTCGGGCGAGACATCCTTTTGCACGCTGACCGCGGCGGCGCAGTGGAAGACGACGTCGGCGCCTTCGAACGCGCGCGTGAGCGCCGCGACGTCGTCGAGATCGCCCTCGACCCACTCGATCGCCAGATCGCCCAGATGATCGATCTTGGTCGTCGCGCGCTTGGTCGCGCGCACGCGATGGCCGGCCGCGATCAAGCTCTCGGCGAGGTTCGCGCCGAGCAGCCCCGACGCGCCGGTGATCACCGCGAGGCTCACGGGCGCGTCTCCTGGAACAGCTGGTCGAGCGTCTCGCGCGCGGAGATCTTCTCGCCGTGCGCGATCGCCCACACCGTCTCGACGACGCGCGCGTTCACCGGCGTCATGATCCCGTGCCGCGCCGCGCGCGCGACGACCTCGCCGTTCAAGAAGTCGATCGCCGGCGTGCGGCCGCGCTCGATCGCCGCGAGCATCGAGCTGCGCATGCGCCGATAGCGCAGCCCGACCGCGATCAAGAGCGCGTGCTTGGCGGTGAGCGCGGGCGAGCCGAGCTTCATCGCGCGCTCCGCGTCGGTCAGCGCGATCCACTCCAGATCCAAGGTGCCCGCGACTTTTTCCAGCGCGACACCCTCGCGCCGCGCGACCGCGACGACCTCGGTCATGACCTCGAGCACGAGCCGGCGATAGCGGCGCACGCGCACGAGCGGTCCGAGACGCTCGCCCGCGATCGTGGGCAGCGACGAGATCGCGCAGTTGAGCGCGAGCTTGCTCCACCGCGCGCCGATCAAGTTGTTCGTGTAGACGACCGGCCCGATCGCCTCGAACGCCTCGCCGATCGCCTTGCACGCGGGATCCGGCTCGCCGTCCAAGCGACCGATCGTGAAGCCGCCCGACGCGGTGCGATCGTAGACGCCGGGCTCCGGCATCGACGCGCCCCACGCGACGATCGCGCCGATCACGCGCTCGCGACCGGCGATCGCCGCGATGCGCTCTTCGCACAAGCCGTTCTGCAAGACCACGATGCGGCCGTTCGGCGCCAGCGCGCCGATCGCGCCGCGCGCGGCCTCTTCGACCTGCGGCGGCTGCGTCGCCATCACGATCACGTCGAAGACCTCGCCCGGCGGCGGCGCGGCGACGATCCGTCCCGCGACCGCGCGCTCGTCGCCTTCTTCGCGCAGGCGGAAGCCCGCGCTCTCGACGGCGGCGCGGATCGCCGGGTTGGTCGACACCGCGGTGACGTCGGCGCCGACCTCGGCGAGGCAGCCGGCGACGATGCCGCCGATGCCGCCCGCGCCGACGACCAGGAAGCGCGTGGGTACTTCGCTCACGCGCCGTTCATATCACCTCTTCAGATGCCGGCGCCGAGCGCGCAGCCGATGTGCGCTTGATCGTCGGGCGCGACGCACTTCTGAGTCGTCGTCGTATCGCAGCGCTGGCACGCGCCGCAATCCGCGTCACTCGTGCAGTCGTTGCCGACGCACTCGTTGCCGAGGTCCGGTGTGCCGCCGCCCATGTGGCACGTCATCCCGCCGGGGCACGTGTGGGTCGAATCGCAGTAGAGCGCCGGGCCCTGCGTGATCGTGTTCTTCGTCGGGCCGTTCGACACGTCGAACGCGAGATCGGTCAGGTAGTCGTAGAGCGCCGCCTGATCGCTCGCCGTCATGTTGCGGAAGTGATCCCACGGCATCGGCCACGCGAGCGGCGTCGGCGGATCGTCGTCGAAGTGCGTGCCGGTCGCGATGATCTCCTGGAACAGCGAGAAGTTCATGCCCGGCTCCCACAGGAAGCCGTTCGAGCCGATGATGTTCGCCGACATCGAGCGCGTGGTGCCGAACACCGGGCCGAGCCCCGTCGGCGTGACGAACACGTCGCCGCCGGTCAGGAACGCGGTCGTCGTGGTGCGCAGGAAGTCGGGGCCCGGCACCGTGCCGTACGGCGGGTTGGTGTGGCAGTCGTTGCAGGCCGCCGCGTTCACCAGGTACGAGCCGCGCCCGAACGACGCCGTGTGCTGGCCGGTGAAGAACGGGTAGTCGTCCGGATCGGGCAGCGGGTTGACCTCGTAGCCACGGATCGTGCCGTCCGGATCCGGGATCTTGTTGCCCATGAAATCCTTCTCGGGCAGGAGCGCGCGCGTCTGCGCGCCGCGGTCGTACGCGGACGGCAGCGGGATCGGCGTGAGCGCCTTCGCCGGGCCCTTCGAGTCGGCCATGTTCGGGTTCGCGACCGCCGGGATGACCTTCAGGTAGGCGTAGATCGCCTTGAGATCGTCCTCGTGCATCCAGCGGAAGTTGAGCCACGGCATCACGATCATGATCTCGTTCGCCGTCGAGAAGTCCTTGCCGGTCTGCATCGCGGTGAGGAAGTCGGCCTCGCTGAGCATGAGGCCGGTCGGATCCGGCGTCAGGTTGCGCGACACGACGAAGTCACCGTCGGCGTCGAACGGGAACTTGTTGCCGCCCGACAGGTAGCCGACCTGGCCCGAGTGACAGCCGCTGCAGTCGATGACCGCGTTCACCCAGTAGCTGCCTTGCCCGATCGCTTCGATCTCGGGCCCGGTCTTGCCGTCGAGCTTCAGCGCGACCGGCGCGATGTCGAGGCCGATCTTGGCGCGCTCCGACAAGATGATGTCGTTGCCGTTCGTGCCGTTCGAGCCATTCGAGCCGTTCTGGCCGTTCTGGCCGTTCTGGCCCGCCGGACCGGTGGACCCCGTGCACGCCGCGAACAGCACCCCGAAAACGAATAGACGTGTCCTCATGCTTCCCCCCTTGGTTAGCCGGGGCCGAGCCTACCAAATCCCGCGCGCGGATTTCGGAAGCGAGGCCGGGCACGGTACAATTTTCGCGCCGATGGACATCACCTTCTGGGGTGTGCGCGGGAGTTATCCCGTGCCGGGCGCCGCGACCGTCAGGTACGGCGGCCAGACCTCGTGCGTCGAGGTCCGCACGGCGAGCGGCGAGTCGTTGATCGTCGACGCGGGCACCGGGTTGCGCGCGCTCGGCCAGCGGCTCGCGCGCGAGCACGGCGGCAAGCCGCGCGAGCATCACATCCTCCTCTCGCACGTGCACTGGGATCACATCCAAGGCCTGCCGTTCTTCGAGCCGGCGTACGTGCCGGGCACGCAGATCTCGGTCTACGCGTCGCTCGCCGCCGCCGACGAGCTGAAGCCGGTGATCGGCGGCATCACGCGCCACGAGTTCTTCCCGATGCCGCTCGAGTCGGTGCCCGCGCACTTCGAGTTCCAGGAGGTCGAGCCGGGCGCGTCGTTCTGCATCGGCGCGTTCGAGATCATGCCGATCGCGCTCAACCATCCGTTCGGCGCGGTCGGCTATCGCATCACCGCCGACGGAACCACGGTCGCTTATGTAAGCGACACCGCGCCGTTCGATCTCGTGCTGCACAAGCGCCACTTCTTGTCGGGCCTCGAGCCGCTCACCGACGACGATCGCGCGGCGCTCGGCGCGATGAAGGCGTCGCTCGTCGACGCGCTCCGGGGCGTCGACACCGTCGTCTACGACACGCACTTCCTCCCGCACGAGTACGAGAAGTTCCCGCACTACGGCCACTCGACGCCCGAGCACGGCATCGAGATCTGCAAGGAGTCGGGCGCGCGCTGCCTCGTGCTCTACCACCACGCGCCGTCGCACGACGACGACATGATGGACGACCTCGCCGCGCGCTACGCGAAGACGGGCGAGGATCAAGGCCTCGAGATCGTCACCGCGCGCGAAGGCATGGTGCTCGCGATCGGAGCGCCCGCGTGAGAGTCCGCTTCTGGGGCACGCGCGGCTCGTTCGCGATGTCGGGGCAGAGCTTCCTGCGCTACGGCGGCAACACGACCTGCATCGAGCTGCTCGACAACGCGGGCAGTCGGCTCGTGATCGATCTCGGCACCGGCGCGACCGAGCTCGCGAAGCAGCTGATGAAGACCGAGTTCGGCAAGGGCAAGGGTCGGCTCAACGTCCTGCTCTCGCACACGCACCTCGATCACATCCAAGGCCTGCCGTTCTTCACGCCGTTCTTCATCCCCGGCAATCGCATCCGCATCCTGGGCGCGGATCCCGGCGGCGCCTCGCTCGAGACCACGCTGCAGAACCAGCTCGCGCCGCACTACTCGCCGCTCGAAGGCCTCGAGAACCTCGCCGCCGACGTGACGATCGATTCGATCGTGCCGGGCGCGAGCCTGTCGCTCGACGGCTTCGAGGTCCAGACCGCCGCGGTGCCGCACGGCAACATGTGGACGACCGCGCTGCGCATCAGCGCCGACGGGCACGTCGTCGCGTTCTTGTCAGATGTCGAATATCCGCAGCCCGAGGCGCCGCTCGCGCAGGCGATCGCGATCGCGCAGGACGCGGACCTCCTGATCCACGACGCGATGCACTCGGATCTCGAGTACTCGGTGCGTCGCGGGTGGGGGCACTCGCCGGTCGCCGCCGCGCAGAACGTCGCGAACGCGGCGGGCGCGAAGCGGCTGGTCCTGTTCCACCACAGCCCCGACGCGACCGACGCGATGATCGACGCGATGGTCGCCGCCGCGCAGCAGGAGAGCCCGATCCCGGTGTTCGCCGCGGCCGAGGGCAACTACCTCGAGCTCTGATCATGCGCGCGTCTCCCGACGAGCGGCGGGCGCGGGGCAAGGCGTTGCGCGAGGCGCTGCCGCGATCGTCGCTGGGCGCGTGGGCTCCTTCGGCGCGAGACGCGATCGCGATCCTCTCCCGCGCCGTGGTCGGTCGCGATCCGTCGCGCGTCGAGCTGCGCTGGTCGCGGATGGCCGAGTCGCCGCTCGCGTGCTTCCGCGGCGCGATCACGCTGTTCGCGACCGACGTGATGCGCGAGCCGACCGCCGGCGTCGAGGTGCAGCTGTGCGGCGACGCGCACCTCTTCAACCTCGGCGCGTACGCCGCGCCCGACGGGCACCTCGTCTTCGATCTGAACGACTTCGATCACGCGTGCCGCGGGCCGTTCGAGTGGGACCTGCGGCGGTTGGCGGCGAGCGTCGTGCTCGCGGGCCGCGAGGCGGGCCAGCGCGAAGGCGCCTGCCGCGACGCGGTCTCGTCGATGGTCGCGAGCTATCGCGAGGCGATCGATCGCTACGCGGAGATGCGCGTGCTCGACGTCGCGCGCACCGAGATCTCGCCGCGCGATCGCCATCGGCCGCTCGCGCCGATCTTCGAGCGCGCCGCGCGCGACACGCCGGCGCGCTTGTTGCGCAAGGCGACGGCGTCGTCGCCGGAGGGAACGGCGCGGTTCCGGGAGGATCCGCCGTACCTGGTGCCATTGCCATCACTGGATCTACTCGGTAGCTCGTGGAGCTCGTATCGGGATTCGCTCGGCGCGGGGCGGCAGCAAGTGCTCGACGCGTACACGCCGGTCGAGATCGCGTCGCGCGCGCAGGGGATCGATTCGCTCGGGCTCGCGTCGTGGATCGTGCTCGCGTTCGGCAACGGCGATCGCGATCCGCTGTTCTTGCAGCTGAAGGAGATCGGCGCGTGCGCGTGGGGACGCGAGCGCGACGTGCACGGCGGGCGGCGCGCGGCGGAAGGGCAGGCGCGCACGCAGACCGTGAGCGATCCGTTCTTGGGCTGGACGTCGGTCGATGGAGTGCCGTGCCTGGTGCGGCAGTGGAGCGATCACAAGGGACGTTGCACGGTCGAGATGCTCGGCGGGCGCGCGCTCGGCGAGTACGCGGCGTTGTGCGGGCAGGTGCTCGCGAAGGCGCACGCGCGCACCGGCGACGCGGCGATCCTCGCGGGCTACGTCGGATCGGGCGACAATGTGGATCGCGCCCTGGCCTCGTTCGCGGTCGCGTACGCCGATCAGGCGACCGCGGATCACGCGGCGTTGATCGCCGCGATCCGCGCGGGGACGGTCTAATAGCCGCCGCCTCGCGGGTGCTGCCCCGCGGCGCCACCCCACCTCGCTGACGCTCGGCGGGGACCCCGGCGAGCGCTGCCCCGCTCGGCGGCGAACTAGAGCAGCGGCAGCAGCAGCAGGGCGCTGACGCCGACCGAGATGCCGACGGTGGCGCCGATCGTCTTGCCGTAGCTGAGCGATCGCACGCGCGCGCGCGCGACGTCGCGGAGCGCGATGCGCCCGGTGCGGTCGTCGGCGCGGATCACGAGCGTGTCGCCTTCGAGCGTCGCGTCGATCGGGTGCTCGAAGTGGTAGTGGCGTCCGTCGGTGGTGTCGAGATCGAGATCGGCGTCGCCCTTCACGACGACCGTCGATCCGTCGGGCGCGAGGAGCTCGAGCCGCGATCGATCGTAGCCTTGATACGTCACGAGGTTGCCGTCGTAGCCGACGGTGGTCACCGCCGGGCCGACCGCGTACGTCCGCGCATCGGACAGCTTCGGGATCTGATCCGCGCGGATGTCGACGGTCGCGTAGCA